>JBJMWF010000028.1:0-5116 GCA_045810265.1 Vitreoscilla sp. | reverse complement strand
TGGCCGCGGCCGCGGACATGAGCGCCGGCAAGGCGCACCCCTACCTGGTGAGCTTCATCAAGCTGGGCCTGGTCGAGCGCGAGACCGAGGGCGGCCGCTACGGCCTGGGCCCGCTGGCGCTGCAGATGGGCCTGATCGGCCTGCAGCAGTACGACCCGGTGCGCCTGGCCACCGAGCGCATCGACGAGCTCGCTCACGCGACCGGCCACACGGTCGGAATCGCCGTCTGGGGCCATCGCGGCCCGACGCTGGTGCGCATCGCCGAGGCGCCGACGCCGGTGCACGTGTCGATGCGCCATGGCACGGTGATGAGCATTCCGGACACTGCGTCCGGCCGCCTGTTCGCCGCCTTCGGTCCGCACGACGCGGTGCAGCAGGCGCTCCACGACGAGGCGCGCCTCGCCGGAGCGCCGGCGCGTCAGGCCGGCGCGCGCACGCGCGGCGGCGGCCGGTTCGGACTGGGCGCGGCGTTCGACCGCGAGCTCGCCAAGGTGCGTGCCGACGGCGTCGCCTGCATCGACGGGGTGGCCCTGCCCGGCCTCAGCGCGGTGTCGGTGCCGGTGTTCGATGCGCGCGGCCAGCTCGTGCTGAGCCTGACGGCGATCGGGCCGAGCGCGACCTTCGATGCGCGGGCCGACGGCGCGGTCGCCGCGCAGCTGAAGCCGGCGGCGCTGCAGCTGTCGACGCGACTGGGCTGGAAGCCGCCTGCCGGCACCCGGGCCCGCGAGGCGTGATCAGGCCGGTCAGGCCTTGGCGGCAGCGGCCTGGCTCAGGCGGCGGTCCAGCAGGCGGCGCATGTTGTTGAGCGACAGCAGGTGGGTGTTGAGCAGGCCCAGCATGCCGTTGCGATAGATCTGGCCGATCTGCGAGTCGGGCAGCTTGTTGACGGCCTCTTCGTCCAGCGTCATGAAGCCGTCCACCGACAGCTGTTCGCCGTTGGCCAGCGTGGCGTCGAAGCGCATCGGCTTGAGCAGCTTCATCTCCAGCAGCGCGGCGCAGAACTGGCGCGTGCGTTCGAGGTCGGTCTCGAGCTCCTGCACGAACTTGTGCACGTTGTTGAGCAGCTCGCTGGCCTCGCCCTGCTCGTTGAACAGCGGCAGGCCTTCGGTGCGCGACATGCCTTCCCAGCTGTTGTCGAACACCATCGCCCAGCGGTCGGAACCCTCGATGCGGGCCATCGTGAACGGATAGGCGCGCAGCATCGCGGGCACATAGGGCGCGTCCCACTTGCCGTCGGCCGTGGCGAACAGGTTCTCGCCCGGCTTCATGCCGAACACCGCCACCGGCGTGACGGTGTCGCGGCCCAGCGCGTCCTGCGCGGCGCGCACGAACAGGATCGGGAAGCTGAGCGCCGCGTCGGCGAACTCGCTCACGGAGATCACGAACGACGTGAACGGCGTCAGGCGCGGGATCGCGTTGAGCTCATTCTTCAGCCGCATGTCGCGGTGCAGGACGGTGTCGAGCGCAATCGGCTCTTTGTGCAGGTTCGTGACGATCATGGTTGTTCTCCAGGGGAATTGTTCCGGCTCGCGAGTACCTTGTCGACGCGCTTGCCGTCGAGGTCGACGACCTCGAATCGCCAGTCGCCCCATTCGACCGTGTCGGTCGTCCGCGGCAGGCGTCCCAGCAACAGCATGATCATGCCTGCCAGGGTGTTGTAGCGCCCGCGGTCTTCCTCGGGCAGGTCCTTGATCTCGAGGCGGTCCTTCAGCTCGGGCACGGGGATCAGGCCGTCCATCAGCCAGCTGCCGTCCTCGCGCCGCACGGCCCACGCATCATCGCCCGATTCGGGGCCGAACTCGCCGGTGATCGCCTCCAGCACGTCGCGCAGCGTGATCACGCCCTGCACCGCGCCGTACTCGTCGACGACAAACACCAACTGCGCCACGTGCGAGCGGAAATGATCCAGCAGCTCCATGCCGGACAGCGTCTCGGGCACGAACACCGGCGGCTCGAGTTCCTCGGTCAGCACCGGCATGCGGCCCTCGGCCAGCGGCTTGAGCAGGCCTTGCGCGGTGATGACGCCGATGACGTCGTCGAGCCCGCCGCGGCAGACCGGGTAGCGCGCGTGCGACTCGTCCTCGACGACGGCCTTGAGCACGTCGGCGATCGGCGCGTTGGCGTCGAGCCAGCTGATTTCGGCGCGCGGAATCATCATCGAGCCAATCTGGCGGTCGTCCAGGCGGAACACGTTGCGCACCATCTGGTGCTCCTGGGCCTCGATCACGCCGGCGTCCAGGCCCTCCTCGAGGCTGGCGGCGATCTCTTCTTCGGTCACCTCGCGCTTGGCGTTGCCGCGGATGCCCAGCAGGCCCAGGATGCCCTCGGTCGTCTTGGACAGCAGCACGACCAGCGGGCGCGTGGCCACCGACAGCATCTGCATGGTCGGCGCCAGCAGGCTGGCCACGGTCTCGGGAAACATCTGGCCGATGCGCTTGGGCACCAGCTCGCCGAAGATGATCGTCACCACCGTGATGATCAGCACCACCAGCGCGGTGGCCGTGATGTGCGCCGGATGCAGACCCAGGCCGAAGGTGGCGTGCAGCCACTCGCCGAGTGGTTCGGAGAACGCTGCGTCGCCGACGATGCCGTTGAGCACGCTGATCGAGGTGATGCCCACCTGCACCGTGGACAGGAACTTGGTCGGATGATCGTGCAGGTCGATCGCCGCCTCCGCACCGCGCTCGCCGGCCTCCAGCATCACCTGCAGGCGCGCCTTGCGGCTCGCCGTCAACGCCATTTCCGACATCGCGAACGCGGCGTTCAGCACGATCAGGAAAATGAGGAGGGCGACGTCCATCGAGGGGGCAGGCGGTGCGTGTGGTTTCGTCCCGAAGCGGCGGAACGCGGACGCGCCGGGGCGCCCCAGGTGTGAATACTTGGCCGCGGCAGGGCCAAAGCCCGCGAGCGTAGCAGAATCGGAGCATGGATTATCTGATAGGCGACCTCCAGGGCTGCTGCGACCCACTGGAGCAACTGCTCGCCACCATCGACTTCTCGCCTTCGCGCGATCGCATCCACGTGCTGGGGGACCTGGTCAACCGCGGCCCCCAGTCGCTGGCGGTGCTGCAGCGCCTGGTGTCGCTGGGCGACGCGGCCCAGTGCCTGCTGGGCAACCACGACCTGCACCTGCTGGCCGTGGCGCACGGCGTGCGCAAGCCCGGCAAGGGCGACACCCTGGATCCCATCCTGGCCGATACGCATCGCGACGCCTTGCTCGACTGGCTGCGCCACCGCCGCATGGCCGCGCAGGCCTGCGGCTGGCTGCTGGTGCACGCGGGCGTCATTCCGCAGTGGAGCGCCGAGGACACGCTGGCCTACGCCGGCGAGATCGAGACGCTGCTGCGCTCGGACGCCATCTCGGAGTTCCTGCCCGCCATGTACGGCAACGAGCCGCGCCGCTGGGACCCGGCGCTGGCCGGCCCGGAGCGCTGGCGCTTCATCGTCAACGTGCTGACGCGCATGCGGCTGTGCAACGCAGACGGGGAGCTGGAGCTGAAGAAGGACACCCCCGGCGAGGCACCGCCCGAGATGCAGCGCTGGTTCTCGCACCCGAACCGCCTGACCCGCGACACCCCGATCGCCTTCGGCCACTGGTCGCAACTGGGCCTGGTCGACACCCCGACCCTGCTGTGCATCGACACCGGCTGCATCTGGGGCGGCCAGCTCACCGCCGTGCGCGTGGACGGCGGCCGCCGCGAGATCGTCCAGGTCAAGTGCCCGCAGGCCCGCAAGCCCGGCTGACCCCCGCTCGGTACAATCACGGCCTCGATCCTGGAAGCGTGGCAGAGTGGTCGATTGCAACGGTCTTGAAAACCGTCGGCCCGCAAGGGCCCGTGAGTTCGAATCTCACCGCTTCCGCCAGCCCTCCGTGCGGCCGGCTCTGGCCAAACCACTCTTGCCCACGGCAAGCGCGTGGCGGCAATCGGCGTAGCAGCGGCCAGCCGATCCGCATCCCGGCCAAACCACCGTCCATCCTCCCCCGGCGCAGTGCGTCGCATCGCCGGCGCGGCGTGCGGGTGGGCTCGCCAGAATGCCTCGCTTCACAGCACCGAGAGGCCTCCAATGAATGTCCGTCTGCTTGTCGCGACCGCGATCCTGCTCGCTTCTGGCGGCGCCCTGGCGCAGGGCACATTGCCCGTGCCGACGCTGCACACCGTCGATGGCCGGCGTGTCGAGATACTTTCCGGCGGCACGCCGCGGCGGCTGGGCACGCTGGTGTTCGAGAACGGGTTGCGCGAGACGATCGCCACTTGGGACGGCGTGATCAAGGCGGTGGCGCCGCAGGCGCGGGTGTTCGCCTACAACCGGCCGGGCTACGGCAACAGCGACGACACGCCGCAGCCGCGTGACGGGGCCACGATCGTCGAGGAGCTGCGTCGCGCGCTGAAGGAAAGCGGGCTGGCGCCGCCCTACGTGCTGGTCGGCCATTCGCTGGGCGGGCTGTACGTGCAGCAGTTCGCGCGGGCGCATCCCGACGAAGTCGCCGGCGTGGTGCTGGTGGACGCCCTCTATCCCGGGGTCGTCAAGCGCAGCGAGGACTTTCCCTTCGCCACGCGCGTCGCCAAGCGGCTGTTCTTCAGCAGCGCGGTCAATCGCGAGATCGACCAGATCCATGCCACCGGCGACGCCGTGCTGACGCTGCCGCCGGCCGACGCGATCCCGATGATCCGGCTGTTCAACGTGCCGCGTTCGGCCGGCGCCGTGGCGGTGGATTTCGGCGTCAACGACGACGATCCGGCCGTGCGCAAACGCGTCGAGGCGCTGTATCCGAACGCGCGCAAGGTGATCGTCGACTCGGATCACCGCATCCAGGAGGCCAACCCGGAGCTGGTGGTGCGGGCCATCGAGGACGTGGTCGCGATGGCGCCCGTCAAGGACAGGCTGGAAGCCTCCCGGCGCTGACCGCAGGCGCGTCCGCGTCGACCCAACCAGTCGTCCCTCGACGCTTCAGGACGACGATGCGAGCTGCGCCAGTTGGCCGACGAGGTGGTCGATCTGCTGCGTCCAGCCGGCCTCGGCGTTGCGCGTCCACATTGCGTCGTGCATGCGATCGCTGCGGAAGATCATCTCCGTGCGGCCGTCGGCGAGCGCGCTCAATTCCATCGAGGCGGTG
>JBJMWF010000027.1:0-23815 GCA_045810265.1 Vitreoscilla sp. | reverse complement strand
CTGCAGCTTGAACATCGGGTCGTAGACCTGGCGGAAGTGCGAGGGCTTGACGCTGGAGGCGACGATGGCGTCGATCTCCTCGTCGCTTGGCCAGAGGTCCTTGAGCGTGACGGGCTGGCCGTTGGCGTCGGTGCCGAGCACGTCCTTCTCGATGTCGAAGCGCACCGTGCCCGCGATCGCATAGGCGACCACCAGCGGCGGCGAGGCCAGGAAGGCCTGCTTGGCGTACGGATGGATGCGGCCGTCGAAGTTGCGGTTTCCCGAGAGCACCGCCGTCGCGTACAGGTCGCGCGCGATCACCTCTTGCTGGATCTTGGGGTCGAGCGCACCGGACATGCCGTTGCAGGTGGTGCAGGCGAAGGCGACGATGCCGAAGCCCAGCTTCTCGAGTTCGGGCAACAGGCCGGCCTCTTCCAGGTACAGCTGCACGGCCTTTGAACCGGGCGCCAGCGAGGACTTGACCCAGGGCTTGCGCGTGAGCCCGCGCGCGTTCGCGTTGCGCGCGAGCAGGCCGGCGGCGATGACGTTGCGCGGGTTGCTGGTGTTGGTGCAGCTGGTGATGGCCGCGATGATGACGGCGCCGTCGGGCATCTGGCCCGGCACGTCCTCCCACTGGCCGGCGATGCCGCGCGCGGCGAGTTCGGACGTCGGCAGCCGCTTGTGGGGGTTGGACGGGCCGGCCATGTTGCGCACGACACTGGACAGGTCGAAGCGCAGCGTGCGCTCGTACTCTGCCGTCTTCAGGGCGTCGGCCCAGAGACCGGCCTGCTTCGCATAGATCTCGACCAGCTTGACCTGCTCGGCCTCGCGGCCGGTCAGCCTGAGGTAGTCGAGCGTCTGGTCGTCGATGAAGAACATCGCCGCCGTGGCGCCGAACTCGGGCGTCATGTTGGAGATGGTCGCGCGGTCGCCCAGGGTCAGCGCTGCGGCGCCTTCGCCGAAGAACTCGATGTAGGCGCCGACCACCTTCTCCTTGCGCAGGTACTCGGTGATCGCGAGCACGATGTCGGTGGCCGTGATGCCCGGCTGCGGCTTGCCGGTGAGCTCGACGCCGACGATGTCGGGCAACCGCATCCACGACGCGCGGCCCAGCATCACGTTCTCGGCTTCCAGGCCGCCGACGCCGATGGCGATCACGCCCAGCGCATCGACGTGCGGCGTGTGGCTGTCGGTACCGACGAGGGTATCCGGGAAGGCGACGCCGTCCTTGGCGTGGACCACGGGCGACATCCGCTCCAGGTTGATCTGGTGCATGATCCCGTTGCCCGGCGGGATCACCTCGACGTTCTTGAACGCCTTCTTGGTCCACTCGATGAAGTGGAAGCGATCCTCGTTGCGCCTGTCCTCGATCGCACGGTTCTTCTCGAACGCGTCGGGGTCGAAGCCGGCGAATTCCACCGCCAGCGAATGGTCGACGATCAGTTGCGTCTGCACCACCGGATTGACCTTGGCCGGGTCGCCGCCCATGTCGGCGATGGCGTCGCGCAGGCCGGCCAGGTCGACCAGCGCGGTCTGGCCGAGGATGTCATGGCAGACCACGCGCGCCGGGAACCACGGGAAGTCGAGGTCGCGGCGGCGCTCGATCAGCTGCATCAGCGAGACGCCCAGCATGTCGGGCGCGCAGCGGCGCACCAGGTTCTCGGCGTGCACGCGCGACGTGTACGGCAGCTTGTCCCACGCGCCGGGCTGCAGCGCGTCGACCGCGGCGCGGGCGTCGAAATAATCCAGCGCGGTGCCGGGCAGGTTCTTGCGGTAGTCGGTGTTCATGCGGCGGAGGCCTTCGCGCTGGGGATGGCTTACTTGCGGTCCTTGAGGGCGACGAACGGCTGGTCCTCGGGTCCGGTGTAGTTCGCGCTAGGGCGGATGATCTTGTTGTCGATGCGTTGCTCGATGATGTGCGCCGCCCAGCCGCTGGTGCGCGAGATCACGAACAGCGGCGTGAACATGGCCGTGGGCACGCCCATCATGTGGTAGCTGACCGCGCTGAACCAGTCGAGGTTGGGGAACATCTTCTTGGCGTCCCACATCACCGTTTCCAGGCGCTCGGCGATGTCGAACATCTTGGTCGAACCGGCGTCCTGCGACAGCGATTTGGCCACACCCTTGATCACCACGTTGCGCGGATCGCTGACCGTGTAGACCGGGTGGCCGAAGCCGATCACGACCTCCTTGGCCTGGACGCGGCGGCGGATGTCGGCCTCGGCCTCGTCCGGGTTGTCGTAGCGCTTCTGGATCTCGAAGGCGACCTCGTTGGCGCCGCCGTGCTTGGGCCCGCGCAGCGCGCCGATGGCGCCGGTGATGGCCGAGTAGACGTCGCTGCCCGTGCCCGCCACCACGCGGGCGGCGAAGGTGGACGCGTTGAACTCGTGCTCGGCGTACAGGTTGAGCGACGTGTGCATCGCACGCTCCCATTCGGCGCTCGGCTTGCTGCCGTGCAGCAGGTGCAGGAAGTGCGCGCCGATGGAGTCGTCGTCGGTCTCGACCTCGATGCGGCGGCCGTTCTGGCTGAAGTGGAACCAGTACAGCAGCATCGAGCCCAGCGAGGCCATCAGGCGGTCGGCGATGTCGCGCGCGCCGGGCGTGTTGTGGTCGTCCTTCTCGGGCAGCACGCAGCCGAGCACCGAGACGCCGGTGCGCATCACGTCCATCGGATGGGCGGAGGCCGGCAGTTGCTCGAGCGCGGCCTTGACGGCGGCGGGCACGCCGCGCAGCGACTTCAGCTTGTCCTTGTAGCCACGCAGCTCGGCCGCGTTGGGCAGCTTGCCGTGCACCAGCAGGTGGGCGATCTCCTCGAATTCGGTCGCTTCGGCCAGCTCGAGGATGTCGTAGCCGCGATAGTGCAGGTCGTTGCCGCTGCGGCCCACCGTGCACAACGCCGTGTTGCCGGCGGTGACGCCGGACAGGGCGACGGATTTCTTGGGCTTGAAGGTCGAGGCGGTCTGGCTGTCGGACATCGGTCTGGTCGCTTTCTGGACGGTTCGGCGAAGCGCGCCGCGCGATCTGGCGCGCCACGCGAGAGTGTGCGCCAATGATATTTGCAATCTTCGCAGTCAGGTATTGCTTGGCTGCAGCAATGATTGCGAACATGATGCCGAAAGTTGCAATGTTTGCGAAGCCGAGGCCACTGTGCGCAAGACCTTTCTGGGCGTCAAGCTCAAGACCCTGCGCGAACAACGCGGCCTGACCCAGGCCGCCCTGGCGCAGCTGCTGGCACTGTCGCCCAGCTACCTGAACCAGCTCGAGAACAACCAGCGGCCGCTCAGCGTGCCGGTGCTGCTGCGCCTGCAGGCCTCGCTGGGTGTCGACCTGCAGCTGTTCTCGGAGGACGATGAGGCGCGCCTGACCGCCCAACTGCAGGACGTCGTGGCGCAGGCGCCGGACGGCGGCGCCGTCTCCCAGGCCGAGCTGCGCGCGATGGCGCAGCAGATGCCCGCGCTGGCCCAGGTATTGATTCGCCTCCATCGCCGCAGCCGTGATGCGCAGGACCGGCTGGACGCGCTCGCCGCGACCTTGGGCGAGCGAGCCGGCGACCTTGCCCAGGCCGCGCGCCAG
Source organism: Vitreoscilla sp. (assembly GCA_045810265.1). Classification (GTDB taxonomy): domain Bacteria; phylum Pseudomonadota; class Gammaproteobacteria; order Burkholderiales; family Burkholderiaceae_C; genus Scleromatobacter. The sequence continues at coordinate 20,263 of JBJMWF010000027.1, read as the reverse complement.
CCGCATGAGGAGGTGCGCCACTTCTTCTACGAGCGGCAGAACCACATCACATCGCTCGACGAGCGCGCCGAGGCCCTGGCCGCCGCGGTGATGGCCCTGAAGCTGCGCACGCCGTCGGCGCTCGCCGCGTCGTCCGACGACCCGCGGGCCCTGGCCACGCGCCTGGAAGCCTGGCTGCTCGACAAGCATGGTGTGCGCACCACCGAGCTGGCCGCCGACTCGGGCATGCTGCGGCGTTTCGACGCCTCGCTCAAGCGCGTCTCCGTCAACGACGCCGTCGAGCCGGCGCAGCGCGCGTTCCAGCTCGCGGCCCAGCTCGCCTACCTCGAGGCAGGGGCGACGATCGACGAGCTGGTGGCACAGGGCGACTTCAGCGGCCCCGAGCCGCGCTCGCTCGCGCGCATCGGCCTGGCGAGCTACTTCGCCGGCGCGCTGGTGCTGCCCTACGGCCGCTTCCTGAGCGCGGCCGAAAGTCTGCGCTACGACATCGACCTGCTGGCCCAGCGCTTTGGCGTCAGCTTCGAAACGGTGTGCCACCGGCTGTCGACACTGCAACGTCCCGACGCCCGCGGCGTGCCGTTCTTCTTCGTGCGGGTCGATCGCGCGGGCAACATCTCCAAGCGCCAGTCGGCCACCGACTTCCACTTCTCGCATTCGGGCGGCACCTGCCCGCTGTGGAATGTCTACGAGGCCTTCGCGCAGCCGCACAAGGTGCTGACCCAGGTGGCGCGCATGCCCGATGGCCGCACCTACCTGTGGATCGCGCGCTGCATCGCGCGCACCACCGGCGGCTACGGCTCGCCGGAGCGCACCTTCGCGATCGGCCTGGGTTGCGACGTGCGGCACGCGTCACGGCTGGTCTACGCCAAGGGGCTGGCGCTGTCGGATCCGGAGGCGGCTACGCCGATCGGCGCGGGCTGCAAGGTGTGCGATCGGCAAGGCTGTCCGCAGCGCGCCTTCCCGGCTCTGGGCAAGCGCCTGCGCATCGACGAGAACGAGCGCTCGCGCGAGCCCTACGCCAGCAGCTGAACCGCAAGGCCTTGGCATACTGGGACGAACATCACCCGGAGGATTCTTCGTGGCCAATCCCTTCACCGCCGGCGCCATCGTCTATGCCAAGGACATCCAGCGCCTGGCCCGCTTCTACGCCGAGGTGGCCGACCTCGAGATCGTGCACGAGGTCGAGGACCACATCGTGCTGGAGTCCGAGACCTATGAACTGGTGGTGGTCGCGCTGCCCGCGGCCACGGCCGAGCGCATCCAGATCACGACACCGCCCGCGCGGCGCGAGAACACCGCGTTCAAGCTGAGCTTCGCCGTCGCCAGCCTGGCCGATGCGCGCACGGCCGCTGCTCAAACCGGCGGTGAGCTGAACCCGCCGGCCAAGGAATGGGGTTTCCAGGGCATGCGGGTGTGCGACGGCTGCGATCCGGAGGGCAACATGATCCAGCTGCGCGAGGGCACGATCCCCGCGTCCGACGTGGCGGATTGACGCGGCGGCCCTGGTCGGTGGGCGCGAGCGCCAGCGCAGCACCTGCGCAGCATCTGCGCCAGCGCGAGCGCGTGACCTGCGCTCCGCTGGAACAACCGGCTCAGCCGCCGGCCTTCTTGACGTTCTTGAAGCCCTGCGCCTGCAACAGCGCGATCACGCGGTCGCGATGATCGCCCTGCAGCTCGACGACGCCTTCCTTGGCCGTGCCGCCAACGCCGCACGCCGCCTTGAGCTTCTTGCCCAGCGCCGTCAACTCGGGCTCGGCCAGGCCCAGGCCGCGCACGACCGTCACGCCCTTGCCGCCACGGCCCTTGGTCTCGAAGAACACACGCACCACGCCATCGGTCGGCGGCGCGACGGCCTTCTTGCAAGCGCATTGCGCGATCGGCTGGCGGCAGTCGGGGCACATTCGGCCGGCGTCGGTCGAGTAGACGAGTCCGCCGTTCGGGTTCACGGGTTTCATGCCCGTATTGGAACCGATCCGGCGCGCGCCCCCGGCCCTGGCCGGATGTGAAAATCGGCGCATGAAGACGCTGCATCCTGTTCTTGCTTGCCTGATCCGCGCGCTCGGCGCCGCATTGGCGCTGGCCGCCGCCTCGGCGGCCCACGCTGTCGAGCCGCTCGTCCAGCACGACGTGGTCCTGCTGCAGAAGGGCGAGATCATCGAGCAGCGCGTGGCCGGCGGATCGGATGCGATGGCGGCTTACCTGAAGACGCTGGGCCAGGCCGAGACCGAGGCGATGCGGGCGCATCCGTCGCAGATCCCGACGGCCGGATTCATCGTCGTGGCGGTGCGCCCAGGCAACCAGACGCACACCTGGTTCGACTTCAAGCCCGCGCTCGCCGATGCGACGATGGACGCGTTGAGGCAGGCGGTCGAGACGACGCCGGCAATGACCGTCACGAGCGGCGAGATCGTCTTCGCGCTGCGCGTGAGCGTGTGGAGCGACAAGCCGCCCAAGGCCTATGCGCCCGCGCCTCAGGAATGGCGCGACGCGAGCAAGGGCATGACGCCCAAGCCCGACGTCGATACGCTGGTGGACAGGGTCTGGCCGCATTGATTCGCTGACCGACGAAGCATGGCGGCGCCAGCTGCGGTAGCCTGGGCGCCGCGCACGCTCCAGGAGACCCCATGACGCCATCGCCTTCCGCCATCGCCGCCCGCCGCCACGTCTTCCGCGAGCTGCATGCCACGGGCTGCTTCGTGATCCCGAATCCGTGGGACGCCGGCAGCGCGCGCTACCTGGCCTCGCTGGGCTTCAAGGCGCTGGCGACCACCAGCTCCGGCTTCGCCTGGACACAGGCGCGGCCCGATGGCGCGATGCCGCGCGAGGCCGTGCTGGCGCACCTGCGCGAGATGGTCGCGGCCACTGACCTCCCGGTCAACGCCGACTTCGAAAGCGGCTACGGCGCCACGCCGCAGGACGTCGGCCAGAGCGTGCGGCTGGCCGTGGCGACCGGCGTCGCGGGGCTGTCGATCGAGGATTCGACCGGCGATGCCGGCCGCCCGATCCACGACATCGCGATGGCCATCGCACGCCTGCGCGCCGCGCGCGAAGCCATCGACGCCGCGGGCGGCGACACCTTGCTCGTCGGCCGCGCCGAGAACTACCTGCACGGCCGGCCCGACCTGGCGGACACCCTCGCCCGCCTGCGTGCCTACGCCGAGGCCGGCGCCGACTGCCTCTACGCGCCGGGCATCAAGACGCGCGAGGACATCGCCGCCGTCGTGGCCGCCGTCGCGCCCAAGCCGGTCAACCTGCTGGTGGGCGGGACGAGCGACCTGACCGTGCACGAGATCGCCGCGCTGGGCGTGCGCCGGATCAGCGTGGGCGGTGGGCTGGCGCGCAGCGCCTGGGGCGGCTTCATGCGAGCGGCGCAGTCGCTCGCGGAACAAGGCGTGTTCGACGGCTTCGCCGGCGCGGTCAACGGTACGGAACTCGACACGCTGTTTCGCCCCGGCGACTCCGCCGCCGATCGCGCAGGCTGACATGCCCGACTCGCCCAGGCCCGCCGAACACCCCGTCGTCTTCGTCAAGGGACGCGGCGCCGGCTCCAATCGGCCGTCCCGCTACGTCCGCGATGAGTGGGACGAGGCGGCCGACTTCGACCCCGCGACGCGCAAGACCGAGGTCACCGAGCGCCAGGCCAAGTCGCTGCTGAACCGGAACCAGTCGCCGGACCTGTCGTTCGACCACACCATCAACCCCTACCAGGGCTGCGAGCACGGCTGCGTCTACTGCTTCGCACGGCCGACGCACGCCTACCTGCAGCTGTCGCCCGGCCTCGATTTCGAGACGCGGCTGTTCGCCAAGGTGAACGCCGCGGAAGTCCTGCGCAAGGAGCTGGCCCGCAAGGACTTCGATCCGGGCATCGTCGCGCTGGGCGCGGCCACCGACGCCTACCAGCCCATCGACCGCCACTACGCGATCGCGCGCCAGATCCTCCAGGTGCTGGCCGAATTCGACGTCGCGGTCGGCATCACGACCAAGTCGGCCCTGGTCACGCGCGACCTCGACATCCTCGCGCCGATGGCGAAAAAAGGGCTGGTACGCGTGCACATGTCGATGCCCACGCTGGACCACGAGCTCTCGCGGCGCCTCGACCCGCGCGCCAATTCGCCCACCCGCCGGCTGCAGGCCATCGAGGAACTCACAGACGCCGGCGTGCCGGTGGCGGTCTACATCGCGCCGGTCATCCCGCTGGTGAACGACCACGAGCTCGAGGCGATCCTGCAAGCCTGCGCGGCACGCGGCGCGACCCAGGCGCTCTACACGCTGCTGCGCCTGCCCCGAGAGGTGCGCGATCTGTTCGCGGAATGGCTGCGACGCTGGTACCCGCAGCAGGCCGCGCAGATCTGGCACGCGATCCAGGCGATGCACGAAGGCAAGGACTACGACTCGCGCTTCGGCAAGCGCATGGTCGGCACCGGCGAGCTGGCCGCCCAGCTGCGCCAGCGCTTCGACGCCGCGGCCGCCGGCCTCGGCTTGACGTTTCCCGGCCGCTCGCTCTGCACCTGGTTGTTCCGCTCGACCCGAACGCCGCCACAGGGCAGCCTGTTCTAGCGGCTCATCGCCGATCTGCGCACCGCGCGCCACCGCCGAAGGTGTCTGGCATCTTCACGTTCCCGCCGCGATCTCAACGAGCGAGATGCCCTCTTCGCGAACGTGAAGGTGCCTGACGCCGATCCGCAGCGGGGCCGGCGTCAAGGCGGGGCCGGCGTCAGGCACCTCCGACACCGTCTCGGCGTGTCCAACACCAGCCGGCAGCGCGCCCGCGTCCTCAGCCGCCCTGCGACGACATCGCCCCTGCCGGCGACCAGGCGGCCCGCGGCCAGCCACCGTAGTCGCGCAGGGTCGGCGTCTCGGTCTTGTCGACGCGCGAGCGCCGCTGGCCGAACTTGCCGGCGCGCGCGAGCACGCACACGGGGCACTCGATGATGCCGATCTTTTCGTCGTGCGCCAGGTGCACCACGCCGCACTTGGCGCAGTGGCCCAGGTGCGTGTCGGTGCCCTCGCGCATCGGCGTGAACACGTCCTTGAGCATGCGGCTGAGCGACACGCCGCAATCGGGATCGTAGGTGCAGGCGTAGTAGTCGTAGGCCCACACCATCGCCTCGAAGGCCTCGACGCCCGCGTCCACCAGGCGGCGCTGCAGGCAGAAGATGGCCGTGGCGCTGAGACGCCGGTGGGCGCTGCCCCACAGGTCGCGGTGGTCGCGCGTGCGATCGCGCGGGGCGCCCTTGTCGCGCTTGGGCTTGGGGTTGAGCGTCTCGGCGATGCTGCGCAGCTGCGCCGCGCGCACGTCGCTGATGGCCAGCATGCGGTCTTCCACCTCGGTGGGGCGCATCTGGTGGCGCAGCATGGCCAGGATCAGGTTGGAGGTTCCGGGCATCAGGAAGCTGGAAGGCGGCCGGCCCGAGCGACGATTGATCTCGGCCCTCTCGGCCGCCCGCCAGGCCGCACCCTCCTGCTGCACGGCGTGGCGGATCAGCTCGAACTCCTGCTCGCAGCACTGCGTGAGCGCCAGCAGGCCGCGCAGGCCATGTTCGACGCCGTCGTCGTCGGCGCGCAGCAGCCGATCGATCAGCGCGTCGCTCAGGCGCGGCACCGCCAGCAGCGTGCCGGGGTTGCCGCCCCATTCGAGGAACGCGAAGGCCGGCAGCTCCTGCAGGGCGCGGATGACGCCGCGATCGGTGATGTCGCACACCAGTGCCGCGCTGGCCGGGTCGTCGGCGTAGCGCACGAAGGTGGCCAGCGCGAGCCGGTTGATGCGCTTGACCAGCGGCCGGTAGATCTCGTGGTCGGGCGTGAGCATCGGACGGCGTTCCGGCAGCCGGCGCACCAGGCGCTCGGTGAGCGCCGGGCGCCACAGGGCGACAGGCGTGGTCGCCAGGTCATCGAGCTGGGCGTCGGCCATGGCGGCAAGCCGCATGGCCACCCCCAGCGGAACGCCGAACAGTTCGACCGCGTGCTGCGGGTTTCGCCGTGCCACCTCGACGAGGCCTTCGATCAGTTCCTCGTTGAGCGTCTTCTGGTCGCTGGAGCCTTTGGCGGCGCCTGTGTGTGTCATGTCTTTCCCCTCTCGGATGCCTTGCTTGGCGCAAGTGGACTCGCCAGCGGCCATCTGTTGTGGTGACACCCACAATCACGAATCGATGGCCTGTTTGTTGGCTTGAAGGGACTGTGACACACAACTTTCAGCCCATCAATCCGATATTTGTGGGCATTTTGCTGTGATCCGAGCTAGACTGGACGCTCCCCCTAGCTTGGCGAACACAGCTGATGGAAGACCTTGCGCAAACCCGCCCACCGCCGGAGGCCGAGGCCACGCCGGAACCGGCCACCAGCATCAACGTGAGGCGGTTCCTGGTATCGCACGGTGTCAAGGAGCACAACCACGCCTCCGAGATCGCCCGCATCATCAACGTGGATCGCTCGCAGTCGTACCGGCGCCTGAAGGGCGACGTGTCGTGGAGCCACACCGATCTGCGGGCCATCGCCCATCATTTCGGGGCTGCCGACGACCACCTGCTGCCGCGCGACGATCTCATCCGCTACGCGCACCCGGCCGGCGAGGCCGTGCCGGCGGTGATCCGCGTGGCGCATCTGCCGCCCACGGGCCTGCTGGTGCCGGGCGCCGAGCTCGCCGCGGGGGAAAGCAGCGACCTGGTGGCGATCCGCAATGGCACCGGATGGGAGATCCACGTCAACGGCGACGAGCCCTTCGGTGCCCGCCGACATGCCATCGAGGCCCTGACGATCCGCAGCCATCCGCACCTGCAGGTCGCGCTGCTGGAGGACGACACGGGCGCTGCCGAGGCGCTGGTCGAGGCCTTCCGCCCGCTGGGCATCGTCGCCACGCCGTATGCGGATTCCGATTCGCTGCGCGCCGCCATCGCGCACCGCCGCTTCGACGCCTACGTGCTCGACTGGCTGCTGGCCGACGGCACGGCGGCCGGCGTCGTCGAGGAGATCCGGCGTCATCGCGCGCACATCCCGATCCTGGTGGTCACCGGCGCACTGATGGCCGATTCGGAGATGGAGAAGAGCCTGCTGGAGCTGTCCGCACAGTGGAACTTCTCGACGCTGGACAAGCCGGTGCGGCCGATGAACCTGGCCAACGCGCTCAAGCAGCTGGTGACGGCCGCCCGCGCCGCCTGACGCCTAGAGCCAGGAAAAGAAGATCAGGTACAGGCCGCCCAGGATCGCGATCCATTTGGAGGCGTAGTAGGTGCGCCGATGGTGCAGCTTGAGCTTCTTGGTCTGCAGCCGTACCTTGTAGGCCACCTGGAAGAAGCGGTTGATGCCGCCCACGTGCTCGCCGACCTCGTTGGGCGCGGCCGACGCGGCCATGATGTTGTTGGCGAACCAGCGGTTGATCGCGGACAGGAAGCGGCCGTGCAGGGGGCGCTCGACGTCGCAGAACAGGATCACGCGCTGCTGGTCGGTGGTGTTGGCGGCGTGGTGGATGAAGGTCTCGTCGAACATGACGGCTTCGCCGTCGCGCCAGAAGTAGCGCTGGCCGTCGACCTCGATGTAGCAATCGGGCGAGTTGGGCGTGGCCAGGCCCAGGTGGTAGCGCAGCGAGCCGGCGTACGGATCGCGGTGGCGCACCAGTTTGCCTTCAGGCGGCAGCGACGCGAACATCGCGCCCTTGACCGACGGGATCTTGGACAGCAGTTCAACCGTGCGCGGGCACGCGATGCGGGCCGAGGCGAGCTCCTCGCCATACCACTTCAGGTAGAAGCGCTTCCAGCCCGAACGGAAGAACGAGTTGAAGCCCATGTCGTTGTAGCCGGTGGCCACGCCGATGCGCCCGGCCTCGTTCAGGCTCAAGGCCTCGGCGCGGATCTCCTGCCAGTGGGCCTGCAGCGGCGCCAGGTCGGGGAAAGCGGCGACGGGCGCGTACGGGCGTGCCTGCACGCGCGAGAACAGCACCATCAGCATGTTGTAGGGCGCCAGCAGCACCGTGTAGTCGGTGAGCGCCTTCATCAGGCCGAAGCGCGCCCGCCCGCGCAGGTGCACGAAAAGCGCCGATCCCATGAGGATGACGAAGAGGCCGACACGAATCGCGATGGACAACGGATGGGTCATGGGTGCTGCGGCGCTGCCCGAGGGCAGTCTGTAGACAAGCCTGCATTTTGCCGGGTAAACCCCCGCGTGTCCTGGGCGGTGTCATCTAGCTGAACAGGGTGCTGCTCCGGCATGCGCTGGCGCCGCTCTGCCGCTCGGCAGTGGCTGCGCGCGTGGGGTGCTGCGACTGCGCGCAGGATGACAGGGCGCCGGAGTCATCCTGCGCGCAGTCGCAGGATCCACGCCCGGCGCGACGCCCCTTCGCCGCCGAAGCCAGCCCTGCCGAGTGCGAAAGCCTGGGAATGGCGCCGCACTCGATAATCGCTGGATGAACCCGCTGCTAGGCACGCTCCACCCCTACCCGTTCGAACGCTGGCGCCTCCTGACCCAGGACATCGTCCCGTCGCCCGCCCACCGTCCCATCAGCCTGGGCCTGGGCGAGCCGCGCCACCCGACGCCGCAGTTGATCAAGGACGCCATCACCGGCCACCTGAACGGCCTGGCGTCCTATCCGGCCACGCTGGGCGAGGCCAGCCTGCGCCAGGCGATGTCCGAGTGGGTGGAGCGGCGCTACGGCGTCGCCCTGGATCCGGCCACGCAGCTGCTGCCGGTCATCGGTTCGCGCGAGGCCTTGTTCGCCTTCGCGCAGACGGTGGTCGACCCGACGTGGCGCGGACGCGCCGGTGCCCAGCCGCCGATCGTGCTGTGCCCGAATCCGTTCTACCAGATCTACGAAGGCGCGGCGCTGCTGGCTGGCGCCGAAACGGCCTTCGCCAACAGCGACCCGGCGCGCAATTTCGCGGCCGACTGGGGCGCCGTCGACGAGGCCACCTGGGCCCGCACGCAGCTGATGTTCGTCTGCTCGCCGGGCAATCCCACCGGCGCCGTGATGCCGCTGGACGAATGGCGCATGCTGTTCGAGCTGAGCGACCGGCACGGCTTCGTGATCGCCAGCGACGAGTGCTATTCCGAGATCTACTTCGCGCCGGAGGGCCAGGCGCCGCTGGGCGCGCTGGACGCCGCCCGGCAGCTGGGCCGCACCGATTTGCGCAAGCTGCTCGTCTTCACCTCGCTGTCCAAGCGCTCCAACGTGCCGGGCCTGCGCTCGGGCTTCGTCGCGGGCGACGCCGCGCTCGTCAAGGCCTTCCTGCACTACCGCACCTACCACGGCAGCGCCATGAGCCCGGTGGTGCAGGCGGCCAGCGAGGCGGCCTGGCGCGACGAGGCGCACGTGCGCGACAACCGCGAGCAGTACCGCCGCAAGTTCGCGCAGGTCACGCCGATGCTGGCGGCCAAGCTGGACGTGCGTCTGCCGGACGCCGGTTTCTACCTCTGGGCGGGCATTCCGTCGCATTTGCACGGCGGCGACGACGTCGCGTTCGCGCGCGGCCTGCTGGCTCAATACAATGTGACCGTATTGCCGGGCAGCCTGCTCGCCCGCGAATCCCGCGGCATCAACCCCGGCGCCGGCCGCGTCCGCCTCGCGCTGGTGGCCGACACCGGCGAGTGCGTGGCCGCCGCCGAACGCATCCTTGCCTACATCCGAGACATCGAATGACCTCCAGCCTGCAATCCCTGATCGACGCCGCGTGGGAAGACCGCGCCAAGTTCTCGCCCGCCAACGCGCCCGCGGACGTGCACCAGGCCGTCACCTCGGTGATCGATGACCTCAATTCGGGCAAGCTGCGCGTGGCCGAGCGCACCGGCGTGGGCCAGTGGACGGTGCATCAGTGGATCAAGAAGGCGGTGCTGCTGTCGTTCCGCCTGAACGACAACCAGCCCATGCACGCCGGCGGCCTGCAGTTCTTCGACAAGGTGCAGCCCAAGTTCGCCAACCTCGACGAAGCCGAGCTGCGCGCCACCGGCGTGCGCATCGTGCCGCCGGCAGTGGCCCGCCACGGCAGCTTCATCGGCCGCAACGCGGTGCTGATGCCGTCCTACGTCAACATCGGCGCCTATGTCGACGAGGGCACCATGGTCGACACCTGGGTCACCGTCGGGTCGTGCGCGCAGATCGGCAAGAACGTGCACCTGTCCGGCGGCGTGGGCATCGGCGGCGTGCTGGAGCCGCTGCAGGCCAATCCGACCATCATCGAGGACAACTGCTTCATCGGGGCGCGCTCCGAGATCGTCGAGGGCGTGATCGTCGAGGAGAACTCGGTCATCTCGATGGGCGTGTTCATCGGCCAGAGCACCAAGATCTACGATCGCGCCACTGGCGAAGTCACCTACGGCCGCGTGCCGGCCGGCTCGGTGGTTGTCAGCGGCTCGCTGCCCTCGGCCGACGGCCGCTACAGCCTGTACTGCGCGGTGATCGTCAAGCGAGTCGACGCCCAGACGCGCTCCAAGACGAGCATCAACGAGTTGCTGCGCGCTTGATGCCGCCCCCGGCAGGCCGATACTGAGTCTGACAGCCCCTTCGCCGCAATCGGCGGCGGGCACTTGAACCCCGCGCCTGCAACCAGGCGCCAGCAGGAGACGCTCGATGGACGGCGGAAACATGGAACGCGTGCTGCATCTGATGGCCGACAAGGGCGCATCGGATGTCTATCTGACGGCCAACTCGCCGATCCAGTTGAAGATCAACGGCCAGCTGGTGCCGGTGTCCGACCAGATCCTGACGCCGGGCCAGCCGCGTGCGCTGCTCGCCGAACTGCTGACGCCGGTGCAGCTCGAGGAGCTCGACCAGACGGGCGAGCTCAACCTGGGCATCGGCATCCGGGCGGTCGGCAGCTTCCGGCTGTCGGCGTTCAAGCAGCGCGCCTCGATCGCCGCCGTGATCCGCTGCATCCCGCACAAGATCCCGTCGATGGACACGCTGAACCTGCCGCCCGTGCTGGCGTCGCTGGCGCTGGAGCGCCGCGGCCTGGTGCTGATGGTGGGCGCCACCGGCAATGGCAAGAGCACGTCGCTGGCCTCGATGATCGAGTGGCGCAACACGCAGTTGTCGGGCCACATCCTCACCATCGAGGAGCCGATCGAGTTCCTGTTCTCCAACAAGCGCTCCATCATCAACCAGCGCGAGGTGGGTCGCGACACCGCCTCGCTGCACATCGCGCTGAAGAACGCGCTGCGCCAGGCACCCGACTGCATCATGATCGGCGAGATCCGCGATCGCGAGACCATGTCGATGGCGATCTCGTACGCGCTGTCGGGCCACCTGGTGCTGGCCACGCTGCACGCCAACAACAGCTCGCATACGCTGGGCCGTATCCTGTCGTTCTACACGCCGGAGGCGCGCCCCGCGCTGCTGGGCGACCTGGCCGCGGCGCTCAAGGCCATCGTGTCGCAGCGCCTGCTGCGCTCGACTGCCGGCGGCCGCGTGCCGGCCGTCGAGGTGCTGCTCAACAGCCGCTTCATCGCCGAGCTGATCGAGAACGGCGACATCACCGGCGTGCGCGAGGCGATGGACAAGTCGCTGGCCGAAGGCTCGCAGATGTTCGAGGCCGACATCGCCCGCCTGATCGGCCTGGGCCTGGTGACGCAGGAAGAAGGCCTGCTGGGCGCCGACTCGCCCACCAACCTGTTGTGGCGGCTGCAGAACGACATGGCGCCGGTCTCCCGCGTGCAGGCCGCCAAGGCCGAGTCCGACGCGCCCTCGTTCACCGAGATCACGCTCGACGTGCTGCCCGAGGCGCCGCCCAGCGCGCCGCGCCAGCGCCTGGCCGGCACCGAGCACCTGCACCGCTCGAAGCACGGCTGAAAGCGCACGCCTGAAGATGGATGCCACGTTCCTCCTGCTCGAACAACTGATCGCCCGCGCCTCCGTCACGCCGGACGACGCCGGTTGCCAGGCGCTGATCACGCAACGGCTGGAGGCCCTGGGCTTCGTCTGCGAGCACCTGCCGTTCGGGCCCGCCGAAGGCCGCGTCGACAACCTGTGGGCGGTGCGCACCGGCGCCCGCCCGGGCCCTACGCTGGTTCTGGCCGGCCATACCGACGTGGTGCCCACCGGGCCGCTCGATCAGTGGCACAGCGCGCCGTTCGTGCCGACATATCGCGACGGCAAGCTGTACGGCCGCGGCACGGCCGACATGAAGACCTCGCTGGCCGCGATGGTGGTGGCCGCCGAGGAGTTCGTCGCCGCCCATCCCGACCATGCCGGACGCCTGGCCTTGCTGCTCACGAGCGACGAGGAAGGGCCGTCCGTCGATGGCACCGCCCGCGTCGTCGACCTGCTCGAAGCACGCGGCGAGAAGCTCGATTGCTGCATCGTCGGCGAGCCGACCTGCGTCACCACGCTGGGCGACATGATCAAGAACGGCCGCCGCGGCAGCCTGTCGGCGCGCCTGACGGTGATCGGCGTGCAGGGCCACGTCGCCTACCCGCACCTGGCGCGCAACCCCATCCACGTCGCCGCGCCGGCCATCGCCGAGCTGGCCGCCACACAATGGGACACCGGCAGCGACCATTTCCCGCCCACCAGCTTCCAGATCTCCAACCTGCACGCGGGCACCGGCGCCACCAACGTCATCCCGGGCGAGGCCGTGATCGACCTCAACTTCCGCTTCTCCACCGAGTCGTCCCCGGAGTCGCTGAAGGCGCGCGTCGCCGAGATCCTGATCCGCCACGAGGTGCCGCACCGCATCGTCTGGACTCTCGGCGGCTCGCCCTTCCTGACCTGGCCCGGCACGCTGAGCCAGGCGCTGGTGCAGGCGATCCGCGACGAGACGGCAGGCGACCAAGGCGGCCCGGTTCAGGCCGCGCTGTCCACCACCGGCGGCACGTCCGACGGCCGCTTCATCTCCCGCATCTGCCCGCAGGTGGTGGAGTTCGGGCCGGTCAACGCCACCATCCACAAAGTCGACGAACACGTGTCGGTCGCGGACGTACCGCGGCTCAGGAACATCTATCGACGTACGATGGAACATCTCCTCGCAACGGCCACCCCATGAAACTGCTCGACTATCTGACCCGGGCAAGCGCCCGCCTCGACGAGGCGGGCGTTTCGTTTGGGCACGGCACCGCCAACGCCTTCGACGAGGCGGCCTGGCTGGTGCTGTGGCGCCTGGGCCTGCCGCTCGACGACCTCGACGGCGTGGCCGAGCGCAAGCTCACCAAGGCCGAACAGACCCGGCTGGACGCCCTCATCGGCGAACGCATCGCCACGCGCCGCCCCGCCGCCTACCTGATCGGCGAGGCGTGGCTTCAGGGCGTGCCCTTCGCGATCGACGAACGCGCGATCGTGCCGCGCTCGCTGATCGCCGAGGTACTGGCCGAAGGCCTGATCGACCCCTGGCTGCCGCCCGAGCCGACGCGCGTGCTCGACCTGTGCACCGGCAACGGCAGCCTCGCGGTGCTCGCAGCGATGGCCTGGCCGGCAGTCGCGGTCGACGCCGCCGACCTGTCGAAGGACGCGCTCGAAGTGGCAGCGCTCAACGTCAAGCGCCACGACCTGGGCAAGCGCATCGCGCTGCACCAGGGCGACGGCCTGCGCGCGATCCCGCACGATCGCCGCTACGACCTGATCCTGTGCAACCCGCCCTACGTCAACGCCGCGGCCATGAGCGAGCTGCCCGCCGAGTTCCGCGCCGAGCCGGAGATGGCGCTGGCCGGCGGCGCCGACGGCATGGACTTCATCCGGACGCTGCTTGCCCGCGCCTCGCACCACATGACCGCCGACGCCGTGCTGGTGCTGGAGATCGGCAACGAACGCGAGTTCTTCGAGGCCGCGTTCCCCTCGCTCGAGGTCGTCTGGCTTCCCACTCAATTGCATGACGACGCGGTGCTCCTGGTCACGCGCCACATGCTGGAGGACGGCCTGAAGCCGTCTTCGAAGGCTTCCTGAAAAAATGATCACGCTCCGTAACCTGCAGCTGCGCCGCGGCTCCAAGATCGTCCTCGACGGCGTCAATGTCAACGTCAACCCGGGCGAGAAGGTGGGCCTGGTCGGGCGCAATGGCGCGGGCAAGTCCAGCCTGTTCGCGCTGCTGGCCGGACGTCTCCAGGCCGACCAGGGCGACTTCGAGATCCCGGCGCGCTGGCGCCTGGGCGAGGTCGCGCAGCACATGCCCGAGACCGACGACTCGGCCACCGACTTCGTGCTCGAAGGCGACATCCCGTTGATGGAGGCGCAGCGCGAACTCGAGGCGGCCGAGGCCGCCGAAGACGGCGAGGCGATGGCGCACGCCCACATGATGATCGGCGAGGCCGGCGGCTTCGACGCCCGCGCCCGCGCGCAGGCCCTGCTGCTGGGCCTGGGCTTCAAGGTCGACCAGGTGGACGCGCCCGTCAACAGCTTTTCCGGCGGCTGGCGCATGCGCTTGCAGCTGGCGCGCGCGCTGATGTGCCCGGCCGACCTGCTGCTGCTCGACGAACCGACCAACCACCTGGACCTCGACGCCCTGGTCTGGCTCGAGGCCTGGCTGCAGCGCTTCCAGGGCACGATCGTGATGATCAGCCACGACCGCGAGTTCCTCGATGCGATCACCGGCGTCACGATCCACCTGGACGAAGGCACGCTGACGCGCTATGGCGGCAACTATTCCACCTTCGAGGAGATGCGCGCCGAACGCATGACGCAGCAACAGGCCGCGCATGGCCGCCAGCAGGAGCGCGTGGCGCAGCTGCAGCGCTTCATCGACCGCTTCAAGGCCAAGGCCAGCAAGGCCAAGCAGGCGCAGAGCCGCGTCAAGGCACTGGCCCGCATGGAGCGTATCGCGCCGGTGCTGACATCGGCCGACTTCTCGTTCGAATTCAAGGAGCCCAAGAGCCTGCCCAACCCGATGCTCGCGATGTCCAACATGGAGTGCGGCTACCTGGTGCAGGACGACGTCGACCCCGACACCGAGCCGGTGCGCAAGGTCATCGTGCGCAACATCAACAAGACGGTTCTGGCGGGGCAGCGCATCGGCATCCTGGGCGCCAACGGCCAGGGCAAGTCGACGCTGGTCAAGACGATCTCGCGCAGCATGAAGGCGCTGGGTGGCGAAGTCACCGAGGGCAAGGGCCTGTCGATCGGCTACTTCGCGCAGCAGGAGATGGACGTCGTGCATGCCGACGACACGCCGCTGCAGCACATGGTGCGGCTGGCGCGCACCGTCGGCCCGGAAGGCCGCGAGCAGGAGCTGCGCGACTTCCTCGGCCAGTTCCGCTTCGTCGGCGACATGGTGCACCAGGTCATCGGCACGCTGTCGGGCGGCGAGAAGGCACGCCTGGTGCTGGCCTCGCTGGTCTGGCAGCGCCCCAACCTGCTGCTGATGGACGAGCCGACCAACCACCTGGACCTGACCACGCGCGAGGCGCTGTCGATGGCGCTCAACGAGTTCGAAGGCACCGTGATGCTGGTCAGCCACGACCGCGCGCTGCTGCGCGAGGTCTGCGACGAGTTCTGGCTCGTGTCGCACGGCGCAGTGCTGCCCTTCGACGGCGATCTGGACGACTACCAGAAGTGGCTGCTGGAGACCTCGCGCGCCATCTCGCGCGGACAGCCCGCGCCGCCCCTGCCCGGCAACCTGAACGACCTGCTGCCGCAGTCGTCGGCGCCCGCGCCCGCCGCCTCCAAGCCGGCCAAGGGCGGCAAGAAGGGGCCGTACGTCGACCCCAATGCGGCCATCGCCGCGGCCCCGGCGGTGGCGCCGGCGCCTTCCAACACCCGGGCGGGCGCCGCCCGCAACGAAGACCGCAAGCAGTCCGCCCAGCAGCGATCGCAGGTCGCGGCGCAAACCCGCCCTCTGCGCATCGAGGTGCAGCAGATCGATGCGCGCATGGAAAAGCTGGCCGCCGAGAAGGCGGAACTGGAAGCCGGCATGGCATCCGGCACGCTTTCCGGCGCAGAAATCGCCGACGCCGGACGCCGGCTGGCGCATGTGGGCGCGGAAGTTGCTAAGCTTGAGGAGCGCTGGCTGGAGCTCAATGAACAGATCGAGCTTCTGCAGGCCGGGGCCTGAGGGCCCAGGCGCAGCGATGGCGCCGCTGCAGCAGCGAGATGTGGAGACTCTCGTGGCAGCGCGACACACGATGGCTTTCGATTTGCCCACGCGCTGCTTGACGATGCTCAGACTCCTTTGTCGGCCCCGAATTTCGACACGAAGCCTGCAACGACTGCTGCCCGCCACGTTGGTCGCGGCCGTCCTCGGCGCGGGAGCCGCGCCGCCCGCCCCGCCCGCGCCGACGTACCGCATCATCGGGCCGGACGGCAAGGTCACGTTCTCCGACCGCAAGCCCACCGATCCGCAAGTGCGCGCCCACGAGCTCGGCCATACGGTCACCGCCCCGCTGCTCGCGCCGTCCTCGGCCCCGTTCGACCTGCACCCGGCCACGGCGATCCCGGCCGCCACACGGCCGGCTGGCGGCGATGCGCCGCCACTGGACATCAGCGGCAAGCCATTTCCACCCGGGTTGCCGGAGGCCATCCTCGACGTGCTGGTGCATCAGTTCTTCGTGCAGACACTGTGGGAGACCTGCGACCGGCTGCGGCCCGCCTTCGCGGAACACTACCGCGGCGGCGTGCGCAACTGGCGCGACCGCAACGCCGACATCCTCGCCAAGAGCAACCACATCGCCTTCACGCGCTTCACGGGCGAGCAGCGCGACCTGCTGCGGGCGACCGGCCGCGCGCGCCTGGAGCAACTGCTGCCACCGCCAAACGCCACGCCCGAGGACAAGGTGCTCTGGTGCGACCGCACCAGCACCGACCTGGCACGCCGCCAGTTCGACCTGGTCGGCGACATGCGCGTCGTGCCCATCCTCGACTACCAGGCGCCCTGAGGCATCCGCCGCGCCAGGCTTGCTACGATCGCCGCATGCCCACGCCGCAGATCGCCGACCTCATCGCCCTGGCCATCCGGCTCGTCAACGCGAACCAGCCCGCCCGCGCGCGCATCGTCTGCGAGCAGGCCGTGGCCGCGTGGCCCGCGCATCCGGCGGTGCATCAGTTGCTGGCCGTGCTCGACATGCAGGCCGGCCAGCCGGCGAGCGCCTTGTCTCATGCGACGCTGAGCCTGAGGCTGCGCCCCGACCACCTGCCCACGCTGCTGGTGCTCGGCGACGCGGCGCTCGCGCAGCGCGAGCTGCAGGCCGCGTCGCAGGCCCTGGAGCGCGCCGTGGTGCTCGCACCGGACAATGCCGACGCCTGGTTCAAGGTGTCGCTGGTGCGCCAGGACCTGCACGATCCGGCCGGTGCCGTCACGGCGCTGGAGCGCGTGCTGGCCGCGAGCCCCGAGCGCGTCGACGCGCTCGTCAACCTGGGCATCGTGCTGCAGGAGAGCGGCCGCATCGACGAGGCCTTGCGCGCCTACGGGCGCGCGTACCGCCTGCACCCGCAGACCTTCGGGCGCATCGCGCACGCGCTCGCGACGCCCAAGGTCGGACGCCTGTGGCTGGATCTCGAGGATCTGCGGGCCGAGCTGGCGTCGCTGCCGGCCTAGGTGATACGGGTGCCACGAAGCCCTGCAATGCGCTTCGTGACTGGCGGTCGACCCCGGCCGGGCATAGACTGCAGCCAGAACGACGGAGGGATGCGACATGGACGCTCCTGCGCAACTGGCACCCGGTGGGACGATCCTGATCGTCGACGACATGCCCGCCAACCTGGAGGTGGTGACCAACCACCTGGAGCGCCGGGGGTATTGCGCGGTCGTCGCCCTGAGCGGAGAGGAGGGCATCGAGCGCGCGGAGTACGTGCGACCCGACCTCATCCTGCTTGACGTCATGATGCCCGGGCTGGACGGCTTCGAAACCTGCCGTCGATTGAAGAGCAGCGAGCGCACAAGCGCGATCCCGGTCATCTTCATGACGGCGCTGGCCGACACCACCGACAAGCTGGCCGGCTTCGCCGCTGGTGCGGTGGACTACGTGACCAAGCCGCTCAACGGCGCCGAGGTGCTCGCCCGCATCGAGAGCCACCTGGCGCTCTATGCGCTGCGCCGGCAGCTGGCCGAGCAGAACGTCCGGCTGCAACAGGAGATCGCGGTACGGGCCGAGACGCAGGCGGCGCTGCAGCGGTCGAACACCGAGTTCGAGCAGCTGGCCTATGTCGCCTCGCACGACATGCAGGAGCCGCTGCGAAAGATCGCCAGCTACCTGCAACTGGTGGCCCAACGCTACCAGGGCCAGCTGGACGCCGATGCGGACGAATTCATCGGCTACGCCGTCGATGGCGCCAAGCGCATGCAGGCCCTGATCAACGACCTGCTGGCGTTCTCGCGCGTGGGAACCAAGGCCAAGCCGTTTGCGCCCACCGATTGCAGCGTGATCATGAAGACCGCGCTGGCAGACCTGCAATTCGCCGTCCAGGACTGCGGCGCGCATGTCGAGGTGGGCGAGCTGCCCACGGTGATGGGCGAGGCGACGCAGCTGTCGCAGCTCTTTCGCAACCTGCTGGCCAACGCGATCAAGTTTCGCCGGGACGCACCGCCCCTCGTGCAGGTGTGCGCCGAGCCGGCCGGCGAGTTCTGGCGCTTCACGGTCAGCGACAACGGCATCGGCATCGCCGCCGAGTATTTCGACCGCATCTTCATCATCTTCCAGCGCCTGCATGGGCGCAGCCAGTATCCCGGCACGGGCATCGGCCTGGCCATCTGCAAGAAGATCGTCGAGCGGCACGGCGGCCGGATCGAGGTGCAGTCAGTCCTCGGCCAGGGCTCGACCTTCGCGTTCACTTTGCCCGCTGCCTGATGTTCTTCAAGGCCCTGCCAGGAGGTCGCGCCATGTTCGAGACACCGAGATGGACCGCAGGCCTGATCGCCGCCGTGGCCCTGGCCGCATCGGGCCAGGAAGCGGCGCAGCCCGTGGCGGAGAACTACAAGGCCTCGGTCGTCAAGCGGGGAGCCGTCGCTCCGCCGCGCGTCGCAGCGCCTTGCATTCCGGGCCATTGCCCGTTCGCCGGCCAGACGGTGACGGTGCTCATGGTGCGGGAAAAGAACGGGGGCGCCCTGGGCGAACTGAAGGAGGAATTCGAGGCCGCCACCGGCGCGACGCTCAAGCTCGTCCAGCTCGAGCACCAGGACCTGTTCCCCAATTTCATGTCCGACCTGACCAGCGGCGGCGGCAAGTACGACGCTGCCTACGCCGGTGCATGGTGGCTGGGCGAACTGGTGTCCGGCGGCTATCTCCTGTCCTACGACAAGTACTACGGCGACCCCCGCTTTCCCAGCTGGAACGTCGACGAGGTGCTGCCCGGGCCGCGCAGCCTCCTGAGCTACGCGGGCAGGAAATACATGATCGCCAACGACCATGACGGGCAGGTGATGTACTACCGCCGCGACCTGCTGGAATCGCCGGCGCATCGTGCGGCGTTCCAGGCCAGGTACGGCTACCCGCTCGGCGTGCCGGCCACCTGGGCCCAATTCAGGGACGTCGCGGAGTACTTCGACGGCAAGGATCTTGATGGCGATGGCGTGCCGGATCATGGCTTGACCATGCACATGAAGGTCGGAGCCCAGGGCATGTTCCATTTCATGTCCTTCTCCGCGCCCTTCGTGATCGGCCCGGACAACCCCGACCTGTACTGGTTCGATCCCCGCACCATGAAGCCCCTGATCGAGAGCCCCGGCCACGTGCGTGCCCTCAAGGCCCTGGTCGAGCTGGTCCGCTTCGGGCCGAGGGACATGCTCAACTGGGACCTGGGCAGAAGCTGGGACTACTTCCTGGCCGGCCACGCGGCACTGACCTTCACCTGGGGCGACCTGGGAGCGCTCGCGCAGGACGAAGGCAGCCGTGTCAAGGGCAAGGTGGGCAGCGCGCCGATGCCAGGCACCGACGAGCACTACAGCATCGCGGGCAAGCGCTGGGTCAGGACGGCCAGGCCCAACGTGGTTGGCAACACGACGGGCGGATCGTGGGCCGGCGTGATCTCGCGATTCTCCAGGGCCCCCGAGGCCAGCTACTACCTGTTCGCGTTGATGGCGACCAAGGAGAAGTCCAAGGTCTATGCCGCGCGCGGCTGGGACGGCATCGACCCGGGCCGCGTGTTCCACTTCCTGCCGCCCGACGGCACGGCGGAGCTGCAGGCCTATCTGCAGGCCGGCTGGAGCGAAGCCGACGTGCGTCCCTATCTGCATGCGTACTTCGAGAACTTCAGCAACCCCCTGCAGTTTCCCTACCTTCGCATTCCTGGCGCCTTCGGCTATTGGCAGGCGCTCGATGTCCACCTGGCCGAAGCGCTCGCCGGCCAGTCGAGCCCCGAGACGGCGCTGCGGGCCGCGGCGGTCGACTTCGAGGAGATCACGATACGACTCAAGCGGGAAAAGCAGTT
>JBJMWF010000026.1:0-18309 GCA_045810265.1 Vitreoscilla sp. | reverse complement strand
TCTGATCGCGGTCAACAAGCCGGCCGCCGCCTTCATCGCGGCGTATCGCGCCGCAGGCGGCGGCGGGCAGTTGCTCAGCATCTCGGTGGTCGACCCGGCCGAGCTCGTGCGCCTCGGGGGCATCGCGGCGGTGCACGGGCTGGGCATCACGCAGGTCGTGCCGTTCCCGTATCAGCCGCAGACCGCCGCGGTGCGCGAGTTCCAGCGCGCGATGGCGCGCTACGCGCCCGGACACGAGATCAACTACACCAACTTCGAGGAGTTCCTCGGCGCCAAGGTGCTGGTCGAAGGCCTGCGCCGCGCCGGTCCGCATCCGGATCGCGCGCGGCTGATCGCCGCACTGGAGTCGCTGAACCCGTACGACCTCGGCGGGCTGCGCGTGAGCTTCGGTCCGCACAACCGGCTCGGCTCGCGTTTCGTCGATCTCACGGTGATCGGCGAAACGGGCAAGCTGCTCAAGTGACGGCGAGGCAGGGCACTCAGAACGAGTAGCTCAGTCCGGCCGACCCGGTCCAGCGCGGCGCCAGCTGGTAGCCCACCAGGTGGCTGGCCACCGGCACCTGCACGAAGGCGAAGGCCTGCACGTGGTCGGACAGCACGCCGGTCACGCCCGGGCTCAGGTAGACGATGGTGCCTGCGCTGTCCGGATTGTCGGCGAGCGCGCCCTGGTCGGCGCTCTTGTGCGAGATGTTGACCTGCAACTGCGGCACCACGCTCGGATTGGCCGCGTAGCGGGCGCCGAAGCTGACGAAGGTCGTGTTGCCGACGCGAAAGTCCTGCCCGGCGCCATGCAGTCGCTGCGCGAACGCCGCCTGGTACTGGGCGTTGACGAAGGCGTCGACGTTGGTCGCGACTGCCTGGTGGTAGTAGGCGCCGAGGATGAGGTCCGTCGTGCCGGTGCCGGCCTGCAGGCTGGTGTCCAGCAGGTTGTCCGGCACATCGTTGGTCGACAACGGGCCGCCCTTGAAAGCGGCCGGATGGCGGCCGACGATGCCGCTGCCATCGGCGTTGGGGCCGCCGTAGTGGCCGGTGGGCAGCTTGATGCCCAGCTGCAGGCCCAGGTTGCGCTCCTCGAGCAGGCCCTGGTAGGTGGCGATCAGGCGGATGTCGCCCAGGCCCTTGACCTTGGCCGTGCTCAGCTGGTCCGGCGTCACCGGGTTCGTCGCCGAGGCGTAGGTGGAGTGGCCGCGATTGACCCAGGGCAGCAGCACCCGCACGCCCCAGTCGTCGCTGGGCGCATAGCCGATGCCCAGCGTGGTGTAGCGATTCACGGTGTCGTGCTCGACTTCCTGGTCGCCACCGGCGTCGTTGACGGCGGCGACTGCCGACGTGGAAACCGCCTTGCTGCCGTGGCGCAACTGGCTCTGGTCGATGTCGTCGTACTGCAGGCTGAGCGTCCAGCCCGGTCTGGTCGGATACCCCGTTGCGGCGTCGGTGGACAGCGAGCAGCCGCAGGTGGCGCAGGCAACTGCGTTGCTGGCGGCCAGGCAGAGCAGGGCGCCGCCGACGGCGCGGCCAACTGGCGCGTGAAGGGTGAGGATCTTCGTCATGAGAGTCTGTGCGGGTCTGGTGCCGGTGCGCGAGCGCTTGGGCAATCGGCGCACCGAGGCACGGAACAGGGCCGTCCGCAGGTGCGGACGGATTCACGCCACGGCGAGCGCCGACGGCGGCCGGCACCCGGGGCGAAGCTCAGACGAACACAGGAGGGGCGCGCGGCTGCGCCGAGGCCCAGACGGCGTTGCCGCGCGGCGCGCGCGCGAACGCGACCGGGAACGCGCGGAAGGAAAGCGCGGCGCCCGCGTCGGCCAGGCGTGGGTCGGGCGGCGGCGCCAGGTCGGCGTGCAGTGCGCAGTACGGGCAGTGCTCGAACGCGTGCGGAGCCGCAGGCGAATCGGAACTGCCGCTCTGGTCGGCCGCGACGTTCGCGGCCGAGCAGATCCTGTCCCAGGGCAGGCGGCTGGCGGCCGAGAATGCGCCGGTGACGGCCGGCACGAACGTCACCATCAGGATCGCGAACAAGGCGATCCAGCGGGAGACGGTGCGATGGCCGCGGCGCGTGGACATGGCAGCGATTCTAGGCCCGCCCACGCGACCCTGGACCGCCGGTTGCCACGGTCGAGTCGCCCTCCACGCGCCCCGGAACCTGCATGCCCAATCGAATCGAAGACTACGCCCTGATCGGCAACCAGGAGACCGTCGCACTGGTCGGTCGCGATGGCTCGATCGACTGGATGGGCATGCCGCGTTTCGACAGCCCCGCCTGCTTTGCCGCGTTGCTCGGCACGCCCGAGCACGGCCGCTGGCTGATCGCACCGGCCGCCGCCAAGCCCGAGGTCGAGCGCCGCTATCGCGACGGATCGACGGTGCTCGAGACGCGCTTCACCACCGCTGACGGCGAAGTCACGGTCACCGACTTCATGGCGCGGCGTGAAGGCGCGTCGGACCTGATGCGCATCGTGCGAGGCGTGCATGGCCGTGTCGCCATGTGCACCGAGCTGGTGGTGCGCTTCGACTACGGCGTCGTCGTGCCCTGGGTCTCGCGCCAGGAGGACGGCCGCCTGCACTTCACCGCCGGCCCCGATCGCCTGACGCTCTCGACGCCGCTGGCGCTGCGCGGCGAGGACATGCGAACCGTCGGCGAGTTCGCGATCGAGGCGGGCGACGAGCTGGCGTTCTCGCTGACATGGCAACCCTCGTGGCGCGAAGACCTGCCGGCGCCCGACGTGGCGCTGGCCCTGGCAGAGGTCGAGGCGCAGTGGGAGGCCTGGTCGTCGAACCTGCCCGAGGGCGATCATGTGTCCGAGGCCGTGCGGCGCTCGCTGGTGACGCTCAAGGCGCTGGCGCACTGGGAGACCGGCGGCATCGTCGCGGCGGCGACCACCTCGCTGCCAGAGAAGATCGGCGGCACGCGCAACTGGGACTACCGCTTTTGCTGGCTGCGCGACGCCACGTTCACGCTGTACGCGCTGCTGGGGCTGGGCTTCGTCGAGGAGGCCGAGGCCTGGCGCGCCTGGCTGGTGCGCGCGGTCGCCGGCAGCCCGGACGCGCTGCAGATCATGTACGGCGTGGCCGGCGAACGGCGGCTCGACGAGTACGAGGTGCCCTGGCTGCCCGGCTACGAGAACTCCGCGCCCGTGCGCATCGGCAACGCCGCCGCGGGACAGGTGCAGCTGGATGTCTACGGCGAGGTGCTGGATGCGCTGTACGTGGCACGCAAGGCGGGCCTGGCCTACGACGAGCGCAGCTGGTCGGTCGAATGCGCGATGGTGCGCCATCTCGAGGCGATCTGGGACCAGCCCGACGACGGCATCTGGGAGGTGCGCGGCGGCCGGCGGCACTTCACGCATTCCAAGGTGATGGCCTGGGTGGCGTTTGATCGCGCCGTGCGCTCGGCCACCGAGTTCGGCCTGAAGGGGCCGGTGCATCGTTGGCGCGGAGTGCGAGACCGCATCCACGCGCAGGTCTGCGAGCGCGGCTTCGATGCGGCGCAGAACTCGTTCGTGCAGTCCTATGGTTCGAGCGCGCTCGATGCCAGCCTGCTGCTGATCGCCGTCGTCGGCTTCCTGCCACCGTCGGATCCGCGCGTGCGCGGCACGCTGGCGGCGATCGAGCGCGGCCTGCTGCGCGACGGCCTGGTGCTGCGCTACGACACCGGCGATTCCAGGGATGGCCTGCCGCCCGGCGAAGGCGCCTTCCTGGCCTGCTCCTTCTGGCTCGCGGACAACTACCTGCTGCAAGGCCGCGCCGAGGAGGCGCAGGCGCTGTTCGACCGCCTGCTCACTTATCGCAACGACGTCGGCCTGCTGGCGGAGGAGTACGACCCGGTCGGAAAGCGCCAGCTCGGCAACTTCCCGCAGGCCTTCTCTCACCTGGCGCTGATCAACACCGCCACCGGCCTCGCAGGACGGGCCGGGACGGCGCACCAGCGCGCGGCGGGCAGTGCCGAGACCAGGCCTTGAGTTGCGTCGCGTCGCGCCATGTCTCGTCGGGGACGCCGCGCAGGCGCGAGCGGTGATTGAATGTCGACCGTGCGCGGCCATGCGCCGCAACCCCGGCATCTGATGGAGAACCCGATGATTGGCGACTACTCGACGAAGACGCGCGACCTGCTGCAGCGGCTGACCGCATTCTTCGACCAGCACATCCATCCCAACGAGGAGCGCTACCTGCGCGAGATCGACGAGAACCGTCGCGCCGGCAACGCGTGGATCCCGTCGAAGGTCATCGACGAGCTCAAGCCGATCGCGCGCCAGCAGGGCCTGTGGAACCTGTTCCTGCCGCATCCCTACGAAGGCCAGGGCGGCATCTCCAACCTCGACTACGCGCCGCTGTGCGAGCAGATGGGCCGGGTGATGTGGTCGGGCGAGGTGTTCAACTGCTCGGCGCCCGATACCGGCAACATGGAGACGCTGGAGCGCTACGCCACCGAGGCGCAGAAGCAGCGCTGGCTCAAGCCGCTGCTGGCCGGCGAGATCCGCTCCGCCTTCCTGATGACCGAGCCGGCCGTCGCCTCGTCCGACGCCACCAACATCCAGTGCACGATCCGCCGCGAGGGCGACGAGTACGTGATCAACGGCCGCAAGTGGTTCAGCTCGGGCGCCGGCAACCCGCGCTGCGCGCTGTTCATCGTGATGGGCAAGACGGACACCGAGGCACCGCGCCATGCGCAGCAGTCGATGGTGCTGGTGCCGCGCGACGCGCCGGGCGTCACGGTGGTTCGTCCGCTGACCGTGTTCGGCTACGACGACGCGCCGCATGGCCACATGGAGGTGACGCTGGAGAACGTGCGCGTGCCGGTCTCCAGCATCCTGCTGGGCGAAGGCCGCGGCTTCGAGATCGCGCAGGGCCGCCTGGGCCCGGGCCGCATCCACCACTGCATGCGCTCGATCGGCGCCGCCGAGCGCGCGCTCGAATCCATGATCGACCGCCTGCAGGATCGCGTCGCGTTCGGCAAGCCGCTGTCGGAGCAGTCGATCTGGCACGAGCGCATCGCCGAGTCGCGCTGCATGATCGACCAGGCGCGGCTGCTCACGCTCAACGCCGCGCACCGGATGGACACGGTCGGCAACAAGGAGGCGCGCTCCGAGATCGCGATGATCAAGGTGGTCGCGCCCAACATGTCGTGCAAGGTCGTCGACTGGGCGATCCAGGCGCACGGCGCCGCCGGCGTCAGCGCCGACTTCTGGCTGGCCGATGCCTACGCGCAGCAGCGCACCGTGCGCATCGTCGACGGCCCCGACGAGGTGCACCGCAACGCGATCGCCAAGATCGAGATCGCGAAGCGCGCGGCGCTGCGGCGGGGCCCGGCCGCGGCCTGACTGTCAGCGGCGGTCGCCCTCCGGACGGCCCCCGCCGTGCTCGCCGGCGTGGCCGCCGGGATGCCCGCCCGGCTCGGCCTGCGGACGCGGGCCACCGGGGTTGCCTACGGGGCGGCCCATGCCCGGGTTGCCTTCCGGACGCGCCATGCCCGGATTGCCTTGAGGCCGGGCCATCGCCGGATTGCCGCGCACCGGCTGCACGTGCATCTCGGGGGCCTGGCGCACGTGCTCGACCTGCGGATCGTTGAAGCCGCCGGCGCGCGGCGTTGCCGCGGTCGGTGGCATGCCGTGGTTGTTGCCCATGCGTTGCTCGGGCGTCGAGATCGCCCGGCGTTCATGTTCCACCTGCTCGTGCGTCCATTCGCCGTGGCGCCCGCCTTCGAAACGGCGCTCGCTCGCCGTCGGCCCCGCGCGATAGTGCGATTCGCCGCCGTTGTAGCTGTCCGGGTGGTTCCAGTGCTGCGGCACCGGCGCGCGATAGACGTCGTGCACGCGGCCTGACGGGATGTTGTTGACGGCCGAGTTGTAGCGGAAGCGGCCACGGTCCCAGCGTCCGCCCGCGTAGCCGCTGCCGGTGTAGCCGTAGCCGTAGTTTAGGCCGCCGTAGTAGCCGACGTGGCGCCCCCAGTAGCCTCGATGCCAGACGTAGGCGCCGTTGAAGAAGCCCCAGTAGCCCGGCGTCCACAGCATGTCCTCGCCGGGCGGCAGGACCCAGGTGCCGGGCACCCAGAGGTAGTCGTTGGCGTTCGGATCCCAGGCCCAGTAGCCCGGGGTCCAGATGTAGCCGTCGCCAGGGATCGGGGGCTGGCTGTAGACCGGCAGCGGGGGCGGCGCAATGGTGACCGAGAACGAGACCTGTGCCCACGCCGCCAGCGGTGCCGCCAGCGCGATGCCCAGGGCGAACGTGGCACGCTTGAATGAGGTGTTGATCATCGGGCTGCCTTTGCAATCGTGATGCACCGCCCCATCGCGATGCTCGGCAGTCAGTGCAGCAATCGACGATCCCGTCGCCCCGGCTTTACCCGCCTTCACGCTCGTGTTCTCAGCGTACCGCCTCGATCGGGTTGCCGTAGAGCGGCTTCGCGCCGAACTGCGTGCTGATCGCATACGAGACGGCACAGGCCAGCATCACCGGCACCGTCAGCTGGAACTCGTTGGTCATCTCCAGCACCATGGTGATGGCCATCAGCGGCGCGTGGGTCGCCGCTGTGAGCACACCGGCCATGCCGATCACCACCAGCGAGCGCGGGTCGCCGACCCAGGCCGTGGGCATCCACAAGGCCGCGATCTGCGCCAGCACGCCGCCCGCGGTGGCGCCCACGAACAGCGAGGGCGTGAACATGCCGCCGATCGCGCCGCTGCCCGAGCTCCACGACGTCGCCACCACCTTGGTGACCAGCACCAGCGCGAGCCACTGCCAGGTATCGTTGCCGGCCAGCGCGCGCGACACCACGCTGTAGCCGTTGCCCCAGACCTCCGGCGAGAAGGCCGACAGGCCCCCCACGAGCAATCCGCCCAGCCCCAGGCGCAGCGCCGGCGAGGCCACGCGCGCAAACAGGAAGCGACTGCGCTCCACCAGCTTCAGGAAGCCCCAGCCCAGGCCGCCGAAGGCGATGCTGCACACCAGGATCAGCGCGATGCTGGAGGGCACCATGGCCAGTGGCGCCGTCGCATACAGCGGCTTGGGGTCCACCATCACGTAGACCAGCGCGCTAGCCGTGCCCGCCGCGATGAGCACCGGCGCGACGGTGTGCCGCGCGAAGAAGCCGAGCGCCAGTTCCAGCACGAAGACGACGCCCGCCACCGGGGCGTGATAGGCTGCCGCAATGCCCGCGGCGATGCCGCACACCATGATCGCCGGGCGCTGCTCGGGCCGGATCGGCACGATGCGCGCGAGCCATGCCGAGCCCCACGCGGCCAGCTGCACCATCGGGCCCTCCCGGCCGATCGAGGCGCCGGTGCCGATCGACAGCGCCGCCGAGACGGTGCGCACCATGTTCGCGCGATCGTTCAGGTCGACCCGCCCCTGGCGCGCGGCGTCGATGTAGTCGAGGTAGTGGTCGCCCTGCTTGCCGCGCGCCACCCAGCGCGCGCCGTACTGCAGCACCAGGCCGGCGAGCAGGCCACCGGCGGCGCACACCAGCGGACGCTGCCACGGCGCGATCGCGCGCGCCGCTTCCACCAGGCCGCTGCTCTGGCGCGTGAACAGCCATTCGATCTGCACCGCCAGCCAGCGGAAGGCGAGGGTGGCAGACGCCGCGGTGGCCCCGGCCGCGGCCGCCCACACCCACAGGCGCAGGGTGGCGGCGGTCGAGGTCAGGATCGCGGTGCGGCGCCTGGGCCTGGGGGCTTGAGCAGCGGGCGCGGCGGTGTCGTCATCGACGGCGGACATGGCCCCATTGTCAGGGCATCCGGCCGTCAGGCCATTGGCTGGGCCTGCCCCTTGGCGTCGTCCGGGTCGCGCACGGCGGTGGCCAGCAGCACCGCCGCCGCGGCGCCGAAGGCCGACACGCCGAACGGGTTGTCGGCGATCGCGCCGGCCACCTGCTGCAGCGCGTCGGGGCTGACCTGTTCGACGAAGCGTGCCAGCTCGAACACCTGGTCGCGCGTGAAGTCGCCCAGTTCGTCGATCGCCGACGTGGCGCCCGATGCGTGGACGCGCTCCAGCAGGCCCGCGAACGCGCCCGACGCCACTGCCACCAGCGCGAGCGGGCCCAACGGCTTGAGCAGCGTCGCGACGATGCGCGATCGCTGCACCGCGCCCGCCCCGGCGTACAGGCGCGAGGCGAGGGCCGCGGCGCGCGAGCGTTCGCCGGGCAGCCGCGTTCGAATGCCGAGCGCCGTCGCCCGGCGCGTGACTTCGGCCTCCAGGGCCGTGTCGATGTCATTGTTCATGTTCTTGCTCCACCTTCATTCTGCAGGGATGGAGTGGCCTGGACGATGTCGGTTCCGCGTCGTGGCGTGTGTCAATGTAAAAGACATCGGGCCGTCACTGCCCGCGTTCGCGCCGCGTCAATGAGTGGGAACGAGTTGCTCCAGCACCTTGAGCAGGAACTCCGGATCGACAGGCTTGGTCAGGTGCAGCGCGAAGCCCGCCTCGTAGGCCGCGCGTTCGTCGGCGCCTTGTCCCAGGCCGGTCAATGCGATGAGACAGGGCAACACGGGCAGGCCCAGCGCCTGGACGCGGCGAGCCACTTCGTAGCCGCTGATGTCGGGCAATCCGATGTCGACCAGCATCACGTCCGGTTGCCACTCGGACACCATGGCCAGTGCCGCCATGCCGTCGGCGACGCTGCGCACCTCCTGTCCCTGCAGGGCCAGCATCGCGGCCACCATGTCGCGCCCATCTTCGCTGTCTTCGACCAGCAAGACGCGCCGGCGCGCGGAGCGTGCACCGGCCGCAGGCGCTCCCGCCGCTTCTTCGGCTGGCGAGCTCGCGGGCAGCCGCAGCACCAGGCGCGCGCCGCGGCCGGCGCCCTCGCTGTGCGCGCAGACGCTGCCCCCGTGCAATGCGGCCAGGCGCTGAACCAGGCTCAGGCCCAGGCCGAGACCGCCGTGCGGCCGGTCGGGCGATTGCTCGCCCTGGAAGAAGCGTTCGAAGATCCGCTCGAGGTCCTGTGGCGGAATGCCCTTGCCCTGGTCGACCACTTCGAGAATGGCCTGCGGCCCGTCCTGGCGCACGATGACTTCGATGGGGGCATCCGGTGGCGAGAACTTGCTGGCGTTGTCGATCAGGTTGGTGATGACCTGCTCGAGGCGCGCGCGGTCGCCGTCGACCCACACCGGCACGACACGCGTCACGAGCCGGCCGGCCGCCATCCGGCCCGAGGCCTGCCAGGTGTCGGCGACGCTGAGCACCAACGCGCCGAGATTCAGGCGGGCGAGCTTCAGACCGGTCTTGCCCATCGCGAGCCGGCTGATGTCGAGCAGGTCCTCGACCAGCCGGGTCATCTGGCGCGACTGGCGTTCGATCACCTCGTTGGCGCGCTCGAAGGCGCGGCTGTCGCGCCCGGACAGGCGCAGCACGTGCGCCGAGGCGACGATGGCGTTCAACGGATTGCGCAGCTCATGTCCGAGCATCGCCAGGAACTCGTCCTTGGCGGTGTCGGCCGCGCGCAGGGCGTCCTGTTCGCGCTTGAGCAGGCTCTCGCGTTCGGCGACGGCCGCGTAGGCCGCCTCCAATGCGATCGCGAGGTCCAGGACTTCACGCAGCACCGCCTCGTCCCGGGTCGGCCACGGCTCCGGCGCCTGTCCCGCAGTCAGCCGGCGGGCGTTGTGCGCGATGCGCGCGATGGGCGAGGCCACGCGGCGGCTGAGGAACAGGCCGAAGGCCAGCGCGATGGCCAGCGAGACGAGCGCGCCCAGCAGGACGGCGACCGTCGCGCGCCACGCGGGAGCGCGCACGACGGCTGCGGGAATCGCGGAGCTGACGGTCCAGCCGGTCAGCGTCGACTTCGCGTACGCGGAGTACGACGGCGTGTCTTCGAGCGTCCGGCCCAGGAACCAGCCGGAGGGACTGCGTTGCATGGCGGCCCCCAGGTCCTTGGACACCCCCTGGCCGGGGGCGCGCGGCGGCAGCCTGGCGATGAAGTGCGCCGTGGAGTCGATCACGCCGAGCGCCCATGAGGCCGGATAGCTTTGCCGGGCCATCAGCTCCGAAAAGGCGCCCGGCTCCAGGATCACCTTCAGGATGGCGTGCTCGCCCGGGCCCAGGGCGACGGGCATGTGCAGCGCGATGCCCGGCTGATGGCTCAACGGCCCTTGCCCGACGTCACCGACGTGGGGCCGTCCGGACGCGATCGCCGCGCGGCCGATCGCCACTTCGCTGTCGATCTCGTGCGGCAGCGCCTGGCCGGAGCCGGCGCGCGCATTGGTCAGTTGCTGCCCGTCATCGGCCACCAGCAGCACGTTGCGCCAGTAAGGTTGCGAAGCGAGTGAATTCCTGGCCTCCTCGGCGAAGGCCGGCAGGTCGCCTCGCTTGAGCGCGGGCGACGTGGCGAGCAGCCGCATGGTCGACAGCTCGCCTTCGACCTTCGCATCGACCGCCGACAGCAAGGTGCGGTTGCGCGCGATCGCCGCGTCGAGCACGGTCGCCTGCTCGTGATCGACCAGCACCCAGGCCAGCGCGATGGACAACAGGACGATCGGCAGCGTGCTCAGCGTCGCAAGCGTCAGCAGTCTGGTGCGCAGGCGCGGCAGGCGAGGCATGAAACGATTGTAGGTTCGTGCTGGACGAATCCGTCGCAGAATGGACGCGTCGATTTCTCCGCCGTCCTGGTCGTCGCTCGACCGCGTGCGGTCGCCGCCATGACCTTCCACAACCGCAAGCCCTTGACGGTGCTCGTCGTCGACGACGACAACGCCGCACGGGTCCAGATCGCCGCCATCCTCGACGCGCACGGCCATCGCGTGATCGAGGCGCACAACGCCGAGTGGGCGCTGCAGCTGTTCGACCGGCACCGGCCCGACGTCGCGCTGCTGGACGTCAACATGCCGGTGCACGACGGTTTCTGGCTCGCGCGGCGGCTGCGCGAGCGCGAGTCGGGCAAGTGGACGCCCATCGTCTTCCTGTCGGCGCTGGCCACGGACGGCGACCTCGAGAACGGCATCGAGTCGGGCGGCGATGACTACCTGTTCAAGCCGATCTCGGGCGTGGTGCTCAACGCCAAGCTGCGCGCGATGCAGCGCCTGCTGACCATGCAGTCGCGCTTGCTCGACCTGTCGGCGCAGCTGGCCGCAAGCAACGACCAGCTGCAGCACCTGAGCGAGCACGACGAACTGACCGGCCTGCTGAACCGGCGCGGCTTCGACCGGCGCCTGGGCGAAGCCATCGCGATCGCGCGCAGTGACCAGTCGGCGCTCACGCTGATGCTGTGCGACCTCGACCACTTCAAGTCCTACAACGACGCGCTCGGCCATCCGATCGGCGACGCCTGCCTGAAATCGGTGGCCGAGCTGGTGCGCACCATGTGCCACCGGCCCGGGGCGCACGCCGCGCGCTACGGCGGCGAGGAGTTCGCGCTGATCCTGCCGTCGACGCCCAAATCCGGCGCGATGACGCTGGCGCGCGCGGTGCGGCGCGTCTTCGAGACGACGGCGCTGCCGCATCCGGCGTCGCCGACGGCACCGCATGTCACGCTGTCCGGCGGCATCACCACCTGCGTGCCGGACGAATCGACCAGCGCCGACGGCATGCTCACGCGGGCCGACCAGGCGCTCTACGTGGCCAAGGAGAAGGGCCGCAACCGATTCTTCAGCTTCGAGATGCAGCTCGATTCAGTGGAGCAGCGGGCGCGCGAGGTCGAGTGACGGGCGCGGGCCGCGCGCGGGCTCATTGCGTCAGGCGCGCCACCAGGCCGGCGATGACGATCGCGACGAACGTCACCCACGAGCCCAGGTACAGGCCGCCGGCCGACTTCTGCCGGAAGGCGACGGCCACCAGCAGCATGGCCGGCGCGATGCCGATGAACAGCACCGCCGAGGCCGCGTACTGACCGTTGCGCAGGAGCACGACGAACCACAGCGGGCTCGCCAGCAGGACGACACCGGCCAGGATGACCTGCGGGAACAGCAGCGCGGCTTCCTGGCGGATCCAGCCCAGGCCATCCCGAGGGCTGGCCGCGGGCGGCAAGGTCGTCGTCGCATCGGCCTGTCCCGCGGCTCGCGCGCCACCGAGCGCCGGAAACATGCAGGCGCTGCAGACGTCGCTGCCGGCGTCATTGGAGGCCTGGCAGCGGCGGCATGTCCAGCGGTACGTCGGAGCCATCGTGGAGCCCAATCATGGGGCGCTGCTTGCGGAGTCATCCCGCTCGGGACGAGCCGGCTGGCAACAGCTTCCATGGATGAGCATTTATCGTGCCCGGCGGGGCCGCCGGCGCAGCCCGGCAGCGCTGGAGCCGAACCGGCCTCTGCGGCGGAAACGGCGTGCGCGACAACCGAATAACGGCAAGTCCTGCTCGTGAGCTTGCACCGAGCTGACATCTTCCGAGGCGGGCGCTCGGGCGCGGGAGTTGCCCATTCGCGCGCTTGACGAACTGGCCGAGGACTTCGCGTGCAAACCCCTGCCTGGCAGCATGGCGTGCTCGATCCGCACGGGCCGATCGCCGCCGCTGAACGGACGATCTTCCTGGATGCCACGGTGATCATGCTGGCCGTGATCGTGCCGGTGATCGTGGCGACGCTGGTGTTCGCCTGGTGGTTCCGCGCCGGCAACAAGTTTGCGCGGCGCGATCCGGACTGGGCCTATTCGGGTCCGGTCGAGGTCACGGTGTGGTCGATCCCCGCGCTGGTCATCCTGTTTTTGGGCGGCATCGCGTGGATCGGCTCGCACGACCTGGATCCCGCGCGCCCGCTGGCGTCGCGCGTCGCGCCACTGAACGTGCAGGTTGTGTCGCTGGACTGGAAGTGGCTGTTCATCTACCCCGACCTGGGCGTGGCGAGCGTCAACCGGCTGGTGGTGCCCGCGGGCACGCCGCTGCGGCTGGAACTGACCTCGGCCACGGTGATGAACAGCTTCTTCGTGCCGCAACTGGGCTCGCAGATCTACACCATGGCCGGCATGACGACGCTGCTGCACCTGCAGGCCGACCAGGCCGGCACCTATCCTGGCCTGTCGGCGCAATTCAGCGGCGCCGGGTTCTCGGACATGCGCTTCGACGCCGTGGCCCTGCCGCCGGCCGACTTCGGGCAATGGCTGGCGAACGCGCGCCGGGCCACCGAGGCCCTGGACGCGGCGCAGTACGCGGCACTGGCCAGGCCGACCGTGGTGGCGACGCCGGTGGTCTATTCGAGGGTCCAGCCGGACCTGTTCCGCATGATCGTCGCCGACTCGGCGAAGCCGCATCCTGCCGCGATGGCGATGGAGTGACATGTTCGGGAAACTGACCTGGGACGCGATCCCGCTGCACGAGCCGATTCCCCTGATCTCGGGGGCCGTGGTGATGCTGGCGCTCCTGGGCCTGCTGGCCCTGGTGACCATCAAGGGCTGGTGGCCGGTGCTGTGGAAGGACTGGATCACCAGCGTCGACCACAAGCGCATCGGCGTGATGTACGTGCTGCTGGCGCTGGTGATGCTGGCGCGCGGCTTCATCGACGCGCTGATGATGCGCTCGCAGCAGGCGATCGCGGCCGGACACGCCCAGGGGTATTTGCCGCCCGAGCACTACGACCAGATCTTCTCGGCCCACGGCACCATCATGATCTTCTTCGTGGCGATGACCTTCATGGTCGGCCTGATGAACTTCGCCGTGCCCCTGCAGATCGGCGCGCGCGACGTCGCGTTTCCGGTGCTCAACTCGGTCAGCTTCTGGCTCACCGCGGCGGGCGTGCTGCTGGTCAACGTGTCGCTGGTGGTGGGCGAGTTCGCGCGCACCGGCTGGCTGGCGTATCCGCCGCTGTCGGAGCTGGCGTACTCGCCCGGCGTGGGGGTGGACTACTACCTTTGGTCGCTGCAGATCTCGGGCGTCGGCACCTTGCTGTCGGGCATCAACCTGCTCACGACCATCCTGAAGATGCGCGCGCCCGGCATGGGCTACAGCCGCATGCCCATGTTCACCTGGACCGCGCTGGCCTCCAACCTGCTGATCGTCGCCGCCTTCCCCATCCTGACCGCCACGCTGGGCATGCTGCTGCTCGATCGCTACCTCGACTTCCACTTCTTCACCAACGAGGCGGGTGGCGACCAGATGATGTACGTCAACCTGATCTGGGCCTGGGGCCATCCGGAGGTCTACATCCTGATCCTGCCGGCGTTCGGCATCTTCTCGGAAGTGATCCCGACATTCGCCGGCAAGCCGTTGTTCGGCTACCGCTCGATGGCCGCCGCGACGCTGGGCATCTGCACGCTGTCGTTCATGGTCTGGCTGCACCACTTCTTCACGATGGGCGCGAGCGGGGATGTCAACGGTTTCTTCGGCGTCATGACCTCCATCATCGCGATCCCCACCGGGGTGAAGGTGTTCAACTGGCTGTTCACGATGTACGGCGGCACGCTGCGCTTCGAGACGCCGATGCTGTGGGCGATCGGCTTCATCGTCACCTTCGTCATCGGCGGCGCCACCGGCGTGATGCTGGCGATTCCGCCGGCCGACTTCCAGCTGCACAACAGCCTGTTCCTGGTCGCGCACTTCCACAACGTGATCATCGGCGGCGTCGTCTTCGGCGCGTTCGCCGGTTACACGTACTGGTTCCCGAAGGCCTTCGGCTTCAAGCTGCACGACGGTCTGGGCAAGGCCGTGTTCGGCTGCTGGTTCGTCGGCTTCTACCTGGCCTTCATGCCGCTGTATGCGCTGGGCCTGATGGGCGCGACGCGCCGCATGCAGCACTATCCCGAAACGGAATGGCAGCCGCTCATGATCGTGGCCTTCATCGGCGCGCTGGTGATCCTGTGCGGCATCGTGCTGACAGTGGTGCAACTGGTCGTGAGCATCCGCTCGCGCGAGCGCCTGCGCGACACCACCGGCGACCCCTGGGACGGCCGCACGCTCGAATGGGCGATGCCCTCGCCCCCGCCGCCGTGGAACTTCGCCCGCCTGCCGCAGGTGGAGACGCTGGATCCGTGGCGCGAGGCCAAGCGCTGCAACGGCGGCGTGCTCAAGGTCGCCGAAGGCCAGGGCGACCATCCGCTCGAGATGCCGCGTCCCAGCCCGCTGGGATTCGTGCTGGCCTTCTTCGCCTTCGTGACCGGCTTCGCGCTGGTCTGGCACATCTTCTGGCTGGCCGGCCTGGGCCTGGCCGGCATCCTGGTGTCCTGCCTCGTGCGCGGATGGCAGACCGATCTTGAATTCGAGGTCGAGCCCGCGCAGGTCGCCGCCTTCGAGGCGCAGGGAGCGCGGGCATGAGCGGCGCGGCGGTGGTCGAGGAAGTCGAGGTGCCGATCTCCGAGCGCGGCCCGTCGCCGCGCAGGGCCATCGTCGGCTACGGCTTCTGGCTGTTCCTGCTCAGCGACATCATCGTGTTCTCCGCCCTGTTCGCGGCCTACGCGGTGCTGTCGGGGCACACGGCCGGTGGCCCGACGGGCGCGCAGCTGTTCCACCGCGGCAACGTGCTGGCCGAGACCGCGTGCCTGCTGCTTTCGAGCTTCTCGTGCGCGATGATGGCGCTGGCGATCGAGTTCCGCCACCGGCAGCTGATGGTGGCCGCCGCGGCCGTGACCTTCGCCCTGGGCGCGGCCTTCCTGTGGCTGGAGTTCAGCGAGTTCGGCTCGATGCTCGCGGACGGCGCCGGGCCGGGCCGCAGTGCCTTCCTGTCGGCCTTCTTCGCGCTCGTGGGCATGCATGGGCTGCACGTCACGGCGGGGCTGTTCTGGCTCGTCGCGATGATGGCGCAGGTCTTCACGCTCGGATTCCGGCCCATGGTGTGCGGCCGGCTCGCCTGCTTCAGCCTGTTCTGGCATGCGCTGGACATCGTCTGGATCGGCGTCTTCACCATCGTCTACCTGGGAGCCCGTTGATGGACGAACGCGACCAACGCCATAGCCAGGAAGCCGACAACGAGACGCCCGGCCAGTCGCCCGACTGGCGCAGCGGCCTGCTCAAGCCGCTGGTGGGCCTGGGGGCCTCGATCGTGCTGACGCTGGCGTCCTTCTGGGCCGCTGGCACACACGCCGTGTGGGGGCCGGGCGTGCCGGTGCTGCTGGCCGCGTTGGCGATCGGGCAGATGGGCGTGCACCTGGTGTTTTTCCTGCACATCTCCAGCGGGCCCGAAAGCACCAACACCATCCTCGCGCTGGCCTTCGGCGTGTTCGTCGTCGCGCTGATCGTGTTCGGATCGATGATCATCATGGGCGATCTGGACGGCCGCATGATGGGCCTGGGCGGGCTCATGAACATGCAGCGCTGAGGGGGCGCCGGCCCGTGCTCGCTGCCAGCGGGCAGGGTATCTCCCAACTCATCCGTTCGCGCAGGCTCGACGCCCGGCGGAGAGAATCGCTCCCTTCCGAGGGAGAACAGATCATCGACAACATCCGCAGGCTCTCTGCCGTCATCCTCGCCGGCGCCGCCATCGCCGCGCACGCCCAGTCCATCGACGAGATGGCGCCCACGCACTGGAAGTTCGGCGTGCAGCTCGGCACGGTGCAGGATCGCAACAGCACCGAGCCGACCGGGCAGGTTTCGCTCGGCTACGCCATCGATCGCACCTGGGCCGTCGAGGCGATGGCCAACGTCAGCCTGGCCTTCATCCGCGACGGCGGCCTTCAGCAGGGCGACCGCGAGTTCGACAGCGCGGTCGGCGGGCGCGTGCTGGCGACCTTGCCGCTGGGCGATCGCTGGAGCCTGGTGGGCGGCCTGGGCGTCGTCCAGTTCCGCGACGAGACCGGCACCGGCACGCTGTCCGACAACATCAAGCACTCGAAGACGAGCCCGATGGTGAGCCTGGCCGCGATGTACCGTGTCGGCCGCCGCTGGTCACTGGGCGTGGAGACGTCCTCCTTCACGCAGGCGCACAGCTTCAACGCCGGCCTGCGCGGCGAGTTCCACTTCTGACCCGATGCGCCGCCGTCGCGCTTGCCGCATGATGCGCGACGTTGCCTCGTTCGATGGATCCGACCCTGGAAGGATTGCTGCCGTGACTTCTCATGTCATTTTCCGGAGCGCGTCGTGAGCGGCGAACTCGTGCTGGTCACCGGCGGCTCGGGCTTCATCGCCACGCACTGCATCCTGCAGTTGCTGGCCGCGGGCCATCGCGTGCGAGCCACGGTGCGCTCGCTCGGGCGCGAGGCCGAAGTGCGCGCCACGCTCAAGGCCGCAGGCATGGACGCCGGCGACCGCCTGGCCTTCGTCGCCGCCGACCTCACGGCCGACGCCGGCTGGGCCGAGGCCGTAGCGGGCTGCGCCTTCGTGCTGCACGTCGCGTCGCCGTTTCCGCTCAGCGTGCCGCGCCACGAGGACGAGCTGATCGTGCCCGCGCGCGAGGGCGCGCTGCGCGTGCTGCGCGCGGCGCGCGACGCGGGCGTCAGGCGCGTCGTGCAGACCTCGTCGTTCGCGGCGATCGGCTACGGCCATCCGCGCATGGAGCGCCCGTTCAACGAGCACGACTGGACCAACGTGGAGGGGCCGGGGCTGACGGCTTATGCGAAGTCCAAGACGCTGTCAGAGCGCGCCGCGTGGGACTTCATGGCGCGCGAGGGTGGCGCGCTGGAGCTCGCGGTGGTCAATCCGGTGGGCGTGTTCGGGCCGGTGCTGGCCGCCGACTTCTCCACCTCCATCGAGATCGTCAAGCGCATGATGGACGGGGCGTTGCCGGCGGTGCCGCGCATCACCTTCGGCGTGGTGGACGTGCGGGACGTCGCTGACCTGCATCTGAAGGCAATGACTTCGCCCGAGGCTGCTGGCGAGCGCTTTCTTGCGGTGGCGGGCGACTTTCTTTCGATGCGCGATATCGCGCTGATCCTGAAGCGCCGCATGGGCGCTGCGGCCAGGCGCGTGCCCACGCGCGAGTTGCCGGACTGGCTGCTGCGTGTCGTGGCGCTGGCGGACAAGTCCGTCGGACAGGTGGTGCCGGAATTGGGCAAGCCCAAGAACGCTGTCAACGACAAGGCGCGGCGGGTGCTGGGGTGGGCGCCCCGTCCGGCCGAGGATGCGCTGGTGGCGAGTGCGGAAAGTCTTGCGCGGTTGGGGTTGCTCAAGGCCGTGTAGCTGCCGGCTCCTGCTTCGGTGGCTGCTGTCTGCTGTGCTTGTGTGCTGCTTTGGTGGGCTGCTGCTTCGCTGGCGGCTGCTTCGCGAGCGACAGGCTGGTCTGGGTCTTGGCTCTCCGCTCACGTGCGCCTGAATCCGGCCTGGACGGCCGGATTCTGCGGGCTCTGTGGCTTCGACGTCTTCCGCGCGCTCGCCATCTTGGCCGCACTCGGAACCGTGGTTGGCGGACCGGGGGCGTCCGCCCGCTACGTCCCGGTTCGCTGCGCTCCAAGCCCCAGCCCACCCTGCCGCAGCAGCACCTGGGCGGGTGGAGAAAAAACCATCCCGATTTTTGAAGGTGATTTGGCATCGACGGG
>JBJMWF010000025.1:0-5587 GCA_045810265.1 Vitreoscilla sp. | reverse complement strand
GGCGCTGTTCGCGCTCGAACACGTCGATGAATATGCGAAACAGGCCGCGACGATTCGCGCCGAACGTGCGAAGCTCGTCGCTGAACTCCAGGTGCTGCCCGGGGTGCGTCCGTTTCCCAGCGAAGCCAACATGATCCTCGCGCGCGTGCCCGACGCCAGGCGCGTGTTCGAGGGCATGCGCGCGCGCGGGGTACTGATCAAGAACGTGTCGGGGCTGCATCCGCTGCTGGCCAACTGCATCCGCATCACCGTCGGCACGCCCGAAGAGAACCCCCAGACCCTGGCCGCGCTGCGCGGCGCCCTCGAAGAACTCACGCCATGACCGCACAACGCACCGCCACCGTCCAGCGCGACACCCAGGAAACGCAGATCCGCGTGAGCGTCAACCTCGACGGCACCGGCGTGTCCAAGCTCGCCACGGGCATCGGCTTCTTCGACCACATGCTCGACCAGATCGCCCGCCACGGGCTGATCGACCTGGACATCCACGCCGTCGGCGACCTGCACATCGACGGCCACCACACGGTCGAGGACGTGGGCATCACGCTGGGACAGGCCGTGGCGCAGGCCGTCGGCGACAAGAAGGGCCTGACCCGATACGGCCACGCCTATGTGCCGCTCGACGAGGCGCTCTCGCGCGTGGTGATCGACTTCTCGGGTCGGCCGGGCCTGCACATGGACGTCGATTTCAAGGCCGGCACGATCGGCGCCTTCGACACCCAGCTCGCGTTCGAGTTCTTCCAGGGCTTCTCCAACCACGCCGGCGTGTCGTTGCACATCGACAACCTGAAGGGCCACAACGCGCACCACCAGGCCGAGACGATCTTCAAGGCCTTCGGGCGAGCGCTGCGCATGGCGATGACGCTCGATGCGCGCTCGCCGGGCGTGATTCCGTCGACGAAAGGCAGCCTGTGACCTCCACAGTTGCGGTCGTCGACTACGGCATGGGCAACCTCAAGTCCGTGTCGCAGGCAGTCATCAAGGCGGCCGAGGGCAGCGGCGTCGAGGTCGTCATCACGCAGAGCGCCGAGGCGGTGCACGCGGCCGACCGCATCGTGCTGCCGGGCCAGGGCGCGATCCGCGACTGCATGCGCGAGCTGCGCGAGTCCGGCATGCTGGAAGCGGTGCTCGACGCCGCCGCCCGCAAGCCGATGCTGGGCGTGTGCGTGGGCATGCAGATGCTGCTCGATCACAGCCAGGAGCAGGACACGCCCGGCCTGGGCCTGATCCCCGGCACGGTCAGGCGCTTCCAGCTGGAAGGCCGCCTGCAGGGCG
This sequence comes from Vitreoscilla sp., assembly GCA_045810265.1. Taxonomy (GTDB): domain Bacteria; phylum Pseudomonadota; class Gammaproteobacteria; order Burkholderiales; family Burkholderiaceae_C; genus Scleromatobacter. The sequence goes on along the minus strand of JBJMWF010000025.1, from coordinate 4,312 downwards.
ACGGCAGCCGCTTCAAGGTGCCGCAGATGGGCTGGAACCGCGTGCGCCAGGAGTTCGCGCACCCATTGTGGGCAGGCATCCCCGACGAGAGCTGGTTCTACTTCGTGCACAGCTTCCACGTGCAGCCGTCGGAGCCGCGCCACAGCGCCGGCACGACGGAATACGGCGACCGCTTTACCTCGGCGGTGGCGCGGGATAATATTTTCGCGACCCAATTCCATCCCGAGAAAAGCGCCGACCTCGGTCTGGCGCTCTACCGCAACTTCCTGCACTGGATGCCCTGACGGGCCCGAGCCATGCTGCTGATTCCCGCGATCGATCTCAAGGACGGTCACTGCGTTCGACTCGAACAAGGTGACATGTCGGTCTCCACGAGCTTCGGCGACGACCCCGCCGCGATGGCACGACGATGGCTCAAGGCCGGCGCCAGGCGCCTGCACCTGGTCGACCTGAACGGCGCCTTCGCGGGCAAGCCGGTCAACGAGTCGGCGGTCAAGGCCATCATCAAGGAAGTCGGCAACGAGATCCCGATCCAGCTCGGCGGCGGCATCCGCGACCTCGACACCATCGAGCGCTACCTCGACGACGGCCTGAGCTACATCATCATCGGCACGGCCGCGGTCAAGAGCCCGGGCTTCCTGAAGGACGCCTGCACGGCGTTCGGCGGCCACATCATCGTGGGCCTGGACGCCAAGGACGGCAAGGTGGCCACCGACGGCTGGAGCAAGCTGACCGGCCACGAGGTGGTCGACCTGGCGCTGAAGTTCCAGGACTACGGCGTCGAAGGCGTGATCTATACCGACATCGGCCGCGACGGCATGCTCACGGGCATCAACGTCGACGCCACCGTCAAGCTGGCACAGGCGCTCACCATCCCGGTGTTCGCCTCGGGCGGCCTGGCCGGCCTGGCCGACATCGAGAAACTGTGCGCGGTCGAGGACGAAGGCGTCGAGGGCGTGATCTGCGGCCGCTCGATCTACACCGGCGCGCTCGATTTCACGCAGGCCCAGGCACGCGCGGACGAGTTGTTCGCCGGTTAACCCCATTGGCGGGCCTCGTCGCCCGACACCATGCTCGCCAAACGAATCATTCCCTGCCTGGACGTGACCGGCGGTCGCGTCGTCAAGGGCGTCAACTTCCTCGAACTGCGCGACGCTGGCGATCCGGTGGAGATCGCCGCGCGCTACAACGAGCAGGGCGCCGACGAGCTGACCTTTCTCGACATCACCGCCACCAGCGACGCCCGCGGCCTGATCCTGCCCATCATCGAGGCGGTGGCGTCGCAGGTCTTCATTCCACTGACGGTGGGCGGCGGTGTGCGCGAGGTGTCCGACGTGCGGCGCCTGCTCAATGCCGGCGCCGACAAGGTGAGCTTCAACTCGGCCGCGGTCGCCAAGCCCGAACTCATCAGCGAGTCGTCCGACCGGTACGGCGCGCAGTGCATCGTCGTTGCGATCGACGCCAAGCGCCGCAGCATCGAGGACGCGGCCGCCCGCGGGCCCGGCTGGGATGTCTACACGCACGGCGGCCGCAAGAACACGGGCCTGGACGCCGTGGCCTGGGCGCGAGAGATGGTGACGCGCGGTGCCGGCGAGATCCTGCTCACCAGCATGGATCGCGACGGCACGCGCGCCGGCTTCGACCTCGAACTGACGCGCGCTGTGTCGGACGCGGTGTCCGTTCCGGTGATCGCCTCGGGCGGGGTCGGCACCCTGGATCACCTGGCCGACGGCGTCCAGCAGGGCGGCGCCGACGCCGTGCTGGCCGCGAGCATCTTCCACTACGGCCAGCACACGGTGGCCGAGGCCAAGGCCTTGATGGCGTCGCGCGGCATCCCGGTCCGGCAATAAATCGCGCGGACTGCGACAATCACGGGTTATCTCGAAAAAGTGCACCCGTGAAGAATCCGACCCGCCCTGCGCGCCCGAAATCGCCCTCAGGCCCACGCGCGACGCGCGACGCCCGTGTCGCCGGCAACCCGGACCCCTGGGACGACGACGCGGCCCCGGTGCGCAACACGCGCGCCGCCCGCGCCGCCCGTGCGGCGGCCGCGCTGCCGCCGGTGGAACTGACGCCGGCCCAGAAGCTGGCGCAAAAGCGCGAACGCCGCGCCGCGGTGCATGCCGCGCACGAGATCCGCATCATCGGTGGCCAGTGGCGCCGCAGCCTGCTGCCCGTGCCCGACGTGCCCGGATTGCGCCCGACGCCCGACCGGGTGCGCGAGACGCTGTTCAACTGGCTGGGCCAGGACCTGACCGGCTGGAGCGTGCTCGACGCGTTCGCCGGCACCGGCGTGCTGGGCTTCGAGGCGGCGTCGCGCGGCGCGGCCACGGTGCAGATGCTCGAGCGCGAGACCCGGCTGGTGGCCGGACTGGCCGCCAGCAAGACCAAGCTGGGCGCGACCGCCGTCACCATCACGCAGGCTGACGCGATGGCCTGGATGAAGCGCGCCCCGGCGCAGTTCGACCTCGTCCTGCTCGACCCGCCCTTCGACGCCAACCTGTTCGAGCCGGCGCTGGCCGCCTCGCTGCACTGCGTCGTGCCGCAGGGCTGGATCTACCTGGAGGCGCCGGCGCCGTTCGATGCCGCCTCCCTGGCCGAGCGCGGCCTGGAGCTGTATCGCCATTCGCGCGCTGGCGCCGTGCACGCCCACCTGATTCGCAAAACCTGAGTCGACTCGCCCTACGCAACTTCGCCTAACCCACGCGCACCTCGACTGTGGAATGATGATGTCGTCGCCCAGCGGCGTCACCGCAAAGATCGAGACAACGCGGCCAGTCCGCGCCAGCAAGGCCCTTCATGCCCAAGTCGACCCTGACCGCCGTCTACCCCGGAACCTTCGACCCGATGACCCTCGGGCACCAGGACCTGACCCGGCGCGCGAGCAACCTGTTCCCGCGCCTGATCCTGGCGGTCGCCGCAGGACACCACAAGCGCACGATGTTCTCCATCGCCGAGCGCCTGGAGATCGCGACGGAGCTGGCCAAGCCCTACAAGAACGTCGAGGTGGTGGCGTTCCGCGGCCTGCTGCGCGACTTCGTGGTGGAAAACGGCGGCAAGGTGGTGGTGCGCGGCCTGCGCGCCGTCAGTGACTTCGAGTACGAGTTCCAGATGGCCGGCATGAACCGCCAGCTGATGCCCGACGTCGAGACGCTGTTCCTGACGCCGTCCGACCAGTACCAGTTCATCAGCGGCACGTTCGTGCGCGAGATTGCCGTCCTCGGCGGTGATGTCTCCAAGTTCGTGGCACCCTTGGTGCTGTCCAAGCTCAAAGACCGCATCTCCCAGCGCGAGACCGAGTAGTCCAAATGGCCCTGATGATCACGGACGAGTGCATCAACTGCGACGTCTGCGAACCCGAATGCCCCAACGAGGCGATCTCGATGGGCGAGGATTACTACGTCATCGCGCCGGACAAGTGCACCGAGTGCGTTGGCCATTTCGATGCGCCACAGTGCGTGCAGGTCTGCCCGGTGGAGTGCATCCCCATCAATCCGGAGCACGTCGAGACGCCAGATCAGCTGATGACAAAGTACCGCCGGCTGCTGGGGCTCGACAAGCCGTCGCCGGACCTGGGAAGCCTCGCCGGCTAGTGCTTCGACGGGGCGCCCACCTCCGCGTTCCTGCCACTGGGCACCGACACGGTCCGCTTGCGCGGCGTCTTCGGCACGCAGGTCATCGTTGTCGTGGACGTGCAGACCGCGGCCGCCGAGGCGGGTCGGCCGCTCGCCGGCGCCGATGGCGGTTTCTCGCGCTCGTGCCGGGCGGCCTCATACCAGGCCGCCAGGCGCTTGTCGCGTGCCGTGAGGTCTTCAGACTGACGCCGCTGCGCATCCGAGCGCGCATCCGCGATGTCCAGCGGCTTCTGCGACGTGTCGCACGGCCGCGGCGAGTAGCTGCTGGCGCAGCGGTAGACCAGCTTGTCCGGCGGCAAGGCGTCGGGCAGCGTCGCCGCCGAAGGCGCGAGTATTTCTGCCGTCGACGGCGCGGAGGCCGCCTTGTGCGGCCGTGGCTTGCGCGCGTGGGCGGCGTCGGCGCACACGCTGGCAGCGCACAGCAGCGCCAGACACGCGGCGCGCGACCGCGGGCGGCGTGCGCGTGCGTCACGCGCGAGGGCGGGCGCTTGGCGGGCGGGGAAGGCGGGTTTGAAGAGGTCGGTCTGGGTCGTCACTCTGAGGGCTCCTGCGTGCCGGCAGCGGCCGGCCCCGCAGGGCTCACAGGGTGGGACGGCGACGGCGTGGCCGCCGGCACCTTGGACATCAGGCCCTTGAGCAGCGGATTGAGCTGCGGCGGGCGTGGCGGCTTGGGGCGC
>JBJMWF010000024.1:0-12148 GCA_045810265.1 Vitreoscilla sp. | reverse complement strand
ATCAGTCCGTTCTTCCTGCCTGACGGAGAAGACGCCGAACCCGCCAGATCCGCGGCATTCGTCATGGGCTATGCCAGCTTGAGCGAGGACCGGATCCGGGAAGGGGTGCGTCGACTTGCCGCAGCGCTGCTGCCACTGTTGAAGCAGGCCAACCCCCGCTCCCTGACAAGGGCCCGCGGGATGTGACCGCGCGGCGCCTTTCGCTGCGCGAGGGCACCGGCTGGTCGCATCAAGGTCGAGTCGCCCCTGGCGGCTACTGGAACGTCAGGCGCCGTAACAAGCAATCTGATCTGTTGCACAAACGCATGCTCGGCATCTGTCGGGCGAACGAATTGCCGCGAACTCCGACCCGCCGCCGAACCGGGCGGCAAGTTCTTGATCGGCCAGGCAGCCCGATGGCCGCCGCAGAGGAGCACCCATGGCACAACCGAATGTTTCGAAGATCCGCGACACCTCGCCGTCGCCCAAGTCGAGCCCACCCGTGGCGGAGCGCAACGCGCCGGACGCAGCGGCCCAGCCCGGCACCAGTCCGACGGTGCGTGCCATCGACGTCGGCTTCGGACTGGTGAAGTTTTCGTTGCCGGCCAATGGCAGCGTGCTCTTCCGCAGTTTTCCGTCGTTGGCGATCCCGGCTGATACCAGCGCCGTGCGCTCGCTCAGCACCCGCCGCCGGGACACCTTCGACGTTCCCGTGCACGGCGCACTCTACGAAGTCGGACAGGACGTCGGCCTGGCGCTTGCCGGCGGCAGCTTCGGCCGGGACGTCACCGACGAGTTCTACAAGGGCAAGGTCTACGAGGCCGTCACCAAGGGCGCGCTGCGCTACATGACGGAGGCGGGCGACTCGACCATCGACGTCCTGGTGCTGGGGCTGCCGGTTCACCAGTTCAACGACACGGTGCGCCGCGAATACCTGCGCCGCACCTACGAAGGCGAACTCGACGTTGGCGGCGGCAAGACGGTGCGCGTCGGTCGCGTCGTGGTCCAGGCGCAGCCGATGGGCGGCTACGCCACGCTCGAGGAGCACCTGGACGAGCTCAACCGCGAGATCACCTCCACCGGGGGCGCACTGGAGCCGCTCGCGTCGGTCGACGATCTCGACCAGCTCGCCGTGCTGATGGTGGACCCGGGCGAGCACACGCTCGACTGGCTGCTCATCCAGCAGGGCACCATCAATCCATCGGCGAGCAATGCGGCGTCGGATGCGGGGCGCCACCGGGTCCTGAAGGCGGTGCAGGCGGCCTTGTCGGAGGACGTCGGGCGGCCGCTGGGCGTGTCGGTCGAGCCGCATATCAACGAGGCCCTGCGCAAGAAGACGCCGGTCAAGCTCTCTGGCGTGGCGTACGACCTGGCCAAGTACGAGCCGCGCGTGATGAGCGTCATCGAGGACGCCGTCAACCGCATGATCGACGGCCTGCGCGACGCCACCGAGATCGTCGACCTGATCGTGCTCGTCGGTGGCCATCCCGACCGCTATCGCGACGTGCTCAAGCAGCGCTTCCCGGCGATCCCGGTCTTCGTGATGCCCGAATCGGTCACGGCCAACGTGCGGGGCTTCCAGATGATCGGCGAGGCGGTCGCGGAGCCCTGACGCTCGCCATGGCCACGCTGCACCTCGAACTGGACATCGACAGCGACGTCCATCCCGAGCTCTACGTCCGGCTGGCGTCCATCGAGCGCAGCCCGGCTCGCCAGGAGAAGCTGCGCCAGCTGGCCGCCACCGGCCTGATCTGGGAGATCGCGCGCCTGCATGGGCCGGCGTTCAGCGAGCCGGAGGCGGTCACGCTCGCGCCGCCCACCTTGCCGGCGTCCGGGGTCGATCCGGCATCGCAGGCGGCGGTCGATGCCGGCTCGGTGGCCGACCATGCCCCCGTGGTGCCGGACAACGTGCCGCTGCTTGTCGACGTCGTCGACCAATCCGAGATCGCCGGCCGAACCCTCATCGAGGACGCGTTGCCGTCACCGGCTCCGCCGCCGGCGGCCGTCGAGGACGCTGCCTTCCCGCCACCGGTGCACGAGCTGCCGAGCGGCCGTCCGCGCAGCGCGCGGATCAAGCGGATGAGGGACTCGGGGCTGTTCCAGAGCGGTTGACAAGCGGCCGGCGCCCGTCACCTCGAGGGGACCTGCTCCCCGGACGGCGGCAACGAGGGCAGCGCGGCGGACGGCTTCGACTTCTTGCGCATCCGAATGTTCAGCATCTCGACAACGACGGAGAACGCCATCGCGAAATAGATGTAGCCCTTGGGCACGTGGCGGCCGAAGCCCTCGGCGATCAGGACGACGCCGATGACGACAAGGAACGACAGCGCCAGCACCTTGATCGTCGGGTGCTCGGAGATGAAGCGACCGATCGCGCTCGCGAACAGCATCATCAGGCCGACGGAGATGATCACCGCGGCGAGCATCACTTCCAGGCGATCGACCATGCCCACCGCGGTGATGATCGAGTCGAGCGAGAACACCATGTCGATGACCATGATCTGCAGCACCACCGCGCCGAACGTCGCCTTGACGGCGCTCGAGGTCGGGCCTTCCTGGCCCTCGAGCGATTGATGGATCTCGCCGGTGGCCTTGTAGAGCAGGAACAGGCCACCGGCGATCAGGATCAGGTCGCGTCCGGAGATCGCCTGGCCGAATACCGTGAACAGCGGTGCGACCAGCCCGACGATCCATGACAAGACGAGCAACAGCCCGACGCGCACGAACATCGCCATGAACAGGCCGAGTCGGCGGGCCTTCTCGCGTTGCGCGACCGGGAGCTTGTCGACCAGGATCGAGATGAACACGATGTTGTCGATGCCCAGCACCAGTTCGAGCGCGGTGAGAGTGGCCAGTGCGATCCAGGCCTGCGGGTCGGAGAGAAGTTCGAGCATGGTTTGCGTCGGTCAATGAGGCGCGTTCATCACGGGCCGGCCAGCCGGATCGAGAAGTCCTGCGTCAGTCGCGGGAAACGGTCACTCGTCCCGGCCGCTTGTCAGGCCCAGGATGGCCAGCAAGGACTGGAACACGTTGTAGAGGCTGAGGTAGACGCTCAGCGTCGCGCTGATGTAGTTGGTCTCGAGACCGTCCTGCACACGCTTCAGGTCGTGGAGGATGAACGCCGAGAAGATCCCGATCGCCATCACCGACAAGGTGATCATGAGCGCGCTCGACTGGATGAAGAAGTTCGCGATACCCGCCACCAGCAGCATGATGGCGCCGATGAACAGGAACTTGCCCATTGACGACAGGTCGCGCTTGATCACCGACGACAAGGCGGCCATGCCCAGGAAGATCGAGCCGGTGCCTGCGAAGGCGAGCATGACCAGGCTGGAGCCGTTGCTCAGCCCCAGCACCTGGCCCACCAGCCGCGACAGCATCAGGCCCATGAAGAAGGTGAACCCCAGCAGCACGGGCACCCCGGTCGGGGAGTTCTTGGTCTTCTCGATCGCGAACATGAATCCGAATGCGCCGGCCAGGAAGACGACCAGGCTGATGCCCGGTGACATCGCGCTTGCCAGGCCGGTGGCGATGCCCATCCAGGCGCCCAGCACGGTGGGCACCATCGAGAGCGCGAGCAGCCAGTAGGTGTTGCGCAGCACGCGGTTGCGCTGGTCCGCGGACAGGCTTGCGCCCGCGCCGTTGGACATCGGTGAGAGGGGGGTCATTGAGTTCATGATGAGTGCTCCGTTTGTCGGATGGGAGTCAGCGGTCGAGGCTGATCAGGCGCAGCCGCATTCGCCGCGAGTCGATGTCGCGACGCCACAAGCGCGTCAGCGACCGTGCGGCGCGTGCGAGCGCGAGGTCAAGTGCGGTACGCCAATCGCGTGCCACGGAGGTGACGATCACCGATCCGGCGCCATCGGTCTTGAGCTCCACCTGGCAACGCTTGTCGATGCCACCGCGGCTGCCGTTCACATCCGACAGGTGAACCTCGGCACGTGGAACCAGCCACGCCAGACGACGCAGGACGAAATTGACGCGACGCTCGGCTAGGTCGCGCAGATCGCGCGCCTGGGGCGCCCGGGCCTTGAACAGGATCTTCATGTCGGAACTCCTTCAACTGAGGTGACAGCTGAAGTCTGAACCTGGATCGAGTTCTGAAAAAGCAGCTTTTACGGAGGTTTTACTTCTGGAAAACCTGCGTGAATCTGGAGTTCAGGCGCGCACTGCGTCCATGATCTGCAGCACCAGCGGATGATGCTGTCCGCGGCGTGAGCGGATGGCATGGATCTCCTCGGTGACGTCATCGCAACGGCCGAGCGGCCGAAGGCCGTGCATCCAGCCGGCGTCGCCGGCGCCCAGGCGGCTCACCGGGAACACGCCCAGGCCGCGCGCGCCGAACACCGACAGCAGCGCACTGTCCTCGAACTCGCCGACGATGCGCGGCCGCAGGCCGTTGGCCTCGAACCAGTGGTCGAGCTTCGCGCGCAGCGCGGAGTGGCCGGTGGGCAGGAGCACCGGGAGCCGGTTCAGCGACTGGGGAAACTGGTCGACGTCGGCCTTGCGCACATGGGCGGCCGACCCGTACCACGCCACCGGCGATTCGGCCAGGCGCTCTGTCGTGAGGCGAAGGTTCGGGTTGCGCGGCGCCGGATATCCGGACAGCACGAGATCCAGGCGATGAAGCGCCAGCTCCGCCAGCAGTTCCTCGGACTCGCCTTCGTGGCACAGCAGCCGCAAGGACGGCGTGGCCAGCACCGGCTCCAGCAGGGCATGCACCGCCAGCTTGGAGATGCCGTCCGAGATGCCGACGGCCAGGCGTGCCACCTTGCCGCTCGCGGCCTCGCGCACCTGTTCCGGAATCATCTGGCCGATCTGGAAGATCTCCTCTGCCCGCGCGAACGCGGCCTCGCCGGCGTCCGTCAGCGCCACCCCCCGGCCGTCCGGCTTGAGCAACTGGTGTCCGAGCGCCTTCTCGAGTTCGCGCACCTGCGTGCTGATGGTCTGCAGCGCCATGTCCAACTGCCTGGCGGCGCGTGCGAAGCCGCCTTCCTTGGCGACCACCCAGAAGTAGTACAGATGGCGATAGTTCATTGGAATTGCCTGCTCGTTGGAATGGCGGCATGCCGCGGACGTCGAATGCGACCGGACTGGAGGGCGCGAAGCGGAGATTTTGGATGCTAGCGTGCGAGAAAGTGCTGAGGCGCCGATTGCGCTACGCTGCTCGCGTCGAGTGATGCCATCGCTGAGCAGCCCGACCAGGGAGTCGCCCATGTCCTGCCTTGCCTTGCCTTGCCTCGCCCGTCTCCGTACGCATCGTTGGTGCCGGAAGCAGCTGATGCGCGTTGCAGCGCTCGGGCTGCTTGTCGTGACAATCTCCTGTCTTGCGGCGCAGCAAGCGCCCGCCGTGGACAGTCCCGCCGCGCCGGCCGCCTCCTCCTCAGCCGCGCCCGCCAGCGAGCTGGAGGATCCGCGTGCGGCCACCAGCCCGGCCGGTGCGGCGATTGTTCCGACTGACCCGGCGCTGCTGTCCAAGGTGCCCCACCTGCACCAGCCGTCGTGGTCGCCGGAGGGCGACAAGATCATGTACACGTCGGACGAGTCGGGACAGGAGCAGGTTCATGTGCTGGACATCGCGTCCGGCAGTGACCAGACGCTCGCGCCGGCGCCGCAGTCGCAGTCCGACCCGCGCTGGTCGCCGGACGGACGCTGGGTGCTCTACCTGTCCGACCACGCCGGCGACGAGATGTTCGACGTCTATGTGGTGGACGCGCGCGGCGGCGTGCCGCGCCGACTGACCCGGCAGCCAGGACGGACGGCTCGCGCCGCATCCTGGTCACCGGATGGGCGACAGGTCGTTTTCGCCAGCCGGGATCGCCGCTCGCCATCGTGGGAGATTGCCGTGGCGGACGTGGCGCGAGGTACCGTGCGCGTGCTGACGCATGGCTCGCAGCATCGGTCGCGCATGAGCCCGATCTGGCGCCATGGGTCCGACGGGGACTGGATCTGGTTCAACGACATGGCCTGGTCGTTCACCGATACGCGCCTGTGCCGCATGCGCCCTGACGGCTCACGCCTGGAGGACGTCACGCCAGCGCCTGCCGACCGGGTGTACCGGTTGCAGGACGTATCTCCGGCCGGCGGACGGGTATTGCTCGCGTCCGACGCGGCCAACGGCTGGAGCAACGCCGCACTGCTCGACGTCCGCAGCCGTCGACTCACCTGGCTCACGCACGAGGAAGCCAACATCGTGCCGGCCGGCTTCTCGCGCGATGGTCGCCGTGTTGCCTATACGCGAGACGTCCCGCTCGGAACGGAGGTGTGGACGGTCGAGCTGGAGTCCGATGCACACCTGCACTGGCTCTTGCCACCCGCGCACTACGAGGTGGTCCCGCTACGCGACCTTGCGACGCGGCCCGTGACCAGTCCATTCGGCGCCGGCGACCGACTGCTGGCATTGCGCAGCAGTCCGACCGAGGCGTCCGAGATCGTCGCGCTGGCTCCCGATGCGGGCGTCACGCGCCTGCGCGCCAACCGCCTGCCGGCCGAACTGGCGTCGGCGGTCGTCCAGCCCGTGGCGGTCCGCTACCGGAGCCCCGACGGACGCTTTCTCGTCCATGCCCTCGCCTGGATCCCGCCCAACCTGCGCCGGGATGGCAACCAACCGGCGGTGGTGGAGATCCACGGCGGCCCGATGGATCAGACCCGGCCGGCGTGGCTGGACTACATCCAGGTGCTGGCCGCGCGCGGCTACATCGTGATCAGCCCGAACTACCGCGGCTCGACCGGCTACGACCGCGAATTCTTCGCGGCCAACCGGCTCGACCAGGGCGGCGCCGACCTGGCCGAGGTGGCCGCAGCGGCCGACTGGCTGGTGGCCACGGGCTACGTCGACCCCAAGCGGATCGCGGTCTACGGCGCTTCGAACGGCGCTTACCTCACGCTCATGGCGCTGGTTCGGCAGCCGGAGCGCTGGGCCGCCGGCATCGCTCTGTATCCTTTCGTGGACTTCGCAACCGGCTTCGCCAGCGAGCCGCCGTTCATCCAGCAGGTCGACCGCATCCTCATGGGCGATCCGCGAGCGCAGGCAGCGCTGTGGCGCGACCGGTCGCCGCTCCACTTCGCGGATCGGATCCGGGCACCTGTCATGTTGCGCGCAGGGGCCAACGACCCGCGCTGCCCGCCGGCACAGGCGCGGCAGATGGCCGATGCCATCCGTCGCCACGGCGGCGCCGTGCAGCTCACGATCGTCGGCGAACAGGGGCATGGGTCCGCAGACGTGGACAGCTATGCAGACGAGAACACGCAGGTGGTGCGATTTCTCGACCAACACCTGCGGCCTGGCGGCGACGGCCAAGTCACTTCCTCGCCGTAGCGCGCTGTTGCTTCAGCCGCCGGGAAAGCTCTGTCGCGCGCTGTTCCAGCTCCTTTGAACGCGGCAGCAGGTCTGCCGCCGCCTTGGCCGCGACGCCGTCACCCTGCGGCAGCGCCTCCATCACCGTCTGGCAGAGCCTGGCACTCGGCTTGTCGTGCGCGTCGGCCTCGGCCAGGCCCTCTTTCCACCCGGTCGTGACATCGTTGAGCGATGCGGCGCCTTCCAGGTCGGGCGGAAGCAGGTCGACGCGGATCTCGGCCTCCTGATGCGTGGTGGCGTCCTGGCGCAGAGTTCGCAAGTCGTCCAACGCCTTGAAGAAATGCGCATTGGTCTCGTGCAGCGCCAGGAGGCCGCGTGCCTGCGCGGGTGACGCGCCGCAGCGAACGCCGTACTCGTAGAGTCGCGCCACGCCGAACATCTGGTCGTGGACGATTCTTGGAGATGCGGGATGCTCTGGCGCACCTGCGGCCGTCGCGGTGGACGCCAACAGCGCCGTGAAAGCCGCCAGCAAAGGGTGAGGGGCCAATTGCATCACGGACGTTGCGACGGCAAGTGGCGGACGCCATCACGCGCCTGCTCATCGAGGACCGCCCGGATGCGGCCGAAGGCCGCCTGCAACAGCTTCCACTGGTTGACCTCCATGGTTCCCGGGCGCATGAGATCTTCGGCTTGACACGGCGCCAGCGGGCCGTCCTTGCACGCAAACACGATGGCGTTGCCGCTTTCGTGCTCCTTGACCGGCAAGGGCGCCCGTTGGAAGCTGCGGCCGATCCGGGCAAGCAGGAGCGAGAACTCTTCGATGCCCAGATGAATGTTGGCCACCATCACGCCGCGGGGGCGCAGGCAGTCGAAGACGTCATCGTAGAAGCGCTTGGAGCTGAGCACGCCGGGAAGGCCGTCACTGTCGTAGCCATCGACCAGCAAGACATCGAAGGCGCATTCGTGCGCTCGCACGTATCTCGATCCGTCGGCCCGGATCACGCGAAATCGCGAGTCGTCCTCGGGCACGGAAAACTCCTGGCGCAGGGCGATGACGTGCGGGTTGATCTCGAGGACGGTGATGTCGGCTTGCGGCAGGTGTCGATAACAGAACTTGGCGAGCGAGCCGCCGCCCAGCCCGATCATTCCGATTCGCAGCGGCCGCGGATGAAACAGCAGGAAGCCCGTCATCGTGCGGGTGTAGGCAAGGTCGAGCGAGTCGGGCCGCGCCAGCTCCATGCAGCTCTGTATCTCGGCGATCGAGAAGTGGAGCGACTTCATCTTCTGTGTCTGGTGCACAAAAGGTTTGACGTGGACTTGTTCCGGGTCGAAGCTCATCGGGTGGTGTCTGCATGCCCGCCTTCGCCGGCGGTCAATCGGACAGGGCGTGCGCAGGAGGCACGCCGTGCCGACCACATTATCACGACGACATCGTCGCGCTGACCCGCACGCATGGACAATACCCCGACCGACGTCGCTTGGTGCGGCGCAGAAGGAGCATCCGTTGTTCGCCTTGCTGGAAGCCCGCCGTGCCGGGTTGTTCGCACCCGGCGCGCTGGGCGGCAACATCGTGGCCGGCGTGATCGTCGGGGTGGTCGCGCTGCCGCTGGCCATGGCCTTCGCGATCGCATCGGGCGCGCGCCCGGAGCAAGGGTTGTACACCGCCATCGTGAGCAGTCTGGCGGTCTCGCTGTTCGGCGGTACCCGCGTGCAGATCGCCGGCCCGACCGGCGCGTTCATCGCCATCCTGTCCGGCGTCACTGCCAAGTACGGCATCGCCGGGCTGCAGATCGCCACGCTCATGGCTGGTGCGATCCTCGTCCTGATGGGCCTGGCGCGCCTGGGCGCGGTCATCAAGTTCATCCCGGCCCCGGTCATCGTCGGCTTCACCGCTGGCATTGGCGTCATCATCTTTGTTGGCCAGTGGCGCGACTTTCTCGGCTTGCCCAAGACGGGCGGCGCGCACTTTTACGAAAAGCTGTGGAACCTGATCCAGGTTCTGCCGCAGTGCCATCTGCCCACCATCGGTCTGGCCACGCTGAGCCTGGCGCTCATCCTGTTGGCGCCGCGCATCAAAGGGTTGCGGCGTATTCCGGGGCCGCTGGTCGCCATGATCGTGGCCACGGTGTTGCAGTGGGTGTTTCATTTCAGGGGCGTCGCGACGCTCGGCAGCGAATTCGGCGGCATCCCTGTCGGCTTTCCGCGGCTCCAATTGCCGCAGACCTCGTTCGGCCAGGTACTCACCCTGGTTGGCCCGGCCATCACGATCGCGATGCTGGGCGCCATCGAGTCATTGCTGTCGGCCGTCGTCGCGGACGGCATGACCGGCTTCAAGCACGACTCCAATCAGGAACTCATCGGGCAGGGCGTCGCCAACCTGCTGGCGCCGCTGTTCGGCGGCTTCGCGGCGACGGGAGCCATCGCGCGCACGGCCACCAACATCCGCAACGGCGGTTCCAGCCCGCTGGCCGGCAGCGTGCATGCCCTCACGCTGGTCGCGGTGCTGCTGTTCATGGCGCCGCTTGCGTCGAGCATCCCGCTCGCTGCGCTCGCGGCCATCCTCTTCGTGGTCGCCTGGAACATGAGCGACCTGAAGCACTTCGGACACATTTTTCGCACGGCACCCACTGCCGACAAGGCGATCCTCGTCGTCACGTTCCTGCTGACGATCTTCGCCGACCTGGTGATTGCGGTGAACGTCGGTGTTCTGCTGGCCATCCTGCAGTTCCTGCGCCGCATGGCCGACGCGGTGGAGACCAACCAGCTCGATGACCGTGCGTTGCTGGCCGACCTGCAGGAGATCGGGCTGACCCGGCTGCCGCACGGCATGCTCGTCTACGAGATCGCGGGCCCCGTCTTCTTCGGCGCGATCGAGTCGTTCGAGCGCGCGTTGCTGCAGACTCACTCCGATCCCGATACCTTGATCATCCGGCTGCGCCATGTGCCATTCATGGACGCCACCGGCCTGCAGACCTTCGCGGACGTCGTCGGCAAGTTGAGCAAGCGCGGCGTCGTCGTGATGCTGTGCGAGGCCAACCCGCGGGTCGCGACCAAGCTGGCCAACGCCGGCATCCTGGCCCTGGTCGGCGACGATCGCTACGTCCAGGAGTTCCACGCTGCGCTTGTCGCAGCGCTCGCGAAGCGCGCCGGCAGCCGCGCGCCAACTGCCAGCCTCGACGAGACCGCCAACAGGATGATCGAGATCACGCGACGCTATTTCAAGGATGCCGGAGCGGGGCCGGACAACTAGCCGGTGACGTCCCTGATCGCTCGCCGACGTTTGGCGGGATGCATCTTCGGCCTGACACCTCCATTCGGCGCCTCGACCTTGTTGCCGCGGTGAATGGCTTCAGCTGCGCGACCGCGCACCTGCGAGTAGCAACCAAAGAATCATGACGGGCTCGCCCAGTTGAAGGACGACGACGCCGGCGCCCAGGCGGCCCGACAGCGCCGGCGCCAGCAGCGCCAGGCCTGCGTCGAGCAGATACCCGATTCCGCCCGCAATGGCGCAGGCGCCGATCAGGCGGGGCATGAACCCGCTGCGGCAGATGAGCAGCCCCAGCGGGAACAGCCAGAGCCCCCAGAAGATCTCCGCGAGCTGCAGGCCTTGCGCGTGCAGGTGCAGGAAGAACAAGGCCATCGACTGCCGTTGCGCGGGGTCGATCGCGAGCATGGCCGGGCCGGGCACGGCCAGTCCCAGCGCCGCCAGCTCGTTGAGCACATTGAGAAAGACCATCGGGATCGGGATCAGCCCGAGCACCAGCATCTGCCGCGACAGCTGGGCGCCCACCGGCTGGAACAACCTGAACAGCACGAGCACCATCCAGACCTCCAGCGCCTGGTGGAACAGCTCGGTGCCCATGCCCAGCCTGAGCAGGTCGGGATGGGCGGCGATGCGGGCCGCGGTCTCGCCCGCATTGCCGGCGACGATGAGGCGGCCCGGGACGTAGAACAAGCCGATCGGCGCGATCACCGCGACCAGGGTGTAGAGCAGGCCCGCCAGACGAGCGATGCGGCGGGATTCGGAGAGGGGGCGTTCAGAAGTCATGACGCCAGTCTGGAGCGCCGCAGCCCCTGGCACCAGCACGGTCCGACCGGCCACGACCGCTCGCGACGAGGCACGGCCGGCGCGGACGAACCGCGCCAGGACTGCTATTCGGCCTTGAACAGGTGCAGGTAGGTGCGACTCACCGGCAGGACGTCGGCCCGGTGCTTGAAGTGCAGGTCTGCGGTCTCGTTCTCGCCGCGCGCCACGTGGCTGACCGCGCTCAGGTTGACGACCACCGAGCGGTGGATCTGCTGGAACAGCGTGGGATCGAGCTGCTCGATCAGGGCCTTCAGCGGCGTGCGGATGAAGGCCTCCCCCTGCTTGCCACCATCACCGCGCCAGGCGACGAGCGTGTACTTCTCGTCGGACTTCAGGTAGTCGATGTCCTCCACGGGGATCAGGCGTACCGAGTTGCCCATCGACGCCCGGATCCACCGCAGGCCGTTCGACGCGGGTGCCGGCTCCTTGGGTTGCAGGTGCGCGGTGAGCGCCGCGAGCATGGCCTGCGTGTTCATGGCCGGCTGCTCGAGTCGCATGCGCTCGCGCAGCCGCGCGAGCGCGCCCGCGAGCCTGGGCGCCTGCAAGGGCTTGACCAGATAGTCGAACGCACCATGCTCGAAAGCCTCGAGCGCGTAGTGATCGAATGCGGTGATGAACACCACGTGCGCGCGACCGCCGATGCGCTGGGCGACCTCGATGCCGGTCAGCCCGGGCATGTGGATGTCCAGGAAGCACACGGCGGGCCTCAGCGCCTCGAACTGTTCGATCGCTTCGAGGCCGTTGCGGGCCTGCGCGACCACTTGGAGGTCGGGCCATTCCCGGGT
>JBJMWF010000023.1:0-5659 GCA_045810265.1 Vitreoscilla sp. | reverse complement strand
GGGCGGCCGGACTTTCTCAACACGAAGATCCCTGCGGGCACCACCGACATCCTGGTGTCGTACACCTACCGCATCGCCTTCCTCGACTCGGGCCAGAACTTCGGCCTGGCGGCCGCGATCTCGACGCTGATCTTCTTGCTCGTCGCGCTGCTGTCGTTCGCCAACCTGCGCGTGGCTGCGCGCAACGCCAGAAAGGGCTGACGCCATGCCCATCGTCACCGGCAAGAACCAGCGCTGGCGCGTGCTCGGCGCGCATGCCTTCCTCATCGTGCTGCTCGTCGTCACCCTGTTTCCGCTCGCGGCCGTCGTCTCGATCTCGCTGCGCCCGGGCAACTTCGCCAACGGCTCGCTGATCCCGCGCGAGATCAGCCTCGAACACTGGAAGCTGGCGCTCGGCTTCGACGTCACCACCGCCGACGGCGTCGTCATGCATCCGCCCTTCCCGGTGCTGCGCTGGCTGTGGAATTCGGTCAAGGTGGCGACGATCGCGTCGGCGCTGATCGTGGCGATCTCCACCACCGCGGCCTATGCGTTCGCACGCCTGCGCTTCGCGTTCAAGATGCCCATCCTCAACGGCATGCTGCTGCTGCAGATGTTCCCGCCCGTGCTGGCGCTGGTGGCCATCTACGCGATCTTCGAGACCATCGGCAACTACGTGCCGGCGCTGGGCCTCGAGACGCACGGCGGCCTCGTCGTGGCCTACCTGGGCGGCGTGGCGACGCACGTGTGGACGATCCGCGGCTACTTCGAGACGATTCCTGTCGAGATCGAGGAATGCGCGAAGGTCGACGGCGCGAGCCATTTCCAGGCCTTCTTCCGCGTGCTGCTGCCGATGGCGGTGCCCATCCTGATGGTCGTCTTCGTGCTGGCCTTCGTCGGCACCATCATCGAGTACCCGCTGGCCTCCATCCTGCTGCGCGAGGAGTCCAACCTGACGCTGGCCGTCGGCTCCAAGTACTACCTGGCCGACCAGAAGTACCTGTGGGGCGACTTCGCGGCCGCCGCCGTGTTGTCGGGCCTGCCCATCACCGTCGTCTTCCTGGCGGCACAACGCTGGATCGTGTCGGGGCTCACTGCCGGAGGCGTCAAGGAATGAGGGGGCGCTCGCTCGCCGCCTGGCTGGCGAGTGCCGGATCCTGCCTCGCGCTCGCCGTCCCGGCCGTTGCGGCCGACTGTCGCCCCGATCCGCTCGCCGGCCGCGCGCTCTACCTGCGCGGCACCTTCAACGACTGGCGCGCCGACGACGAGACGGCGCTGCGCTATGTCTGCGACCACTACGAGCTGGTTGCCGAATTCAAGGGCGAACACAGCTTCAAGGTGGGCGACGAGGACTGGAGCCCCGACGCCGACCTGGGCGCCACTGGAGACGGCGCATTGAAGTCCGGCACGCCCGTCCCGCTGGCGCGCAAGGGCGCGCCGCTGAAGGCCAGGTTCGGCGGCGTCGAGCGCATCACCGTCACGCCGCCGGCCTCGCCCGACGGGGCGATGAGCCTGCTGTTGACGGAGCTGCCGGCAGGCACGCCGCTGCCACCGTCGCCGCCCTCCTCCATCACCGACCCGGTGGCCCTGAGCCTGGTCTTCGATTCGCAGCAGGCTGCGGACAAGTCGCCGTACGGCGCGGTGACCGTCGGCACCGACGTCGCCTTCTCGCTCAGCGCGCTGCCGGGCATCGCCGAAGTGACGCTGGTCGTCGAAAAGCGCAAGCTCCAAGGCAACTACGACGTCCTCGAGTACGACGAACTCGCGCGCCTTCCGCTCGCGCGCACGACCACGGTGGCGCGCGAGCGCTGGAGCGGCCACTACCGGTTCGACGCGGCCGCCGTCTACGGTTACTGGTTCGAGGCCCGGGTCGGCGGCAGCACCGTGATCCTCCAGAACAATGCGACGCCGGTCTACTGGACTCGCGAACGCGGCGCCGGCGGCGCGGGCGTCGTCGCGGACAAGCCGCTGAACACCAGGCGCATCCGCCGCTACCGCCAGACCGTCTATGCACCCTACTCCGTGCCGTCGTGGGCACAGGACGCCGTCTACTACTACATCTTTCCCGAGCGCTTTCGCAACGGCGACAAGCGCAACGACCCGAGGCCCGGCGTCGACCGGTTCCACGACCGGACCGTCGAATTCCACGAGAACTGGAACGACCGGCCCTATCGCCCCAACAGCGGCGATGGCAGCGACGACCAGTACAGCAACGACTTCTTCGGCGGCGACCTCGCCGGCATCATCGAGAAGCTCGACTACATCAGGAGCGTCGGCGCCAACACGCTCTACATCACGCCGATGTTCAGCGCGGCCAGCAACCACAAGTACGACACCGCCGACTGGCAGCACATCGACCCGCACTTCGGCAACGACGCCGACTTCGAGCGCCTGTGCCGCGAGGCCGCCAAGCGCGGGCTGCGCGTGATCCCCGACGCCTCGCTGAACCACAGCGGCGCCGACTCCGTCTACTTCGACCGCTACGGCACGCGCGGCGGCCGCGGCGCGTTCGAGAACGGCAAGATCAATCCGTCGTCGCCCTACGCGAGCTGGTACACCTTCGACGCGACGCAGGCCGAGCCGGACAAGCAGTTCAAGGGCTGGGTCGGCATCGCGGACCTGCCCGAGTTGAACAAGGCCGACCCGTCCTATCGTGACTTCGCCTATCGCGCCCCGGACTCGGTGACGCGCACCTGGCTGAAGCGCGGCGCCTCCGGCTGGCGCATGGACGTCGCGCCCTGGGTGCCCGACGATTTCTGGCGCGAGTGGCGCACGGTGGTCAAGCAGACCAGGCCGGATGCCCTGACCGTGGCCGAGACCTGGTTCGACGCGTCCAAGTTCTTCCTCGGCGACGAGTTCGATTCGACGATGAACTACATCTTCCGCGACGCGGTGCTGGACTACGCGAACGGTGGCGATGCGCGCAAGCTGGTGGCCAACCTCGAGGAGATGCGCGAGGCCTATCCGCCGCAGACCTTCAGCGCGCTGATGAACCTGCTGTCGACGCACGACTCGGCACGTTCGCTGCATGTGCTCGGCGACGTCGACGGCCAGGCGACGCCCGATCAGGTCGCGCTCGCCAAGCAGAAGCTGCGGCTGGCCGTCTTCTTCCAGATGACCTACCCCGGCTCGCCGGCGATCTTCTACGGCGACGAGGTCGGCGTCACCGGCGGCCCCGACCCGATGAACCGCGGCACCTATCCGTGGGCCGATCGCGGCGGCCATCCGGACAATGCGCTGCTCGCCGACTTCAGGCGCCTGACGAAGCTGCGGCGCGACCTGCCGGTGCTGCGCCACGGCAAGCTGCTCGCGCCGCTGTACGTCGATGCGCATGTCGTGGTGCTGGCGCGGCGCGATGCGAGCAGCGTGGCCATCACCGCCACCAACAACGGCGAGACGGCACAAGCGCTGACGCTGCCAGTGCCGGCGGGCGCGCGCCTGCAAGGCTGGACCGACGCCTTCAGCCATGTGCCAGTGCCGGTGGACACGGCCTCACACAGCCTGGCCATCCTCGTACCCGCGCATTCCGGCGTGGTGCTGCTCAACGCTGCCAGCCACATCCCGCTCAAGCGGCCGTGAGAGACTTGGGCGGATGAACTGGGACGACGCCGACGGCCCCTTCTTCAATCCCCCACCGACCATCAGCACCGTGCCGCTGCCAGGTGGCTTGGAGGTGGTAGTGGTCGACGACGTGCTGCTCGATCCGCAAGGCCTGGTCGAATGGGCCCGCACGCAGACATTCGGGCCGCCCGGCGGCTTTCCCTATCCCGGCGTGATCGTGGCCGGGCCGACGGGCCTCTCGGCCCGCTTCGCCGACTTCTTCGCGCAGCACGCGCTCGCGCGCCTGCAGGCGCGGCGACTGGTGAACCACGACGTGCGGCTGTCGATGGTGACGACACCGCCGGGGCAGCTCGATCCGCGCCAGTGGCAATGCCATCGCGATCGCGTGAGCACCGACCCGGAGACGGTGTTCGTGGCCTCGGTGCTGTACCTGTTCCGCAACCCGGCGCTGGGCGGCACGAGCTTCTACCTGCCACGCCAGTCGGCCGCCGCCACCGGCCGCATCCTGTACGACAGCCAGACGCTCACGCCCGAGCAATTCACCGCCCGCTACGGCCTGGAGGCCGGCTACATGGACGGGGGCAACGCCTATTTCGACTGCGTCGCGCGCGTTCCCGCGGCCTGGAACCGGATGATCCTGTACGACGCCGGCTTCTTCCATTCCGGCGACATCGCTCGCCCGGATCTGCTGACGACCGATCCCGCGACCGCGCGCCTGACGCTCAACGGCTTCTTCGACTGCCGGCGCTAGCGCAAGGGGCGCGCCCTCCGTCGACCTCCTGCCGCACCAGTGAAAAGGCCCCGCCGGAAACTCCGGCGGGGCCTTTTTGCCGGGCGCCGCGGCGCCCGCCAGGTCAGAACTTGTACGAACCGCCGAACAGCACCGTGCGGCCGAACTTCTGGTATTCGTACACGCGATCCGGGCTGGCACCGTAGGTCCGGTAAGGCGCGTCGTTCAGGTTGCTGATGGCGAGCTGCAGCGCCAGGTTCCGCAGCGGGCCGTCCAGGAAGGTATAGCCCAGCTGCATGTCGACCACGCGCTCGCCGACCACGTAACGCAGCGTCCGGTCGTTGGCGAAGTTGGCGATCTCGCCGACGAAGGTGGAGCGCTGGCGTTGGCTGATGCGCGCCTCGAAGCCGTACTTCTCGTAGTACAGGGTCAGGTCCGTGACGTTCTTGGACAGGCCCGGCAGCGGGATGTTTGTGCCGATGTTGCTGCCCGGATCCTGGATCTTGATGCGGCTGTTCGTGCGGCTGCCGCTGGCCTCGATGCCGAAGCCGTCGAGCGGCGAGAACAGCATGCCCAGAGGCAGCGAGGCCGTCAGCTCGAGACCCTGGATCTTGCCGCCCTTGCCGTTGAACGGCGCGGTGAACTGGCCGATGTTGGTCTTGGCCGTCGTCCCGGGCGTGAATGCCGAGAAGTCGTAGGTTTCAGACTGCTGGTAGATGTACGACTTCAGGTCCTTGTAGAAGAACTGGGCCGACACGTAGGCCTTGGTGCCCCAGTACTTCTCGTAGGTCAGGTCGAACGCGTTGGCGCGCCAGGGGTCGAGCTTCGGGTTGCCGCCGCTGCCGCCCGGGATACCGGTGCCCTTCGAATCGTCGATGCCGAAATCGATGGGAGCACGCAGCTGATCCAGGCGGGGACGTGCCATCTGGCGCGCCAGGCCCATGCGCACGGTCTGCTGGGAACCGATGTCAAGCGCGAGGTTCAACGCCGGAAGAACGTCGTTGTAGGTCTTGCCCACGGTGACCGGAATGATGTCGAAGGTCGTCTTGGTGGGATCGTCCGGAGCTGCATGGGTATACGTGAAATTGCCGGTCGAGGACTGGTCGGTATGGATCACCTGCACACCGACATTGCCGCGCAGTCCCAGGCCACCGACCTCGCTGTCGATGTTGGCCTTGAAGAACCCGCTGGTCACCTTCTCGTTGACGTCCCAGGCCTTCTGCACCAGGTAGGGCTGCGCGTCGTCCGATGGCGCGAACGGCTGGAAGTACTTGGAGACCACGCCCGGCACGTTCCAGGTCGGGATGGTGCCGCCGCCGGCGAAGCCGAGATTGACCGGCGAATACAGCAGGTCACTGGAGATCGTGGGCGTGCCGACGGCCGTCAGGC
>JBJMWF010000022.1:0-8374 GCA_045810265.1 Vitreoscilla sp. | reverse complement strand
GGCCGGCCGCTCGCGCCGTGGCGGCAGCGCGGCCACCAGGCTCGCGCTGTCCGGACGCAGCTGCGCGGCGCGCGCGTACGGGTCCGCCTTGAGCGGCTGCAGCGCGTCGTCGGGGCCGACGATCTCGTACTTGTAGCGGTCGCCGATCACCATGTGCGGAACGAACATCTCCCAGACGCCGGAGCCGCCGCGCGAGCGCATCAGGTGGCGCCGGCCATCCCAGTTGTTGAAGTCGCCGACCACGCTGACGCGCCGCGCGTTCGGCGCCCAGACGGCAAAGCGCACCCCGGCGACGGCATGCTCGCCCTCGCCCACCGTGAGCGGCAGCGCGCCCAGCACCTCGTAGGGCCGCACGTGCGTGCCCTCGGCGAGCAGGTGCAGGTCGTCTTCGGAGATCAGTGGACCGTACGCATACGGGTCGGCGTAGCGGCCTTCGGCGCCCGAATCCCAGCGCACGCGCAGGCGGTAGTCGAAGCGTTCGGTGCGGCCCGGCAACAGGCCTTCGAACACGTCGGAGCCGGAGCGCCGCTCCAGCCGCGCGACGAAGGCCCCGGCGACGTCCAGCACCTCGACCTTGACGGCCGACGGCAGGATCGCGTTGACCCACAGCCTCCCTTTCGGGTCGGCGTGCATGCCCAGCACCGCGAACGGATCGTGATGGCGCGCGCGCACGAGCGCGCCCAGGTCGTCATCGGAAATCATGACCGCCCCTCGTCCGACGAGTACGTCGTCCACTCCCCCAGGGGAAGGCTGCGGGCTTGCTCGGGAGCGGCCCAGCGCAGCGCCCGCAGAAGATCAGCCTCGGCATGGCGATCAAGGCGTTCCCGGATCCGCCCACACGTGTTCGACGTATTCGGCGATGGTGCGATCGGTGCTGAACGCGCCCATGCCGGCGATGTTGCGCAGCGCGCGTTCGGCCCAGGCCGCGGGGTCGCGGTACAGCGCGTCGACCTGCTCCTGCGCGTGGACGTAGTCGGCGAAGTCGGCCAGCAGCATGTAGGGATCGCGGTGCAGCAAGGGCTGCACGAGCGAGCGGTAGCGATCGGGCTCACCCCACGAGAACACGCCGCCGCCGATGGCGTCGAGCACCTGCTGGAGGGATTGGTTTTCTTCCGCATAGAGACGCGGATCGTATCCCCAGGACTTCATCTTCGCGACCGCATCGGCGCGCAGCCCGAACACGAACATGTTCTCCACGCCCATCGCCTCGGCCATCTCGATGTTGGCGCCATCCCAGGTGCCGATGGTCAGCGCGCCGTTCAAGGCGAACTTCATGTTGCCGGTGCCCGAGGCCTCGGTGCCGGCCGTCGAGATCTGCTCGCTCAGGTCGGACGCGGGCAGGATCACCTCGGCCAGGCTGACGCCGTAGTTGGGCAGGAACACCACCTTGAGCTTGTTGCCCACGCGCGGATCGGCGTTGACCACGCGCGCGACGTCGTGGATCAACTGGATCGTGAGCTTGGCCGCGTGGTAGGCCGAGGCCGCCTTGCCCGCGAAGATCACCGTGCGCGGCACCCAGTCGGCGTCCGGCCTGGCGACGATGGCCTGGTAGCGCGCGACCACATGCAGTACGTTGAGCAGCTGGCGCTTGTACTCGTGGATGCGCTTGATCTGCACGTCGAACAGGCTGTCGGGCGAGATGGTGACGCCGAAGTCGCGCCGCACGCGTTCGGCCAGGCGCTCCTTGTTGGCACGCTTGGTCTGCAGGAACTCGTGGCCGATCTTCTTGCCGCCGGCCTTGGCCGCGAGGGCCTTCAGCCCCTGCAGGTCGGCGCGCCAGCCGGAGCCGATGTGGCGGTCCAGCAGCTCGCTCAGCTCGGGATTGGCCTGCATCAACCAGCGCCGCGGCGTGACGCCGTTGGTGATGTTCAGGAAGCGCTCGGGCCACATCGCCGCGAAGTCCGCGAAGATCGTCTGCACCATCAATCTGGAATGCAGCGCCGAGACGCCGTTGACCCTGGACGAGGCGACGATGGCCAGCGACGCCATGCGCACGCGGCGTTCGCCGTTCTCGTCGATCAGCGACAGGCGCGCGATCAGGCCGCCGTCGCCAGGAAAGCGCGCGCCGACCTCGTCGAGGAAGCGGCGGTTGATCTCGTAGACGATCTCGAGATGGCGCGGCAGCAGTTCCTCGAACATGCGCACGGGCCAGGTCTCCAGCGCCTCGGGCATCAGCGTGTGGTTGGTGTAGCTGGTCGCCTGCGTGGTGACCTGCCAGGCCTGTTCCCACGGCAGGCTGAATTCGTCCAGCAGCAGGCGCATCAGCTCGGCCGGCGCGAGTGCCGGGTGGGTGTCGTTCAGGTGGACGACGTTGTGGCGGCCGAAGCTGTCGATGCCGTCGTGCTCGCGCAGGTGGCGCGCGATCATGTCCTGCAGCGAGGCGCTGACCAGGAAGAACTCCTGCTTCAGGCGCAGCTGGCGGCCGGCGGCGGTGCTGTCGTCCGGATAGAGCACCCAGTTGAGGGTGTCGGCGGCTTCGAGGTGCTGGCCGGCGGCCAGGTGCTCGCCGCGGCAGAACATCGCGAAGTCGATCGGACGCGAAGGCTGCGCGTGCCACTGGCGCAGCGTCGAGACCCGCTCGGTGGCATGGCCCGGCACCACGAAGTCGCAGGCCTGCGCGACGATCTGCTCGGCCGGCTTCCAGGAGCGGTGTCCGCCAGAGCTCTCGACGACGCCGCCGAATCCGACCGGGTAGCGCAGCTCGGCGCGCACGAACTCCCATGGGTTGCCGTGCTTGAGCCACTCGTCGGGCAGCTCGACCTGCCGGCCTTCCTGGATGGCCTGCGCGAACATGCCGTGCGCATACCGCAGGCCGTATCCGAACGAAGGCAGCTCCAGCGTCGCGAACGAGTCGAGGAAGCAGGCGGCCAGACGGCCCAGGCCGCCGTTGCCCAGCGCCGCGTCGGGCTCCTGTTCGAGCACCTCGGCGAGCCGCGCGGCGTCCGTGCGCGAATCGAGCACTGCCTTGAGAGCGTCTTCGAGGCCCAGGATGGACAAGGCATTGCGCAGCGCGCGGCCCATCAGGAATTCCATCGACAGGTAGTGCACGCGGCGCACGCCCCGCGGGCGCTTCGCATCGGCGGCCTGCGTGGCGGCCCAGCGGTCGGCCAGCATCGGCCGACAGGCGACGATGGCCGCTCGCAGGCAGGCCTCGGGCGACGGCGCGTCGCTGCGTTGCGAGAGTTCGCGCTTCCAGGCGGTGGTGAATTCTTGGGTCAAGGCAGGGTCGGCTTGGTCGTCCGCGCGCACGGGCAGGGGCTCGTGCGTCGCCGTGGCGACGGTTGTCTTGCTCATTGCGAAAGATCCTTCTGACGGAACCGGACAGCAGCGATGTGAGGCCGGCACCGGACTGAACAGCGGCGAGTATCGCGGTTCGCGGCCGGTTTGTGTAGTTATCCTACATCGGGTAATCCCTGACTGAAGTACAAATCGTTCTAGCAAGAGGAAGACGACGGCATGTACTTGAAGTAGTTACGCATTGTTCTGTGGACAAGTAGACTGTATATTCTCTACATTCCTGGCCGATGAGCACGCTGTTCGGCGTCGCGACACCCTAGAGACAAGCAAGCGGACGCCGCAGGCGTCCCGCCCGAGGAGACAAGCAAAAGTGGCACACGTTCAGCTGGTGAAGGTGCAGAAGGCGTTCGGGGACATCCAGATCCTGCGCGACATCGACCTGGAGATCCGCGACGGCGAATTCATGGTCTTCGTCGGCCCGTCGGGCAGCGGCAAGTCCACGCTGCTGCGCACCATCGCCGGCCTGGAGGACATCACCGGCGGCACGCTGTCGATCGGCGGCAAGGTCGTCAACGACATTCCGCCGGCGGAGCGCGGCATCGCGATGGTGTTCCAGTCGTACGCGCTCTACCCGCACATGAACCTGTACGACAACATGGCGTTCGGCCTGAAGATCGCCAAGGTCGACAAGGGCGAGATCCATCGCCTGGTGCACCAGGCCGCCAAGATCCTCAACATCGACCACCTGCTCGATCGCAAGCCCAAGGCGCTTTCCGGCGGGCAGCGACAGCGCGTGGCGATCGGGCGCGCCATCGTGCGCAAGCCCGAGGTCTTCCTGTTCGACGAGCCGCTGTCCAACCTCGACGCTGCGCTGCGCGTGCGCATGCGCTACGAGTTCGCCAAGCTGCACGAGGACCTGAAGACCACGATGATCTACGTCACGCACGACCAGGTCGAGGCGATGACGCTGGCCGACCGCATCGTCGTGCTGGCCGCGGGCCGCATCGAACAGGTGGGCTCGCCGCTGGAGCTGTACGAGCATCCGGACAACCTGTTCGTGGCGGGATTCATCGGCTCGCCCAAGATGAATTTCCTCGCCGCGACGATCACGTCGACCGATGCGAACGGCGCGCTGGTGCAGCTGGAGACCGGCGCGCAGATCCGCTGCGAGGTCGACGCCGTGCGCGCGAAGCCGGGCGACAAGGTGACCCTGGGCGTGCGCCCCGAGCATTTCGAGAGCGCCGCGGGCCAGGCCATCAACGTCATCGCGACCACGGTGACCTTCGTGGAGTCGCTGGGCAGCACGACGCACGCGTACTGCGACTACCCGGGCGCCGCCGAGACGCTGGTCTGCGAGCTCGATGGCGCCACGCGCCTGAAGAACGGCGCCGCGCTGTCGCTGGCCTTCTCCCCGGCGCGGCCCTACCTGTTCGACGCCGACGGCAAGGCCTTTCGGCGCCACGCCCTCGAAGCGCAGCAAGAGGCCGCATGAACAGACGCTTGCCCTTGCGCCGCGCGGCGGCGTGCGTTCTCGCGTGCGCGCTGCTCGGCTCGTCTGCCGCGCGAGCGGCCGAGCCACTCGGCCTCCTGGTCTGGATCAATCCCGACAAGGGCTACAACGGCCTGCAGAAGATCGGCGATGCCTACGCCCGCGACACCGGCGTGCAGGTGGTCGTGCAGCATCCCGACGACGCGCCATCGAAGTTCCAGGCCGCCGCCGGCGCGGGCAAGGGCCCGGACATCTTCTGCTGGCCGCACGACCGCGCCGGCGAGTGGGCCAAGTCCGGTCTCATCGTGCCGGTCAAACCGCGCAGGCAACTGCATGACGCGATCGACGACTCGGCCTGGGCGGCTTTCCAGTACCAGGGTCGTACCTGGGGCTACCCGCTGGCCATCGAGGCCATCGGCCTGATCTGGAACAAGGCGATGCTCAAGCAGGCGCCGACCACGTGGGACCAGGTCGTCGCCATCGACAAGGCGTTGTCGGCGCACGGCAAGAAGGCGATCCTGTGGGACTACAACAAGAGCTTCTTCAGCTGGCCGCTGCTGGCCGGCTCGGGCGGCACGATCTTCGCGAAGCGGCCAGACGGCAGCTTCGACACCGAGTCGGTGGGCGTCAACGCGCCGGGGGCGGTGCAGGCGGCGACGATGCTGCAGAACCTGATCCGCACCGGCGTGCTGCCCAAGGGCGCGGGCTACTCCGAGATGGAAGGCGCATTCAACCGCGGCGAGATCGCGATGATGATCTCGGGCCCCTGGGCCTGGGACAACGTCCGCAAGAGCCACATCGACTTCGGCGTCGCGCCGCTGCCCGCGGTCAACGGGCATGACCCCAAGCCCTTCGTCGGCGTGCTGGGCTGCATGATCGCGGCCCCCAGCAGGAACAAGGACCTGGCGCGCGACTTCCTCGAGAACTACGTGCTGACGCTGGACGGCCTGCGCACCATCAACGCCGACGTGCCACTGGGCACGCCGGCCAACAAGGCCTTCTTCGCCGAGCTCAAGAGTGACCCGCACATCGCCGCGACGATGGACAACGCGCGCCGCGGCGAGCCCGTGCCCAACATCCCCGAGGTCGGCAAATTCTGGACGGCGATGGATGCCGCGCTCGAGGCCGTCACCAACATGCGGCAGTCCCCGCAGGACGCGCTCGATGGCGCCAAGGCCCGGATCCTCGTCAAATGACCGCCATCCCTGCATTCGACTGGAAGCGCGCCATGGGCGCCGGCGTGGCCGCACTGGTCGCGCTCGGTGGCCTGTGGCTGGCGTTCGCCATCTACGCAGCCGGCCAGCCGATGCTGGCGCTCGGCGCGCTGGCCCTGATCGGCGCCGGCCTCTACGTCTACCTGGCGCGCGCGGCGCTCGCCTG
The DNA here is from genome assembly GCA_045810265.1 of Vitreoscilla sp. Lineage (GTDB taxonomy): Bacteria > Pseudomonadota > Gammaproteobacteria > Burkholderiales > Burkholderiaceae_C > Scleromatobacter. The sequence goes on along the minus strand of JBJMWF010000022.1, from coordinate 2,268 downwards.
GCGCTACCTGTTTCCCGGCGTCGTGGGCATGCTGCTGTTCGTGGCCTTCCCGCTGGTCTACACGATGTGGATAGGGTTCACGAACTATTCGTCGACGCACCTGTTGAGCCAGGTGCGCGTGAAGGCCTACCTGCTCGAACAGACCGTGCCGGACGAGGATCACTCGCTGGAATTCACGCTGCATCCAGAGGGTGCCGCACTGCGCCTGGTGCTCGCGCCCTACGAGGCGGCGTCCGGCGCACAGCGCTTCATCTCGCCGCCGTTGACGCTGAAGGGCGACAAGGCCGAGACGGCGACCATGGCCCCGCTGGCCACCGACCAGGCGCTCGCGCCGCCGCTGTCCACGCGCGAGGTGCTGGCGCACCGCGACGCGCTGCGGGCGCTGAAGCTCGCGATGCCCGACCAGCGCATGCTTAGCTATGCGGGCGTGCACGAGTTCGGCCCATCGGCGGCCGTCTGGCGCGCCAACCCGGACGGCTCGCTGACCCGCCTGGACGACCAGAAGACCTACGCGCCGAACGACGCAGAAGGCTTCTACATCGCCGCCGACGGCGATCGGCTGCAACCGGGCTACAAGGTGGCCGTCGGCTTCGCGAACTACGCCCGCATGATGGCCGACCAGGAGTTCCGCGGCCCGTTCCTGTCCATCTTCGTCTGGACGGTGGTGTTCGCCGCGCTCTCGGTCGCGTTGTCGCTGGCCATCGGCTGCACGCTGGCGGTGCTGCTGAACTGGGAGGCGCTGCGCTTTCGCACGCTGTACCGCACGCTGCTGTTCCTGCCCTATGCGGTGCCGGGCTTCATCTCGATCCTGGTCTTCAAGGGCCTGTTCAACCAGAACTTCGGCGAGATCAACGGCATCCTGAACGCGATCTTCGGCATCAAGCCGGCCTGGTTCGCGGACCCTTTGCTGGCGCGCACCATGATGGTCGTGGTCAATACCTGGCTGGGGTACCCGTATTTCCTGGTGCTGTGCACGGGCCTGCTCAAGGCGATCCCGGTCGACCTGTACGAGGCCTCGGCCATCGCGGGCGCGCGGCCGCTGACCAACTTCTTCAAGATCACCGCGCCGTTGATCGTCAAGCCGCTGTCGCCGCTGATCATTTCGGCGTTCGCGTTCAACTTCAACAACTTCGTGCTCGTCTCGCTGCTGACCAATGGGCGGCCGGACTTTCTCAACACGAAGATCCCTGCGGGCACCACCGACATCCTGGTGTCGTACACCTACCGCATCGCGTTCCTCGACTCGGGCCAGAACTTCGGCCTGGCCGCGGCGATCTCGACGCTGATCTTCTTCCTCGTCGCGCTGCTGTCGTATGCCAACCTGCGCGTCGCGGCCCGCAACGCGCGGCGCACCTGAAGGACAAGCCATGGCCATCGTCACCGGCAAGAACCAGCGCTGGCGCGTGCTCGGCGCGCATGCCTTCCTCATCGTGCTGCTCGTCGTCACCCTGTTTCCGCTCGCGGCCGTGGTCTCGATCTCGCTGCGTCCGGGCAACTTCGCCAACGGCTCGCTGATTCCCCGCGAGATCAGCCTCGAACACTGGAAGCTGGCGCTCGGCTTCGAGGTCACCACCGCCGACGGCATCGTCATGCATCCGCCCTTCCCGGTGCTGCGCTGGCTGTGGAATTCGGTCAAGGTGGCGACGATCGCGTCGGCGCTGATCGTGACGATCTCCACCACCGCGGCCTATGCGTTCGCGCGCCTGCGCTTCGCGTTCAAGATGCCGATCCTGAGCAGCATGCTGCTGCTGCAGATGTTCCCGCCGGTGCTGGCGCTGGTGGCCATCTACGCGATCTTCGAGACCATCGGCAACTACATCCCCGCGCTGGGCCTGGAGACGCACGGCGGCCTCGTCGTGGCCTACCTGGGCGGCGTGGCGACGCACGTGTGGACGATCCGCGGCTACTTCGAGACGATTCCCGTCGAGATCGAGGAATGCGCGAAGGTCGACGGCGCGAGCCATTTCCAGGCCTTCTTCCGCGTGCTGCTGCCGATGGCCGTGCCCATCCTGATGGTCGTCTTCGTGCTGGCCTTCGTGGGCACCATCATCGAGTACCCGGTCGCCTCCATCCTGCTGCGCGAGGAGTCCAACCTGACGCTGGCGGTCGGCTCCAAGTACTACCTGGCAGACCAGAAGTACCTGTGGGGCGACTTCGCGGCGGCGGCCGTGCTGTCGGGCCTGCCGATCACGCTGGTCTTCCTGCTCGCCCAGCGCTGGATCGTCTCCGGCCTGACCGCGGGCGGCGTGAAAGGTTGATCTCATGTTT
>JBJMWF010000021.1:0-15606 GCA_045810265.1 Vitreoscilla sp. | reverse complement strand
GGGGCGGACGCGGGGCGTCGGCTTGCGGCGCCGCACCGTCCGCGGCAGCTGCGGGCTGCGCGTTGGCGTCGCGCGGCGGGCGCGGGCCGCGCGGGCCCTGGCCGTCCGGACGTGGCGCGCGATGGTGCTGGGGGCCGCGGCGATCGCGGTTGAAGGCGGGTGCCGGCGGCGGTTCCAGCGCTTCCTTGCGGGCGCGCGCGATCAGCGGTTCGAGCTCGGCCTCGGGCACGCCCTTGGCGGCGGCGAATTCGGCCGCCGGCAGCGTGTTGGCTTCGAACTCCTTGAGCAGGGTGGCGCGATTGGCGCGCTGCTCCAGCTCGAGCGCGATGCGTGCCTGCGTGTTGGCGCGGCGGCGCGCCAGCTCCTCGGTGGCGGCGTTGCGGTGCTCGTCGCTCAGCTCGTCGCCGGCATTGCCGTCGAGGTCGAAGCGGTGCGTCGCCTTGACCAGCGCGTTGAGGTAGGCGTGGCTACCGGTGTAGCGGCGCAGGAACGCCGACAGCTGCGGCTTGGTGAACAGGCCCGGCGAGCGCGCCTGGATGTCGGCCTGGATGCGCAGCTTCAGCGGCTTGGGCGGATTGGAGAACAGCGCCGGGTACAGCTTCTTGAGCTGCGGACCGCAGTCCTCCTGTGCAGCACGCGCGCTTTGCGCGGACGCAGGCGCAGGCTCCGCAGCGTCGCCTGCAGCGGCGTCGGGCGTGCTGGCCGCGGCCTCGGTGGCGGCTGGCGCAGACGAGTCGGCAGCCTGGTCGGCGGGGGCGGCATCGACCGGCGCATCGGCGATCGCCGGCGGCGATTCGGGCATGGCTGCGGCAGCGGGCGAAGCCTCGGGCGCGGCGTTCGCTGCAGGCAGCGACACGGGCGCGGATTCGTCGCCAGCGGGCGGCGTCGAGGACGGGGGAAGCGAAGACATGCGGCAGCGGAAATGAGCGATGAGGGGGCGTATTGTCGCAATGATTGGCCCCGCGTGCCGTACGGCGTGGTTATGGGGCCCTCATTTCCCCGCAACAGGGGATGCCGTCGAGCTGTGCGAGCCCGGGTCCGCGTCCTTCGCCCCTGCGGCCACTTGGACCTTGCGCGACCCGGCCGGCGATCTGCAATGCGCTCGAAAAGCCGCCGCTACACCCCGGAGGCGGCCGTGGCCTGCGCCTCGGCCTTGGAGGCCAGGTCGCGCGCGACGGCCTGCAACGCGGCCTCCGAGCGCTCGATGAAGTGGGCGTGCATGTCCTCGCGGATCTGTTCGGCGGTGGCGTGCATCTTCTGGCCGACCGGCGACGCCCAGAAGGCGCCGATCGTGGCGCGTTCGCCGGCGTCGAAGTGACGCGGCATCACGTCGCCCGCGCCCGGCCTGCGTGCCTCCGCGATCAGGGTCGGCCCCAGGGCCGCGAGCTTGCGCCCTGTGGGCGAATCGAAGAACGCGGTGATCTCGCGGATCTCCTCGGTCTCGAAATACTTCGCGTAGACCTCGTAGGCCGTGTAGGCGGCCAGCTCGTCGGCGTCGAAGCGCTGCAGCGCGTCCTCGAGCTCGCGCCGGCCTTCGGGCAGCAGCGCCGGAACGCGCGCGTGCGCCGCGTCGGCGCGCGTGCTGTCGGTGAACTTGTCGGCGTCGAGGTCGGCGTGCGTCGCATCCTCCAGCCGGGGCAGCGAGTCGTGCGCGATCTTGGGCGCCATCTGCGGCCAGGCCTCGGCGAGCCGATAGGCGACGATGAATTCGGCCAGCGCCTGCTTCTTGTCGTCGGACAGTGGCGGCGCAGCCCAGGCGTGGGCCGTGGCGGCGGCCAGCGCGAAGAGCAGGGCAAAGCGGTGCAAGGGCGTCATCGGCGGCGCAGGTCGGAAGCGAAGCGGCCATTCTCGCGCCGCCTGCGTCCGGCCGCGCGCGAGGGCCGAAAACTCGCGCCACAATGGCCTGCATGGAGACCCCCCGCCTTGCCATGCGTCTGCCCGCGCACGTGCTCAACGGACTGGCCGTGTCGCTGGGCATCTCCATCATCCAGATCACGCTGATGCTGACGGCGGGCAAGCTGGCAGCGCTCGCCGCCGCCACCGGGGCCATCTGCGCCAGCCTGGCCGACCTGCCGATCGCTCCGGCACGCACCTGGCGCCGGGTCGGCATGGCCGCGCTGGTCGGGTGGGCCAGCGGGCTGCTCGTCAACCTGTTGCGCGAGTCGGGCGTGGCGATGGGCTTGACCGTCGTCTTGCTGTCGTTCTGCTCGACCATGGCCTGGGCCTGGGGCCCGCGCGCCGGCCCTCTGGCGTTCATCCCGATCCTGGCGCTCATCTTCACGCTCGCCGCGCCGCCGCCCTCCAGCACCGCCGAATTGCTGGGCCGTTCCGGCTGGACGGCCGTGGGCGCGTTGTCGTATTTCGCCTGGGCCGTGCTGAGTTCGCGCGTGCTGCAGCCGCGTTACCGCACGCTCGCGCTGGCCGCGGCCTTGCAGGCGCTGGCGGATCTGCTGCGGTCGCGCGCCGCGCTGCTCTCGCGCACCGATGCCGCCAGTGGAGCGCCGCCGCTGCAGGACTGGATCCGCAGCCAGGTCGCGCTCGACGAGCGCCTGCAGGCCGCGCGCGACCTGTTGTTTCCCGCGGCCGGCGAGCCCGATACCGGCCCGGCGATCGCCGTCCTGCTGCAGGCGGTGGAGATGCGCGATACCTTGCTCGCCGGCGAACTCGACATCGAGCTGCTGGGCAACGACGGCCCCGCGACGCAGTTGCGCGACCGCCTGCGCCTGCACGGCACGCGCGTGGCCGAGGCGGTCGAGGCCATGGCACAGGCGCTGCGCGACTATGGGATGCAGGTGCCGGCCTCGGCCGCATCGCCGCTGGCCGAAACCGACATCGAGACCGGCGAGGCCGTCGTGCCGCATCCATCTCGCGCCTCGCACGCCGCCACCGCGCCGGTCGCCGCGGCGGCGGCGTCGATCGCACCCTCGGCTGCGTCCGCTGCGGCGACGGCACCGTCGTCGGCCGTCGATGGAGACGTCGCCGCGCGCGACGCTGCCGCCATCGGTGCCGCTGCCGCGCAGGCGGTCGCGCACCCGGCGGCGCAGTCCGATCCAGCCAGCAGCGCGCGTGACGCGGCCGCCGCGGTGCGCGCGCACACGCCGGCCCGCGTGCCGCTGTTTCCCAACAGCGATCCACGCTATCCGCTGGCGGTGGCCTTCTACGGCCGGGCGCGCCAGATGGTGGCGGTGCTCGCACGCATGCAGGCGGCGCTGCGCGGCGAGGTCACGCCGCTGCCCCTGGCGAAGGACGAACTGCAGGTCTTCATCTCGACGGAAGGCTGGCCGTGGGCGGCGCTGCGCGCGCAGCTCAACACGCGCTCGCCGACGTTTCGCCATGCCGCCCGCCTGTGCCTGGCCCTGGGCAGCGCGTACTTCATCGGCCTGGCGCTGCCCTGGGCCTCGCATCCGCACTGGCTGGTGCTGAGCGTGGCGGTGGTGCTGCGCGGCAACCTGGAGCAGACGCTGTCGCGTCGCAACGACCGCGTGCTGGGCACGATGATCGGCTGCCTGCTCGTGCTGGGACTGGCGCAGTTCGGCGCGCCGTGGTTGACGACGCTGGCCTTCCTGGTCGCGGTGGGCATCGCGCATTCGTTCGTCACCGCGCGGTATCTGGTGACGGCGGCGGCGGCCAGCGTGATGGCGCTGATGCAGGCGCACATGGCCGCGCCCGAAGGGGCCAACTTCGGCGTCCTTGAGCGCATCGCCGACACCATCATGGGCGCGGCGCTGGCGTGGGGCTTCAGCTACGTGTGGCCATGGTGGGAGCGGCGCGGCATCGACAAGCTCACCGACCGCGTGCTCAAGAGCCTGCGCAACCTCGCCAGCGAGGTGATGCGCCTGCCCGATCCCGCACAGCCCCAGCTGAAGCTGCGGCTGGCGCGGCGCGAGGTGTACGAGGCGGTCGGCGCCATTGCCTCGGCGGCGCAGCGCACCGGCGCCGAGCCCGCACGCGTGCAGGTGCCCATGTACGCGCTGGCCGAGATGCTGACGCGCTGCCATGTGTTGATGGCGCAGCTGGTGGCGGTGCGCCTGCTGCTGGCGCGCCGCGGCGCGCAGCTCGATCCCGCGGTGGCGCAGAAGGCGCTGGCCGACGCCTGCTTGGCCCTGCACCATGCGCTGGACAATCCGGATGTCGGCACCTCGCCGCAGCGAGGGGCGCCCGGCGCGGCGGGCGCACCGGTGGTGGTCAGTGGCACCGTGCCGAGCGAGGACATCGACCACACCGCGGTGCCCGCGGCCCTGCCGGACAGCGCGGTGCTGCCCTGGCTGAGGCGGCGCCTGCAACTGGCCATACGGGCGGCGCGGCGGGTGGGGCTCGCGGCGCAGGCGCTCAACGCGGCGGCGCGCTGAACGTCGTCGCACCGCTCGACGGCGGCCTTGGGCGGCGCCCGCGAGGCTGGTGCTTCCAGCCGTGGCGTGCTTCCCCGAGTGCGCCGCCCTGTCAGTCGGTCACCAGCAACTGGATGGTGGCGTACTGGCTCGTGTCGTCGCGCGACGTCACGGTGATCGTGATGGGAATCGTCGAGCCCGGGGCCGCGTTGGAACTGGACGCGAGGACCAGAAGGGTGCGCCCGACCGACGTTTCGTTCAGTGCCGCCCCTTGATAGACGAACGTGGTGCCCGCGGCGGCGGGAACGGCGGCGCTGCCGCCTGCGGACAGATCCCAGTACACCGGCCCGTCGGTGTCCAGCTCGAACGAGTCGCCGGCGACGATGGAGATCGTCTGCGTCTCTCCCGGGAACACGTCCACGCCGGACAGCCGTTGCCCGTTGATCAGGGCGATGACATCGAAGTCGGGGCCGCGGTCGGGAGGCGGCACCTCGATCCCGACCTCGACACCACCGCCGCAGCCGGCGAGCAGGAGCGCCGTCGCCAGTGCACAGGCTGTTGAAACGTTGGAGAGGCGCATGGTTGTTCCTGCAGGTTGGATGAAATGCCAACGCGGCAGGCCATGTCCAGGATGTCAATCTGCCTCGACAGTTACCTGAACTTCACGCAGCGGCCCGCCTCGACGACGACCCGTCGGCCGCACCGCGCGGCATCATCGACTGGCAGCATCGCGCGTGCCTGGGTCGCACCGCCCGCACCTGCTAGCGATTCCTCTTCGCCGCCCGCGCCGCCCGCTGCGCCGCTTTCGCAGCTTCAGCCGCGCGCAGCTTGTCCTTCTTGCTGGGTCGCTTGCCCTTGACGCCGCCCGCGTTGTTCGGCGCTTCGGCGGCGCCCTTGGGGGGCGCCACCTCCTTCGGTTCGAAGCCCGGAATTACCTCGCGCGGCACGCGCTGCTCCTGGCGCTTCTCGATGAGGCGGAAGTGCGCCTCGCTGGCGGCGGGCACGAAGCTCACCGCCAGGCCCGACTCGCCGGCGCGGCCGGTGCGGCCGATGCGGTGCACGTGGTCGTCGGCCGAGCGCGGCAGGTCGTAGTTGACGACCACCGGCAGCTGCACGATGTCGATGCCTCGCGCGGCCAGGTCGGTGGCTACCAGCACCTGCAGGCGCGAAGCCTTGAAATCGTCCAGCAGCTGGTTGCGCCGGCCCTGGCTCAGGTCGCCGTGAAAGGCCTCGGCCTTGAGGCCGCCGACATAGAGCTTTGAAGCCACGTGCTCGGCGGCGTGCTGGGTGGCGACGAACACGAGCACCCGCTTCCAGCCGCGGTCGCGGATCAGCTTGAGCAGCAGCTGGCTGCGGGCCGGCGTATCGACGGCGATCGCGCGCTGCACGATGTGGGCGCCCTGGGCGGCGAGCGCCGCGGCGCTGTCGCTGGGAACGTCGGGCACGTCGATCGTGAACGGGTCGTGCAGCATCCTGGCTGCCAGTTCGAGCACGGCGCGCGGGAAGGTCGCCGAGAACAGCAGCGTCTGGCGCCTGGCCGGAAGCAGCGCCAGCAGGCGTTTGAGCTCGTCGGCGAAGCCCAGGTCCAGCAGGCGGTCGGCCTCGTCCAGCACCAGTGTCTGCACGTCGGAGAGCGACACCGCGTTCTGGTCGATCAGATCGAGCAGCCGGCCGGGCGTGGCGACGACGATGTCGGCGCCGCCGCGCAGCCGCATCATCTGCGGGTTGATCGACACGCCGCCGTAGGTGATCGCGATCTTCAGCGCCACCGGCAGGTGCGCCGCATCCTCGCGCAGCGACTCGCCGATCTGCGCCGCAAGCTCGCGCGTGGGCGCGAGCACGAGCGCGCGCACGGGGCGCTTGGTGCCTTCCGGCGGCACGCCGGCTTCGGCCAGGCGCTGCAGCACGGGCCAGCCGAACGCCTGCGTCTTGCCCGAGCCGGTGCGCGCGGTGCCCTGGACGTCGCGGCCTTCGAGCGCCGGCGGGATGGCCGCGGTCTGGATGGGCGTCGGGCCCAGGTAGCCGCGTTGTTGGGCGGCGCGCTGGAAGGACGCGTTCAGGCCGAGGGATTGGAAGGTCATGCCCCGTATTAGACACGGGTGGTCGGGCGGCGACCGATTTGGCCGCCGCGCGACGTCAGGCCTTGTTGGTGCGCCGCTTGTGCCAGGCCAGCAACTCGCCCACGATGCCCTTGCGGAACGCCACCACGCACAGCACGAAGATGCAGCCGATGATGACGCCCGTCCACGAGCCGGCGCGGTCGGACAGGAAGTTCTGCAGGCCGATCACCGTGAACGCGCCCACCACCGGGCCGGCGAAGGTGCCCAGGCCGCCCAGCAGCGTCATCAGGATGACCTCGCCGGACTGCTCCCAGCGCACGTCCTGCAGGGTCGCTAGGTGCAGCACCAACGGCTTCATCGCGCCGCCCAGGCCGGCGATGGAAGCGGACAGCACGAAGGCCAGCAGCTTGTAGCGGTCGACGTTGTAGCCCAGCGAGATCGCGCGCGGCTCGTTCTCGCGGATCGCCTTGAGCACCTGCCCGTACGGCGAGTGCACGATGCGCAGCACCAGCGCGAACACGCCCACGAACACGAGCAGCACGAAGAAGTACAGCGCGAGATCGTTGTCGAGCGGAATCAGGCCGAACAGCTTGCCGCGCTGGATGCCCTGGATGCCGTCCTCGCCGCCGGTGAACGGCGCCTCGAGGAAGAAGAAGTACAGCATGTAGGCCAGCGCCAGCGTGATCATGGCGAAGTAGATGCCCTGGCGCCGGATGGCGATCAGGCCGATGACCAGGCCGGCGGCCGCGGCCGCCAGCGTGCCGGCGATGAGGCCCAGCTCGGGCGTCCAGTGCTGCTCGTGCACCAGCCATCCGGTGACGTAGGCCGCGCCGCCGAAGAAGGCCGCGTGGCCGAACGACAGCAGGCCGGTGAAGCCCAGCAGCAGGTTGAAGGCCATCGCGTAGATCGCGAAGCACAGCGCCGTCATGATGACGATCGGATAGATGCCGACGAACGGCGCCGCGACCAGCAGCGCCAGTCCGGCGAGCCATGCGAGCTTGCCCGCCCGATCCGTTCCGGTACCCAGCCAGCTCGCAGGATTGCCTTCGGCCGCGCGGACGGCGCCGCCTGCCACTGCGGGCGTTGGTGTATCGCTCATCACTTCCCCTTCCCGAACAGGCCCGCGGGCCGGATGATGAGCACGATGGCCATGATCACGAACACGACGACGTTCGACGCTTCCGGATAGAACACCTTGGTCAGGCCCTCGATGAGTCCCAGCACCAGGCCGGTGATGATGGATCCGACGATGGACCCCATGCCGCCGATCACCACGACGGCGAACACGACGATGATCAGGTTGCTGCCCATCAATGGGGAGACCTGGATCACCGGCGCGGCCAGCACGCCGGCCAGGCCGGCCAGCGCGGCGCCGCCGGCGTAGGTGAGCGTCACCATCAACGGCACGTTGACGCCGAACGCCTGCACCAGCGCCGGGTTCTCGGTGCCCGCGCGCAGCAGCGCGCCCAGCTGCGTGCGCTCGATCAGGAACCAGGTCCCGAAGCACACGACCAGCGACACGCCGACGACCCAGCCCCGGTAGTTGGGCAGGAACATGAAGCCCAGGTTGCTGGCGCCCGAGAGCTGCTCTGGCGCCGAATACGACTGGCCCGACGAGCCGTAGTACTGCTGGAAAACGCCCTGGAAGATCAGTGCCAGGCCGAAGGTCAGCAGCAGTCCGTACAAGGGATCGAGCTTGTAGAGCCGCTTGAGCAGCAGGCGTTCGATGACGACGCCCAGCAGGCCGACCAGCAGCGGCCCGAGCAGCAGCGCCCACCAGTAGCTGATGCCCCAGCGATCCATGCTGAACCAGGCCACGTAGGCGCCGATCATGTACAGCGCGCCATGGGCGAAGTTGACCACGCCCAGCAGGCCGAAGATGACGGCCAGGCCCAGGCTCAACATCGCATAGAACGAGCCGTTGACGAGCCCCAGCATCAGCTGGCCAAACAAGGCCGGCAAGGGCACGCCGAAGATTTCGGTCATCGAATGAAACTCCCTGAAGAAAAGCGGAAGCCGGGGACCACCCGGCTCCGGCGCTGCCGCAAAAAAAGTCCCGAGAGAGATTCAAGGGAGCGGCGGATCCGGCTTCGCCGGGCCGCTCGCGGAGCGCCCCCTCGGGGGGCAGCGAGCGCTAGCGAGCGTGGGGGCTCAACCTTTCCAGGCAGCGCAGCGGGATTCGGCCTTCGTGGTCCATGCGGCCTCGCCCTTGATGGAGTCCTCGACGTTGTAGTAGTCCCACGGCTCCTTGGACTCTTCCGGCGTCTTGACCTTCATCAGGTACATGTCGTGGATCATGCTGCCGTCGCCGCGGATCCAGCCGCCCTTGGTGAACACGTCGTTGATCTTGGCCGCCTTCATCTTGGCCAGCACCTTGTCGGTGTCGTCCGAACCGGCGGCCTTGACGGCCAGCAGGTAGTTCAAGGCAGCCGAGTAGTCGCCGGCCTGCAGCGAGCCGGGCATCTTCTTCATGACGTCGAAGTAGCGGCGGCCCCAGGCGCGCGTCTCGGGCGTGTGGTTCCAGTACCAGCTGTCGGTCAGGTACATGCCTTGCGTGGTCTTCAGGCCCAGCGAGTGCACGTCCTGGATGAACATCAGCAGCCCGGCCAGCTTCATCGTCTTGGTGATGCCGAATTCGTTGGCCGCCTTGATGGCGTTGACGGTGTCGCCGCCGGCGTTGGCCAGCCCCAGGATCTGCGCCTTGCTGGCTTGCGCCTGCAGCAGGAAGGACGAGAAGTCGCTGGCCGACAGCGGGTGCTTGACCACGCCCAGCACCTTGCCGCCGTTGGCTTCCACCACCTTGGCGGTGTCGCCTTCCAGCGCCGCGCCGAAGGCATAGTCGGCCTGCAGGAAGTACCAGCTCTTGCCGCCCGACTTGGTGACGGCGCCGCCGGTGCCCTTGGCCAGGGCGGTGGTGTCGTAGGCCCAGTGGATGGTGGTGGGCGAGCACTGCTCGTTGGTCAGCGCCGAGGTGCCGCCGCCCACCGAGATGAAGATCTTGTGCTTCTCGGCCGCGACCTTGGCCATGGCCAGGTTGGTGCCGGAGTTGGTGCCGCCTATCAGCATGTCGACGCCATTGGTGTCGAACCACTCGCGCGCCTTCGCCGCGGCGATGTCGGCCTTGTTCTGGTGGTCGGCGTAGACCAGTTCGATCTTCTTGCCGTTGATCGCGCCGCCGGCGTCGGCGATGGCCATCTTGATCGCCTCGACGCCGCCCTGGCCGTCGAGGTCGGAGTAGACGCCCGACATGTCGGTGATGATGCCGATGCGGACGACGTCGCCCGAGACCTGCGCCTGTGCGGCGCCGGCCAGGCCGAGCGCGCCGAGGCAGGCCAGGGCCACCGTCTTCAGAGTGGCGGAAAAGGGTTTGAACATGGATCGGTCTCCTGTTTGTAGGTAGTCTGACTGACGCGGAAAAAGAGCGAGGGCGCTAGACCCCGAGGTATTCGTGCAGCTTGTCGATGCGGCCGGGCAGCTCGGCCTGCGTGAACTGCTGGATCACCTGGCCGTGCTCCATCACGAGGAAGCGGTCGGCCAGCGGTGCCGCGAAGCGGAAGTTCTGTTCGACCATGATGATGGTGTAGCCCTGCTTGCGCAGCGCGATGACCATCTCGGCGAGCTTCTGCACGATCACCGGCGCCAGGCCTTCGGAGATCTCGTCGAGCAGCAGCAGGCGCGCGCCCGTGCGCAGGATGCGCGCGACCGCCAGCATCTGCTGTTCGCCGCCCGACAGCCGCGTGCCCTGGCTCGGCGCGCGTTCCTTCAGGTTGGGAAACATCGCGTAGATCTGCTCGATGGGCATGCCGCCCTTGGTCAGGATCGGCGGCAGCAGCAGGTTCTCCTCGCAGCTCAGGCTGGAGAAGATGCCGCGCTCCTCGGGGCAGTAGCCCAGGCCCAGGCGCGCCACCTTGTGCGTGGCCAGGCCGATGGTCTCCTGGCCCTTGACCTTGATCGAGCCCTTGCGGGCGCCGGTCAGGCCCATGATGGCGCGCATCGTGGTCGTGCGGCCGGCGCCGTTGCGGCCCAGCAGCGTGACGACCTCGCCTTCGTTGACGTGCAGGTCGACGCCGTGCAGCACGTGGGACTCGCCGTACCAGGCGTTGAGGCCCTTGATCTCCAGAAAGGGGGTAGACATTCAGTGGGCTCCGACGAGTTCGGTCTGCGCCGTGCCCATGTAGGCCTCGATCACCTGCGGGTTGCTCGACACCTCGGCATACGGGCCTTCGGCCAGCAGGGCGCCGCGTTGCAGCACGGTGATGGTGTCGGCGATCGATGACACGACGCTCATGTTGTGCTCCACCATCAGGATGGTGCGGTTGGCCGACACCTTCTTGATCAGCTGGCGGATGCGGTCGACGTCCTCGATGCCCATGCCCTGCGTCGGCTCGTCCAGCAGCATCAGCTGCGGCTCCATCGCCAGGGTGGTGGCGATCTCGAGCGCGCGCTTGCGGCCGTAGCTGAGCTCGACGGCAGGCAACTTCGCGTAGGCCGCGAGATCGACCTCGGCCAGCAGCTCCATCGCGCGGGCGTCGAGCGAGTGCAGCGTGCGCTCGGATTTCCAGAAGTGGTAGGACGTTTTCAGGCTGCGTTGCAGCGCGACGCGGACGTTCTCGAGCACGCTCAGGTGCTGGAACACCGCCGAGATCTGGAACGAGCGGATGACCCCGCGGCGCGCGATGGCGGCCGGCGCCTCGCGCGTGATGTCGGCGCCGTCGAACACGATCGTGCCCGAGGTCGGCTGCAGGAATTTCGTGAGCAGGTTGAAGCAGGTGGTCTTGCCTGCGCCGTTGGGTCCGATCAGCGCATGGATGTGCCCGCGCCGGACGCGCAGGTTCACCTTGCTGACGGCCACGAAGCCCTTGAATTCCTTCGTCAGATCGGTCGTCTCTAGGATGTAGCTGCTGCTCATCCGACGAGTGTAGGGGCTGCTCCCACCACGTAACAGTTCGCAGAAATACGTTCGGGTCAACCCGGACTAAATCTTCGCTTGCCCGTGCGGTCGTGTCAGGATATTGAAAGAAAAAAGGGGCCGCGCCCACGGACGCGACCCCTGGCTGGCACCGGCGTGATGCGCCGGCGCGTGAAGGCTTCAGGTGCTCACAACCCCAGGTCCGCGACGAAGCGGTTCGTGAAGCCCCACGTACCCGCGGCGCCGTAGCTGTTGCAGGTGGCCGAAGCGCTGCCCGGTGCGCAATCCACGTCGCGGTCGAGCGACCAGAAGTGGATGCCCGCCAGCCCGTTGGCCCTGGCCCAGGCCGACAGGGTGTCGACGTTGCCGATGGTGAACACCTCGTCGGTGGCGTCGTTGCCGCCGATCATCGGGGTGACCTCGATCTGGCTGTAGGGCACGCCCCAGTAGTTGTGCAGGTTGATCGCCGAGTTGATTGCCGACTGGGCCATGTCGCACTTGCCGCTGCTGCCCAGCGTGCAGTTGCTGGCGATCGCGCTGCCATAGTCCATCGCCATCAGGTTGACGTAGTAGCCCGTCAACCCGGACGACTTGATCGCGTTCATCACGTTGACGCCGATGGCGCCCAGGCTTTGCGGCGAGTTGCCGCCCAGCGTGGCCAGCGTGAAGCTGAAGCGCAGGTTCGGGTGGTTGGCCTTGGCCACCTTCACGCGCGCGACCAGCGCGTTGATCACGTCCTGCGACTGGCCACCCTCGATGTCGAAGTCGATGCCTTGCAGGCTGGCCGAGTTGTAGCGCTGGATGAACGACTCGAAGCCGGCATCCGAGCCGCAGGTGAACACGCCGTTGGCACCGCCCGTGGAGATGATGTACTTCTTGTTGGCGCCGACCCATTGCGAGACGTTCTGCGCAACCAGCGCGGCGGGCGTGACGCCGGCCCAGTTCTCGGAGCCGCATTCACCCGATGCGAACGCCCAGGTCAGCGAGGTCTGCTTGGCAGGCATCACGTTGAGCACCGGCGAGCGCGTGCCGGTGACGGACGTGGAGATCTGGTCGACGTTCCAGTCCATGTTGATGGTGACGTCCTTGTACGAGCCGAACACGAAGCCCGACGGCGCGGGCCCGGGAGCGGGCGACGGAGACGGCGAAGGCGGCGGCGGCGGCGGCGGCGGCGGCGTCGGCGTGCCGCTGCAGGCCGTCGTGATCGTCCACGGCTGGCCGGAGCCGCTCGCGCCGTTGTGCGTCGCCGGGTCGTCGCCCTGCGTCCACCAGTTCGCCTTGTAGGTCTTGCCAGCTTCGGTGACGGTGGCGCCGGCGTTGTAGGCGGTGGCGGCCGACCAGGGGGCGCAACCGCTGGGTGCCGGGGCCGGGGTCGGCGCTGGCGTGGGAGCGGGCGTCGGGGCGGGCGTCGGGGCGGGCGTCGGCGCGCTGCAGCTGGTGGTGACGGTCCACGGCTGGCCGGTGCCGCTGCCGCCGCTGTTGGTGGCGGGGTCGTTGCCCTGCGTCCACCAGTTGGCCTTGTAGGTGGTGCCGTTTTCGGTCACGGTGTCGCCGGCGACATACGCGGTCGATGCGTTCCAGGGCTGGCAGGTGGTCGCATGCGCGCCGGAGGAGGCGAGGGCGCTGGCGGCGACGGCGGCCGACAGCAGCGCGATGCGTTCGAGGCGCTTGCGCCTTTTGTTGGAGGTCGGGGAAGGGGACATTGCGGGCTCTCCTTGTTGTGGGCCGGCGCTGTACGTGCGCCGGTGCGAGGCAGTCTCGGACGGTGGTGGCGCGCGCGTTCTAGGTAAAACCAGTACAAAACCAGTAACCAGTCGCTGTTCGTTTCTCAAGCTGTAAGAGAAGCCGAACATTCGTCCGTTCGGGGCAGTCGAAGGCCTTGCCTGCGGAATGAACGACGTCATCCGTGCAGCGACATCCGTGGCGGCCGCATCTTTCTTGCGGGGCAGATACCAGATTGGTACCAATGCATCCAGCCCGGCCGCCGCTCCTTGGCCTCGTTCCGGCCCGAAATCGGCGCCCGGGCGCGCACGGCCTCGGCCCGCACGTGGGAAAATCAGGGCTGGATGAAGTACACGGTAGCCGTCCGCACCCTCTGCGAGTTCACGGCCAAGCTCGGCGATCTCGACTTGCGCTTCACGCCCTCGGCCACTGCGCTCGAAGGCATGGCGGGCCACGCCATGGTCGCCGCGCGCCGCGGGGAGGCTTACGAGAACGAGGTGTGGCTCAAGGGCGAGTACCGCGAGCTGGTCGTGCGCGGCCGCGCCGACGGCTTCGACCCCGAGGCGGGCCGGCTCGAGGAGGTCAAGACCTACCGCGGCGACCTGCAGGCGATGCCGCACAACCGCCGCTCGCTGCACTGGGCGCAGGCGCGCTGCTACGGCGCGCTGATGTGCGCCGAGCGCGGCCTGGAGCGGCTGGACATCGCGCTGGTCTACTTCGACGTCGCCTCGCAGAACGAGACGATGCTGGTCGAGTCGCATTCGGCCGCCGACCTGCGCGCCTTCTTCGAGCTGCAGTGCGAGCGCTTCCTGGCCTGGGCCGCGCAGGAGAGCGCGCACCGAATCGCGCGCGACGCCGCGCTCGCGGCACTGCCGTTTCCCTACGCCACGTTCCGTGCCGGCCAGCGCCAGTTGGCCGAGAGCGTCTACAAGGCGGCGATCTCCGGCCGCACGCTGCTGGCGCAGGCGCCCACGGGCATCGGCAAGACGGTGGGCACGCTGTATCCGCAGCTCAAGGCGATGCCGCGGCAGAAGCTCGACAAGCTCTACTTCCTGGCCGCCAAGACGCCCGGCCGCGCGCTGGCACTCGAGGCCTTGCGCACGATCGCCGCGAGCCCGGTCGAGAGTCCGCCGACAGGCAATGCACCGCTTCGCGTCATCGAACTGGTGGCGCGCGACAAGGCCTGCGAGCATCCGACCAAGGCCTGCCATGGCGACTCCTGTCCGCTGGCCAAGGGCTTCTACGACCGCCTGCCTGCGGCCCGCCAGGCCGCGGTCGGTGCGACGCCCGAGGCCGCACCACGGCTGGATCGCGGCGGCCTGCGCGCGATCGCGCTCGAGCACGAGGTCTGCCCGTACTACCTGGCGCAGGAGCTGGTGCGCTGGGCCGACGTCGTGGTCGGCGACTACAACTACTACTTCGACCTGGGCGGCATGCTGCACGGGCTGGCGCAGGCCAACGACTGGCGCGTCGGCGTGCTGGTCGACGAGGCGCACAACCTGGTGCCCCGGGCGCGCGAGATGTACTCGGCCACGCTGTCGCGCGAGGCGCTCGACGGCGTGCGCCCGCGCGCGCCGGCCACGGTCGCGCCCGCGCTGAAGCGCCTCGCGCGCATCTGGAACGAGATCGCCGGCCGCCAGCTCGAGCCGTACGCCGTGCACGAGGAGCTGCCGCAAGGCCTCGTCACGGCCCTGCAGAACGTCAATTCGGCGATCGGCGACCACTCGGCCGCGCATCCGGCCGACGTGCCGCCCGAGCTGCTGGCCTTCTACTTCGACACGCTGCACTTCACGCGGCTGGCCGAATCGTTCGGCACGCACTCGCTGTTCGACGTGACCATCGCCGACGACGCGCAGCGCGACATCACGCTGTGCCTGCGCAACCTGGTGCCGGCCTCGTTCCTGAAGCCGCGCTTCCTGGCGGCGCGCACCACCACCTTGTTCTCGGCCACGCTGACGCCGATGCACTTCCAGGCCGACCTGCTGGGCCTGCCGCCGGACGTCGCCTGGGTCGACGTGGAGTCGCCGTTCGAAGCGTCGCAGCTGCGCGTGCAGGTGGCGCCGCTGTCCACGCGCTTCGCGCACCGACCCGCGTCGCTGGCGCCCATCGTCGAGCTGATGGCGCGCCAGTTCGCGCAGGCGCCCGGCAACTACCTGGCCTTCTTCAGCAGCTTCGACTACCTGCAGCAGGTGGCCGAGCTGTTCCAGGCGCTGCACCCCGAGGTGCCCGTCTGGACGCAGGCGCGCCAGATGACCGAAGGCGCCCGCAACGACTTCCTCGCGCGCTTTCACGCCGGCGGCCGCGGCATCGGCTTCGCCGTGCTGGGCGGCGCGTTCGCCGAGGCGGTCGACCTGCCCGGTGAACGCCTGATCGGCGCCTTCATCGCCACGCTGGGCCTGCCGCAGGTCAATCCGGTCAACGAGCAGATGAAGGCGCGGCTGGAGACGCTGTTCGGCGCGGGCCACGACTACACCTATCTGTTTCCCGGCCTGCAAAAGGTGGTGCAGGCGGCGGGCCGCGTGATCCGCACGACCACCGACGAAGGCGTCGTCTTCCTGATCGACGACCGCTTCCGGCGCGCCGAAGT
>JBJMWF010000020.1:0-16125 GCA_045810265.1 Vitreoscilla sp. | reverse complement strand
TGGCCCGCGCGCGCATCAACGCCGAGCTGATCGACGACAGCGCGGAGCGCACCGCGCTGCTGCGTGACCTGGGCGAGATGCGCGACCTGATCACCGACCTGCTGGAGAGCGAACGCCTGGCCGACGTCCAGGCCGGCGGCCACGCGGCGCTGCAGACGGAGATGTCGGCACTGCCGGACATCGTCCACGAGCAGTGCGACGCGCAGGCCGCCGCCGGCAGCGTGGTGCTGCGCCTGGACGACACGCTGCCCGCGCTACCGCTGGACCGCGCCCGCATGCGCCTGCTGCTGCGCAACCTGGTCGACAACGCGCTGCGGCACGGCAGCGAGCCGGGCCAGCCGCCGATCGTGTCGACCAGCGGGACGCCGCAATCGGTGCAGTTGACCGTGCGTGACTTCGGTCCCGGCATGGAGGAGGGCCAACTGCAGCACGCGGCCGAGGCCTTCTACCGCGCCGACGCGGCACGCCTGCGCAGCACCGGCGGCGTCGGCCTGGGCCTGTACCTGTGCAAGCTGGTGGCCGAGGCGCACGGCGGCACGCTGGCCTTGCGCAATGCGCAGCCAGGGCTCGAGATCACCGTCATGCTGCCAGTGTCTGCCGCGCAAGGCTGAGCGCGGGCCTGCGTCTTGCCTCATGCTGGCAAAGGCGGCCATCGACGGCCGCAAGGAGACCTCGATGAACAGAACGGCTCTCATCCTCGCGATATCCCTCGTGGCACTGGCCGGTGGCGCCCGTGCGGCGGATGACGCAGGCAAGCCTCAGGCCAAGTCGACCCTGGCCACGTCCGCCAACACCCAGCTGCGCCAGGCGGACGTGCCGTCGGTCAAGACCGACCCGCAGGGCGCCGACAGCGTGAAGGCGAAGGCGGACGCCGACATCGCCGCGCGCAACGCCCGCGACAAGGCGCCACGCCTGCAGGTGCGGCGCGAGAATCTCAAGGGCAACCAGGCCGCGCAGGCGATCCGGCAACAGACCAACCCCAACACCATCGACCGCGATACGGCCTACGGCGACAAGGATCACACCCAGCAGGTGACCGACCTGCGGATCAGCGTGAAGAAGTGAGCGTCACGCTCAGAGGCGGGTGGTCAGGGCGAGCCAGGCGTCGGGCAGGCGATCGTTGACCCAGGCCTCGACGACGTGGTCGCCACCGCCCAGGATCAGCAGGCCGACCAGCAACAGCAGGCCGCCCATCGTGCGCTTGGCCGCATCAGCGTGTGCGAGCACCCAGGTGCGCGCGCGCCCGAAGCCCGCGCGTGACGCGTAGGCGGCGGCCACCAGGGGCAGCGCCGCACCGATGCCGAACAGGCCCAGCAGCAGTGCGCCATGCGCCGCGCCGCCGGCCGTGGCGACCAGCGCCAGCGTCGAGCCCAGCAAGGGGCCTGCGCACGGACTCCAGACCAGGCCCAGCAGTCCGCCGAGCGCGAAGGCGCCGGCCAGGGCGCCGCCATCGAACCGCATTGTCGCGGCGTTGGCGGACGACGCCAGCGGCGCCATCAGGGTGGAGAAGCGGCGTTCCAGCGCCGGCACCAGCATCACGAGGCCGAAGCCGGCCAGCAGCCAGCCGCCGACGCGGCGCACGTCGTCCGGTGCCAGCGACAGCGCGCCGCCCAGGCCGCCCACCAGCAGGCCGATCAGCGTGAACGTGATCGCCATGCCCAGGCCCATCGCGACCGGTGCGGCGCGATGGCGCTGCACCGCGCCGCCCACGATCAGCGGCAGCAGCGGGAAGACGCACGGCGACAGCGTGGTCAGCGCGCCGGCGGCCACGCTCAGCGCGGGTTCGGCCAAGCCCGGCATGTCAGAGGGCGCCCTGCAGCGTGCTCTTCAACCGGGCCGGGTCGGTTTCGCCGGTGGACCGGCTGCGCTCGGCCGCGCCATGCAGGACGATCAGCGTGGATTGCGCGGTGACGTGCAGCTGCTTCTCGAGCGCCTTCTCCTGGTCGTAGTCGACCTCCATCAGCGTCAGCTTCAGCGACGGATCGGCCTTGAGCGCGTCGAACGCCTTGTCCTGCGCGCGGCAGGTCGGGCACCAGCTGGCATGGAAGTGCAGCACCACTGGCTCGCCGGCCTTTTGCGCGGCGGCGAGCGCGGCCGGCGTATACGGCACCACCGTCAGGGCCTGCGACAGCGACGAGACCAGCAGCAAGGATGCGGCGAAAGCGAGACGGGCGAAGGAAATCATGAACGGAACTCCGGCAATTTCAGGGAAGGCGCGCACCAGGCTGGTGTCGTCGTGCCGCATCGTGGCATGCTGGCCCAGCTTGGTCGACGGCCGGGTTGAAACCTTACAGATTGCCCGCAGGTAAATCAGCGAGCGCCGTGGGGCAATCGCCCGGTCCGGCGCGTCGCTTGCTGTACGCCCCGCATCGCGCCCGAGTCCGGGCGCCTCTGCGCTGCGCGCGAAGGAATCTCCCCCATGAAGTCTCGTCAGTCCGCCTTGTTGGCCGCCAACCCGTTGCTGCTGTGGAGCACGCTGGGCGTCAAGGCGCTCCAGATGTCCACCGCCGCCGCCCAGGTGATCGCGATCCGCACGACGCGCATGGCCGCGCACGGCCTGAACCCGAACGCGGCCGAGCGCCGCGAGATGCATCTGATGGGTTCGGAGAAGGTCGACGCCTTCTCGCGCGCCGGCCAGGCGATCGCCACCGGCGCGCTGCCCCTGGTCGCGGGCATGGCCGGCCAGGCCTTTCGCACCAGCATGGACCTGTTCACCGCTTCCGCACAGCTTGCTGCCAGTCGTACCATCCCGCAGACGATGGCGCGCCAGCGCAAGCTGGCCGACACGCTGATGCGCGGCACGCCGGCGGCGCATCACAGCGCGGCGTCCAAGGCGACGGCCCAGCTCGCGCATCGGGCGCTCGCGCCGGTGCATCGCAAGGCCACCGCCAACGCCAGGCGCCTGACGAAGAAGGCCCGCTGAACCTCTCCCGTACCGGAGCACCATGGACTTCAAGGACTACTACAGCGCCCTGGGCGTCGCCCGCGATGCCAGCGACGACGACATCCGCAAGGCCTACCGCAAGCTGGCGCGCAAGTACCACCCCGACGTCAGCAAGGAAGCCGACGCGGACGCGAAGATGCGCGAGATCAACGAGGCGCGCGACGTCCTGCAGGACAAGGAAAAGCGCGCCGCCTACGACCAGTTGGCCGACCACGTGGCGCGCGGCGGCAGTCCCGACGGCGGCTTCCGCCAGCCGCCGCCCGGCTGGGACGAGGGCTTCGAGTTCCACCGCGGCCCCGCCCAGGGCCCGGCCGACCACGCCGACTTCAGCGAGTTCTTCTCGTCGATCTTCGGCAATCGCGGCGGCATGGGCGGCGGCGCCCAGCGCGGCCCCTACCGCGAGCGCGGCGAGGATCACCATGCGGCCATCGAGATCTCGCTGGAGGACGCGCTGCACGGCGCCGAGCGCCAGCTCTCGCTGCGCGCGCAGGAGATCGACGAGCAGGGCCGGCCGCACCTGGTCAACCGCACGCTGGACGTCCGCATCCCCGCCGGCGTGCGGCCCGGCCAGTACATCCGGCTCGCCGGCCAGGGCCTGCCGGGCCACGGCGGCGAGCCCGCGGGCGACCTGTACCTGGAGGTGCGCATCGCGCCGCACAGGCTCTACCGCATCGAGGGCCAGGACCTGTACATGACGCTGCCGGTCACGCCCACCGAGGCCGCGCTCGGCGCGCACGTGACGGTGCCGACGCCCACCGGCGGCCGCGTCGACGTGACCATTCCCAAGGGCGCACGCAACGGCATGAAGCTGCGCCTGAAGGAACGTGGACTTCCGGGCAAGACGCCGGGCCATCTGTACCTGCTGCTCGAGATCGCGCTGCCACCGGCCGACTCCGAGGCCGCCCGCGCCGCCTACGAGCAACTTGCCAAGGCGGCCCCCTTCAACCCGCGCCAGCATTTGGGAGCCTGAAGATGCGCGCCGTCACCACCGTCATCGATTCTTCGCCCCTGACCGTGCGCGAACTGGCCCGTGCCGTCGGTGCCGAAGACCAATGGGTCGTGCGCCTGGTCGAGGTCGAGATCCTGCACGTCGATACCCCCGCCGAGCCGCCCGAGCGCTGGCACTTCCACAGCGCCGACCTGCAGCGCGCCCTCGCCGCCCGCCGCCTCGAACGCGACTTCGGCGCCAACCTGGACACCGCGGCGCTGATCCTGGACCTGCAGTCCGAACTGCGGCGCCTGCGCGCGCTGATGGGAGCGCACGGGCTGGGCTGAGTAGTCGCGCGAGCTGACGGCCTAAGCGCCGACTCCCAGCGCCATCAGGCGCGGCTCGTGATTGCCGATCCACCCGGGCAGCAGTTCGGCCGGCATCGCGGGCGACGCCAGGAAGCCCTGGCCGACGCCGCAGCCCGAGTCGCGCACCAGCTGCCAGTCGGCCAGCGTCTCGATGCCCTCGGCCACCGTCGCCAGGCCCAGCTGGCGCGACATGTCCAGCGCTGACTGCAGGATCACGCGCAGGTTGGTGCGCTGGTTGGCGCCGTGCACGAACGCGCGGTCGATCTTGAGCTCGCTGAACGGGATGCGCGCCAGTTGCTGCATCGACGAGAAGCCGGTGCCGTAGTCGTCGATCGACAGGCCGAAGCCCTTCAGGCGCAACCGGGCCAGCACGCCGAGCGCGATGCCCATGCAGTCGACCACCGAGCTCTCGGTGATCTCCAGCACGATCTGGCGTGCTTCCAGGCCATGTTCCTCGAGCAAGGCGGAAAGCTCGCGCACCAGCGCGGGCTCCTCCAGCAGCCGCGGCGACAGGTTGACGGCCATCGACAGACGCAGGCCCATCGCGTTCCAGCGCGCCGTGGCGCCGAAGGCCTGGCGCAGCATGGACAAGGTCAATGCATGGATCAGGCCCTCGCGTTCAGCCACCTCGATGAAGCGGTCAGGCCGGATCTCGCCCAGGCTCGGATGCGTCCAGCGTGCCAGCGCCTCGACGCCGCAGACCACACCCCGCGCCATGTCGACCTTGGGTTGGTAGTGCGCCGCGATGGCACCGGACTCGATGGCCTGCGCCAGGTCGCGGGTGGCGATGGGCGTCTGCGGCGCGCTGCTCGCGACCACGTCCGGCTCGGCCTGCTCGCGCCTCCACTGCTCGAAAGCCGCCGCCAGTGACTCGCGCTGCAGCGGCTTGCGGATGCCCGCCACCACCGGCACGCCGAGATTGCGCGCCATCGCCTCGACGGTGTCGATCAGCACGAGCTCGCGGCTGGAGACGACGATCAGCGGGATCGCCAGCTGGCGCTCGTGCATCAGCTCGATCAGCTCGACGCCGTCCATCACCGGCATCTCGAGGTCGATGATGGCGATGTCCGGCGGCAGCACCAGCAGCGACAGCAGCTCGAGCGCTTCGGCGCCGCTGCCGGCCTCGTAGATCATCTCGACGCCCAGCTGGCGGCAAAGCGCGACCACCTGCATGCGCTGCACGACGTTGTCGTCGACGATCAGCAGCGAAGCGACGACCGGGACGTTGGTTGGAGGGACCATGTCCCAGTGTGCCGCGAGTTGCGGAACTTGCAAGCCGGCCCTCGGGATGGGCCTGCGTCAAGCTCCGAATTCGGCGGCCGCGTCGTCTTCCCAGCTTTTCCTGACCGCGGCCCAGCCCTGCGGACCCAGTTTTTCGAGCGTGGCCATGTTGCGCTCGAAGATGGCCTCGGCCTCGGGGAACGCCGCCACGGCGCGGTCGACGCTGTCCTCGCGCAGCAGGTGCAGCGTGGGGTACGGCGCGCGATTGGTGGCGTTGGTGATGTCGTCCGGCTCGGTGTCGGCGAATTGGAAACGCGGATGGAAGCTGGCGACCTGCAGCACGCCGTCGAGGTCGAGATCCTCGACCGCCGCATCGGCAAGCTCGAGGAAATCGTTGAAATCCTCGAAGTCGGTGAATACCCTAGGATGTATCACCATGGTCGTGTCGACGAGCTCGGGATCGGTGTCCGCCAGGCGTTGCAGCTCGACCACGAGGGTCGCCAGCAGCGTCTCGGCATCGGTGGCGTCACTGAATACGTAGCGGATCTGGTCCTTCGCATCGACCGCCCGTGCGAACGGGCACAGGTTCAGGCCGATCACCGCGCGGCGCACCCAGGCGCGGGTCTCGGCGATCGCGAGCTCCGCGGGCACGCCATCGGGCGAAGCGTCGGCGGTGTTGATCGAATCGGTCATCGGGCGGCTCCTTCACGTTCGAGAACCAGCATCAGGTTGTTGGCGGGCATCGCGACGCGCTCGCGCAGGCGCAAGCCCGCGCCGCGCGCGTGCGCGAGGACATCGGCGAGCCGGCGGATGCCCCAGCTCGGGTCGCGCGTCTTGAGCCAGGCATCGAACTCGACGTTGCTGGCGGCCAGCGGCTCGTCGTCGAGGATGTAGGGGCCGTAGGTCACCAGCACGCCCGCCGGCGCGAGGTGGCGGCCGGCGCCCTGCATCAACCCGGCCAGTGTCTGCGGCGGCGAGGCATGGATCATGTTGGCGCAGGTGATTGCGTCGAAGCGGCCGGCCAACGGCCAAGTGGCCGCGCACACGTCCAGTTGCAGCGGCGGCAGCACGTTGGGCAGCGGGCCGACACTCGCGCTCGCTGCCGGCGATTCGGCCACGTCGCCCTCGTCCAGCACGCTCCACGCCGCGATCGACGGTAGCGACGCGGCCGCATACTCGGTCGGCTGCCAGGTCCAGCCCGGCAGGTGGCGTGCGAACCACGACACGTGCTGTCCGCTGCCGCTGGCGATCTCCAGCGCGCGGCCCGACGGCGGCAGCACGCGGCGCAGCACCTCCAGGATGGGCTGGCGGTTGCGTTCGGCGGCGGGGCTGGACAGACGGGCAGGATGGGACATCACGGGAGTGGCATGCGCAGGAATGCGCGGGTCCGGGCATCTTAGACCGGGCGCATCGCGGACAATGCGACATGACCTCGCCCGCCCCCGCCAACTCGTTCAGCACCCTGTCGCTGCCGCCCGCCGTCCTCGCCAACCTGACCCAGCTGGGTTACCTGGAGATGACGCCGATCCAGGCCGCCGCGCTGCCCGTGGCGCTGGCCGGCCACGACCTGCTCGCGCAGGCCAAGACCGGCAGCGGCAAGACCGCCGCGTTCGCGCTGGCGATGCTGGACAAGCTCAATCCGCGCCATTTCGGCATCCAGTGCCTGGTGCTGTGCCCCACGCGCGAGCTCGCCGAGCAGGTGGCCGTGGAGACGCGCCGCCTGGCGCGCGCCGAGGAGAACATCAAGGTGCTGACCATCGTCGGCGGCGTGCCGGTGCGCAACCAGCTCGCCAGCCTGGAGCACGGCGCGCATGTCATCGTCGGCACGCCGGGCCGCGTGATGGACCTGCTCGAACGCGAGGCGCTGGACCTGTCCGGCCTGAAGACGCTCGTGCTGGACGAGGCCGACCGCATGCTGGACATGGGCTTCGTCGACGACATCAAGGCGGTGGCCAGCGCCTGCCCGAAGACGCGCCAGACCTTGCTGTTCTCGGCCACCTACCCCGAGGGCATCGCCAGGCTGAGCCAGCAGTTCATGCGCAACCCGCAGACGGTGAAGGTGGAGTCGCGCCACGACGCCGCGCAGATCCGCCAGGTCTGGTACGAGGTCAAGCCGACCGAGAAGCTGCACGCGGTCGGCCGCCTGCTGCGCCACTACCAGCCGGCCAGCACCATCGCGTTCTGCAACACCAAGCAGCAGTGCCGCGACCTGGTCGACGTGCTCACCGCCGAAGGAATCCAGGCGATCGCGCTGCACGGGGACCTGGAGCAGCGCGATCGCGACCAGGTGCTGATCCAGTTCGCCAACCGCAGCTGCTCGGTGCTGGTGGCCACCGACGTGGCCGCGCGCGGCCTGGACATCGACCGGCTCGAATGCGTCATCAACGTCGACGTCACCTACGAGACCGAGCAGCACATCCACCGCATCGGCCGCACCGGGCGAGCGGGCGAGGAAGGACTCGCGCTGAACCTGGCCAGCCTGGACGAGATGGGCCGCGTCGGCCAGATCGAGCTGCTGCAGGGCGCGGCCACGAAGTGGCACCGTCTGGACGAGCTGGACGCCGGCTCGGACAAGCCGCTGGTCGCCCCGATGGTGACGCTGCAGATCCTGGGCGGCCGCAAGGAAAAGATCCGCCCCGGCGACGTGCTGGGCGCGCTCACCAAGGACATGGGCTTTGCCGGCACGCAGATCGGCAAGATCAACGTGACGGACATGTCGACCTACGTCGCGGTCGAACGCTCCATCGCGGACAAGGCGCTGTCCAAGCTGAACGCGGGCCTGGTCAAGGGCAAGCGCGTGCGCGCCCGCCGCATCGAAGGCATCACCAAATAGCCGTCATTCGTCGGCGATCAGGCGTCGTCCGAACGAGACCACGTCGTCCTGCGCGTAGCCGATGGCCTCGTAGAACGCGATCACCGAGGCGTTGCTGGTGCGGATCTGCAGGTTGATCTTGGGACAGCCTGCGGCCTGCAGCAGCCGTTCGGCCTCGCGCATGAGCGTGCGGGCGTGGCCGCGCATGCGATGGTCGGGCGACACGGCCAGGTAGTTGATCCAGCCGCGATGGCCGTCGTAGCCGATCATGATGGAGGCGATGACGGCCTGGCCCTCGGTGCCGACCAGGAACCACTCGCGCTGCACCGATCGCTTGCGTTCGATGTCCTTGCGCGGATCGTTCCACGATCGGGTCAGGCCGGCGGCCTCCCACAAGGCGATGACAGCAGCTTCGTCTGAATCGAGGAACGGGCGGACTTGCATGGCGAACCGGGTTGGTTGGCGCACCATCGTACCTGGGCCTGACGTTTCAGCCGGCGCGCAGCAGGTCGTGGTACGCGCCCTGCACCAGGCACTCCGCGGGAACCCGCAGCCGTGCCATCAGCTCGTGCGCTTCTCGCACGCCGTCGTCGACCGACTCGTCCTCGCCAAGCACCACTTCGAGCTCCATGAAGTCGCCCAGCCCTTGAACGCGATCGAGATGCACGCGCGTGCGCCCGACCAGGAACAGCGTGCGGTGCTTGACGACGCGGCCCTGCTGGCCGTTGGCCAGGGTCAGCGCCTCGCGCAGCGTGTCGGGCGAAGTGGTCGGCGACAGCACGTAGAACGAGACCTTGGGGCCGCCGGCGTCGGGCCGGCGATAGAAGATCAGCTCGCCGTGCCCGTTCTCGAACACACGCAGCTTCAGGCGGCCGTTGTCGCAGCCAAAGAAAGTGTCGTCCTGCGGGATCTGGACGGGCCCGCTGTCGGCGATGGCCGCGGCGCGGGCCCTCAGTGCGTCCATGTCGGCGACACGCGCCTTGATCTCCACGTTGCGGGCCATCCGGTCGCTCTCCTGCTGTGCGGGAGGGCGACGTTACCAGAGCGTCACTCGTCCTTGCCGCGGATGGCGCGAAACACGTAGGCGCCGATCACCGCGCCGACGATGGGTGCGAGCCAGAACAGCCACAGCTGCTCGAGCGCCGGCGCGCCCGCATAGATCGCGACGCCGGTGCTGCGCGCCGGGTTGACCGAGGTATTGGTGACCGGGATGCTGACCAGGTGGATCAGCGTCAGCGCCAGGCCGATCGGGATCGGCGCGAACTGTCCGGGCGAGCGCGAGTCGGTCGCGCCGAGGATGACGACCAGGAACATCATCGTCATCACCACCTCGCACACCAGCCCGGCCCACATCGAGTAGCCGCCCGGCGAGCGCAGGCCGTAGCCGTTGGAGGCGAAGCCCTTGGCGACGTCGAAGCCCGGAGCGCCGCTGGCGATCACGTACAGCACGCCGCCGGCGATGATCGCGCCGAAGACCTGGGCCACGATGTAGCCCAGCAGCTTGTCCGCCGGGAAGCGGCCGGCCGCCCACAGGCCCACCGAGACGGCCGGATTCAGGTGGCAGCCCGAGATGGGCCCGATCGCGTAGGCCATCGTCAGCACCGTCAGGCCGAAGGCCAGCGAGACCCCCAGCAGGCCGATGCCCACGCCCGGAAACCCCGCCGCGATGACCGCGCTGCCGCAGCCGCCCAGCACCAGCCAGAAGGTGCCGAGGAACTCGGCGCCGTATTGCTTCATGTCTTTTCCCCTTCGTTTGCCGCAGCAGCGGGTCGAGCGAGTGTCCGCTCGACACGGGCGTTATACCCGCTCCCGCTGACGAAGAGGAATCCGGCCCGCGCTCTCAGGTCTTGCCGAGCACGATGGTGACCAGCGCCGACGCATCCTCGATGCCGACCAGGCCGTGCAGCACGCCGCCCGCCAGGTGCATCAACTGCCCGGCGCCCAGCTCCTGCTCGACGCCATCGACGCTCAGGCGGATGCGCCCGTCCAGGCATTGCACGGTGCTCTCGCCGGCCACCCGGTGCGGCGGAAACGCCTTGCCTGCCGGCAACACGACCCGCATCACCTCGAGCTGGTCGCTCTTGAAGAGCGCGAACGACTTGGCCGAGGGCAGCGTGCCCTCGGAGGACAGGATGTCGACGATCTGTCCGGAGCTTGCATGGGGAAGAGCCATGCACCAAGTATGCGACGGCGCCTTGCGCGCTAACGCAGGGGAAATACCGGGATGTCGCCGGTCGCCTGGCGCACCATCTCGGCGCGCAGCGCGGCGACGGCTTGGGCCACCACCGCGGCCACCTCGGGCGAGGCGGCCATCGCGAGCTCGTCCAGGTGCGCGCCCAGCAACTCGACCACGAACGAGCGCTCGCCCACCAGTCCGGCCGACATCGTGCGCAGCGTCTCCCGCAAGGCCTCGTCGGCATGACGTGCGCGCGGCGAGGCGTTGATGACGGCCACCGGCTTGTGGATGAACGGTTCGAAGCCGACCAGCCAGTCGAGCGTGTTCTTGATCGTGCCACTGACGCCGTGCGCGTACTCGGGGCTGGCGATCAGGATCGCGTCCGCGTTGGCCACGGCCAGGTGCAGCGCCTGCACGACACGTGGCGGCTCCGCCTCGAGGTCGGGGTCGAACAGCGGCAGGCGCCCCAGCCAGTCGGGCACCTCGATGTCGGCCGCCGGGGCGGCCAGCCGGGCGGCCGCGCGCAGCAGCGCGGCGTTGATCGAGGCCTGGCGCAGGCTGCCGCACAGCGCGAGGACGTTCAGGGGACGTGGCGTCGATTCCATCAGGCTCACCTCGGGGACGGCGCGCCGACCGTCCCGCGAGGATGCGGCAGCGGCCCGGGCGCTTCCATGGATCCGCAGTCTACGGTCCCCGGAAAGCGCACGCGCGGGCTACAGCAATTTGGCCAGCGTCGCGAGCAGGTCCTTGCCCTTGGGCGAGCCCCAGCCGGTCACCGCATCGAATCCCGGGGCCGACTTGAAGCCGCCCACGTGCGCGGTGACGTTGTTGCCGGAGTGGATGTCGTTGCAGCCCAGCTTGCCGACCGGCGTCGAACCGCCGGCGGCGGCCCCGTACAGCAACGGCGTGAGATAGCCCACGCGCTTGCCGCTGGCGCCCAGCTGCTGGTTCATGCGCGCGACCAGCGCGGCCCACAGCGGCGCGGATGCGCTGGTGCCGCCGCTGATCTCCTGCTGGCCGCCGGCGACCACGAAGTAGCCGGTGTTGGCGCTGGCGTTGGCGGCGACGTCCGGCACGATGCGGCCGGCCGCCTGGCCGGGATTGACCGGGGCGATGTCCAGCCCGGCCTGCCACGCCGGGCGCGCCAGGCGCGCGCTGACGCCGCCGCCGGTCGAGCCGCCGTTGTCGGCGCGCAGGCCGTCGCCGTCCTTCCACGCGCGCTCGCTGGCCTTCGCACCCGTGCGCAGCAGGGTGCCGCCGACAGCCAGCACGAACGGACTGGCGCATGGGAAGTCGACGTGCGCGTGGCCGTCATTGATGCCGTCGGACGAGCCGTCGTCGCCGGCCGCCACGCAGATCGTGATGCCCATCAGCGCGGCCTCGTGCAGCGCCTCGTTGACCTGCTTGACGGCGGCCGCCGTCCACACCGAGACGTCCTCGGCGTAGCCCCAGCTGATCGACAGCACCTGCGGCTTGTACTTGGGGTCATGCATCGCGGCATCGAGCGCGTCGACCCAGCCCTTCTCGGTGAACTGGCTGAACCACACCGGAATCGTCGCCTTCGGGCAGATGCCGGCCAGCACCTCGACGTCCAGCATCACCTCGCCAGTCGCTTCGTCGTTGGTGTTGGTGGGCATCTTGTCGACGCTGATCGGCACCACGGTGGGCAGGCTGGCCAGGCCCGCCGCCTTGCCGAAGGCCTTGAGGTCGTCCTCGAAGTAACCGCCGCCGAACTCGAGCAGGCCGATCGTCTGTCCGCTGCCGTCGCCCTCGGGGAAGTCGTAGGCCGCCGCGAGTTCAGCCGGAAAGAACCAGGGACGCTTCCTGGCGGCGGTGGCGCCGTGGTCGACGACGTGGCGCTTCTTGCCGCCATCCGGGCGGCGGCGCACCACGCGACGGTTGTCCAGGCCGAACACGCCGACGATGTCGTCCTCGAGTGCTGCCGGCACGTGCAACGCGCCGACGCGGCCGCGATAGGCGCCGCGCACGCCGTCGAAGTCCAGCAGCTTGACCTGGAACGCGGTTTCCATCGCGCCCACCGGGCCGCCCAGCTGCACGCTGCGCGTGGCGGCATCGCTCGCCAGCACGGTCAGGCCGAGCGCGGTGAACGCGTCGGACACGCGCTTGACCGCGTCGTCCGATGCCCCATATTGAGCGGCCAGCTCGGAGGCCGACAGCGTGCGCTTCGGACGCTCGTCGACCGCCGGCAGCGGCGCCTTGCGCGCCAGCTTGAGCGTCACCTCGACCCACGCCTCGGCGTCTGCGGCACGCATGGCGGTGGCACCGAAGGCGGGCGTGCGTTCGCTGCCGGGGACGGCGATGAATCTGGTATCGGTCATGTGCATCTCCAGTGATTGAGGGCGGGACGACAGCCTGGGACTGCGCACCTGCCATTGAATCCCTCGGACGAGTGTGGCGCCAGGGTCGCTCGCCCGATGAGCTAGGGAGACTCGTGCCCGAAATCGGGCCGCCCGGCACACGGCCGCGCCCGGTTGTGGCCACTGTCGGGCACGGTGCTTGCCGAACCGATCCCATGGGCCGCAAGGCCGCGCAGGAGATCAGGACATGACCATGCACGCAAGACCGTTACAACTGGGCATCGCCATCGCGGCGACGCTCGCCGGCGTGGTGCTGAGCGGCTGCAACAACAACACGCCGCCGGACAAGCAGGTGTCCGCCGGCACCCACCTGGACGACGCCGTCATCACCACCAAGGTGAAGTCCAGCCTGCTGACCGATACGCAGGCCCGCAGCGGCGACACCAGCGTCGAGACGCACAAGGGCGAAGTGATGCTCAGCGGCTTCGTCGACAGTCAGGCCCAGGCGGACCGCCAGGTGCAGCTGGCCAAGGCCGTCGAGGGCGTCCAGTCGGTGCAGAACAAGCTCAAGGTCAAGGAAGGCAAGTCAACGGCCGGCAACGCGCTGGACGACTCCGTCATCACCGTCAAGGTGAAGTCGGCGTTGCTGGCGGACGACCAGACCCGCGGAACCGAGTTCGCGGTGACCACCAACAAGGGCGTCGTGCAGCTGAGCGGCTTTGTCGACAGCGCCGATGAACAAGCACGCGCGACGTCCGTCGCACGCAACGTCGAAGGCGTCCAGAGCGTCGTCAACGACACCAGCATCAAGAAGTAGGAAACCGGAGAAAACCATGCTCTACACCATCGCCGTCATTCTCGTCATCCTCTGGCTCATCGGCATGCTCACCTCGGTGACCATGGGTGGCCTGATCCACATCCTCCTGGTCATCGCGATCATCGCGGTGCTGTTCCGCCTGATCAGCGGTCGCGGAATCTGACCCCCGGAGTTCCCGCGAAGACCAGCCGGCCCTGACCGCCACCGCGCGGGCAGGCCGGCTTCGTGGCGCGTTCAGGCAGCGTATAAAGTGGGCGCATGACTTCGCCCGCGCCGCAGCCGCTTGCCGCCATCGGCAGCTTCCACGCCCACGTCTACTTCGACGGTCCCGCCCAGCGCGAGGCCGCGCTGGCCTTGCGCGAGCAGATCGGCGAACGCTTTCGCGTCACGCTCGGGCGCGTGCACGACCGCCTGGTCGGCCCGCATGCGCGCAGCATGTACCAGGTGGCATTCGACGTCCCGACCTTCGGCAACTTCGTCCCGTGGCTGATGCTCAACCGGCAAGGTTTGACCGTGCTGGTGCATCCGAACACGCGCGACACCCGCCGCGATCACCTGACGCACGCGCTGTGGATGGGCGAGGTACTCGACATCGTCCGCCCGGAGATGCTGGGCACCGACGAAGAGCTCGAATTGGCGCCGCCGCCCAACACGACGCCCAGCCGGGCGCCGTAGGCCGCCAGACCTACGCTTCGGCCGATTTCAGCGCGCTGTGCACGCTGACGACGGCGGCGAGGATGCCGCCCGCGTCGCCCACGAGCGCAGCGCCCGCCAGGCACACCACGGCGTTGGCGACCTCCATCCGGCTCCCGACCTTCTTGACGCTGGCCAGGAAGTCGTCCACCTTCTGCGACGCATCCTTCATCTGCGCGAGTGCGTCGGCGGACTGCGCGCCGAGCAGCCTGACCGCCTGCACGCGCAGCTCGATGGCGCGCTTGTCCAGTGTCATCTCCAGATTCAGCGCCTGCTCCAGGTCGGTGGCATCCGGGTTGTCGCGCCGGTAGTTGAACAACACGGTCGATGCGTGGCCGGCGACGTCGGCCAGCTGCGCCATCGCGGCGGCGGTGTCGTCCGCGCTCGGTGCGGCGGTGGCGGCGAGCGCGCGAGCGGCGATGTCGGCGGCAGTGGGATCGGTCATGGCGTTTCTCGGGTTGGATGGTCTACAAGGCCGCGGCGTCTTCGTTGAGCGCCTTGACCTTGGCGACGAAGGCCGACACCAGCTCGAGGCGGCGGGCGCCGCCGAGCTTGTCGAAGTTGGCGATCAGGTCGGCGTGCGCCGCGAGCAGGGCATCGGCGGTCTGCGCGAAGTCGCGCGCGTGGCGGGCCTCGAGCTCGTTGGCGTCGAGGTCGGCGCGCGCGGCGGCCTGGGCGTAACGCCAGGGCAGCCGGCCCTCGACGTCGCGCTGCGTGGGCGCGTCGGACGCGGCGACGAGGCGGCGCAGCTCGCCGGCCATGACCTCGTGCGTCTCGGCGAGCTGGCCCGTGTAGATCGTGCCGGCATAGGTCTTCATCGCCTCGACGACGGTCTTGAGCGCCTCGGCGTTGTCCTGCAGCGTGGCGCGGGTGAGGACCTGCAGCTTCTCTTCCATCACCAGCGCCGCGGCGGCGCGCGCGATCTTGGTTGCGGCGCGCAGCTTGCCGCTGTCGAAGATCGGCGTGCCGCCCTTGGTCTCGAGCTTGGCGGCGGCGCCGGAGATGTCCTTGATGTCGCCGTCGAAGGCCGTCGCCTTGGCGCCCGAGACCTTGGTCAGCGCCGCGGCGTAGTCGGCCAGCGCCTGGCCGAACAGCGCCGCGGTGGCGCCGGCTTCCTTCAGCGGCGCACAGGTGGTCGCGGCGGCGCGTTGGGCCGTGGCGTCATCGAACGCGCCCGCGTTGCCCAGCGCGATGTAGCGCTGGCGCTGCTCGCAGCTGGCGGCGATGCCAGAGCCGAACGGCTTGTAGCTGACGGCCAGGCGGTTCGCGGCGGCGCCGAAGTCGGCCACGGGCTGCATCTGCAGCGCGCAGCCTCCCAGCAGCAACGCGATCGCAGCCGGTGCCCGGCGGGCACGCAATCGGTTCGACATGGGCATCTCCGGCACGGCTTGTTGTGGTGGCGGGGAGTCTACGTTCGCGGCGCGACACGTGCACTGGTCGTCCTTGGGGGATGGCCGGGTGACGCAGAATGGCGCCTCCGATGCGCTGGCGGGCAGGGACACGAACTACCATCGCGTTTGCGCGCGGCCTTGATCGCCACGACATCGTGCAAAACCCCCGAGGATCATTCATGAAGTCGACGCTCTCCCGCGTCCTGTCCGCGCTCGCACTCGCCGTCTCCGCATTGGCGGCGCACGCCGACGAAGTCCAGGTGGCCGTCGCCGCCAACTTCTCGGCCGCTGCGCAGAAGATCGCCGCGCAGTTCGAGCACGACACCGGCCACGTGGTGAAGCTGTCCTTCGGTGCCACCGGCAAGTTCTACACGCAGATCGAGGCCGGTGCGCCCTTCGACGTGCTGCTGGCCGCCGACCAGGCCACGCCGGGCAGACTGCTCGCCGAAGGCAAGGC
>JBJMWF010000019.1:0-16578 GCA_045810265.1 Vitreoscilla sp. | reverse complement strand
CAGGCCTTGCTCGAACAACGGGTGCAGCAGCGCACGGCCGAACTCGAACACTCGCGTTCGCAGATCCAGTTCCTGAGCGGTCACAACGCACGCTCGCTGGAGCAGGAACGCACCCGGATATCGCGTGAGCTTCATGACGAGATGGCCCAGCAACTGGCGGCACTGCGAATGGAAGTGCTGGTGCTGCGTCGGTCCGTCAATCCGCCGTCCGGGGGCGACGAACTCCCCTTCCAGGGGCTCGTCGACCGGGTCGATGCCATCATCCGCAGCATCCGGGAACTGGTCACCCAGCTCAGGCCGCCGGCCCTGGACGGCGGACTGCGCCCGGCCATCGAGTGGATGGCCGCCAGGTTCGAACAGCAGACCGGCATCCACTGCCAGCTCGAGCTGGAGGAGTGCGCCGCCTTCGCGGGGCAGGACGCCGCCACCATGGCGTTCCGCGTCGTCCAGGAATCGCTGACGAACGTCCGGCGACATTCCGGCGCGACGGCCGTGCGCGTCGTGCTGAAGTCCGAAGGAGGTGTCTCCTTCCTGGAAATCATCGACAACGGGACGGGTTTCGAGATCGGCAGCGAGAAGCGGGGCTACGGCCTGCTCGGAATGCAGGAGCGCGTGGCCGCCCTCGGTGGCCGCCTGGCGATCATCAGCACCCCGGGACAAGGCACCGTCGTGCGCGTCACCCAGCACGCGACGGAGGAGCGTGACGCTTCATCGGCGAGATCTCGCCGTTGATCGGCGAGGCCCCGACCGCCTTCCCACCCGTCAGGACGCCGGCGTCCCGGCCTGCGTCCAGCCGCCGCCAAGGGCCCGGTAGACGGCGATGCGGTTCTGCAGCAGGGCCAGCTTGACCTGCACCAGTTGCTGCTGCGACGCGAACAGGGAGCGCTGGGCGTCGAGCAGGTCCAGCGAGCTGGCCACGCCGTTGGTGAACAGCATGTTGGACAGCTTGAAGCGGGCCGCCTCGGCGTCGGTCTGCGCCTGCTGGGCCGCCAGTTGGTCGACCAGCGTGGCGCGGCCGGCGAGCGCATCGGCCACGTCCCGGAAGGCAGATTGCACGGCCCTCTCGTACTGCGCCGTGGCGATGTCGCGCTGGGCCTCGCTCACGCGCAGGTTGTTGCGGTTGCGGCCGGCGTCGAAGATGGGCAGCGTCACCTGCGGGATGAACGACCACGCCGAGTGCTCGAACAGGTGGGACAACGAGGTGCTGGCCGTGCCGTAGCTGCCGGTCAGGGTGATGGCCGGGAAGAAGGCGGCCCGCGCGGCACCGATGTCCGCGTTGGCTGCGATCAGCTGCTGCTCGGCCTGGCGCACGTCCGGGCGATCCAGCAGCACGCTGGACGGCAGGTCGGTGGGCACGTCGGGCAGCGCCATGGCGTCCCAGGCCGTGGCGGCCGGCAGCTGCGGCGGCAACGGGCTGCCGATCAGCAGTTCGAGCGCGTTCTGGTCGAGCGCGCGCTGGCGTTGCGCGGCCACCCAGGCCACGCGCGCGGTCTCGACCAGCGACTTGTTCAGCTGCAGGTCGATGGCGGACGCGACGCCGTTGTTGAAACGCAGTTGATAGAGGTTCAGCGTCTCGGTGCGGGTCTTGAGCGTCTGCTCGGCCACGTCGAGCAGCGCCTGGTCGCCGGCCATCGCGTAGTAGGCGTTGGCCACCGAGGCGATCAACGAGATCTGCGCCGCCTTGCGCGCCTCGGTGGTGGCCGACAGCTGCGCCAGCGCCGCATCGGTGAGCGAGCGCACGCGGCCCCACAGGTCGAGCTCATAGCCGGCCACGGCCAGGCCGACGGTGTTGATGGTCTGCAGGCCGGTCTCGCGCGTGTGCGTGGCCTGCGCATTGACGGTGGGAAACTCGTTGGCGCGCGTCAGGCCGACCTGGGCCCGCGCGAGCTCGATGTTGAGCACCGAGACGCGCAGGTCGCGGTTGTTGGCCAGCGCGGTCGTGATCAGCTGGTCCAGCCGCGCGTCCTGGAAGTAGGCCTGCCATGGCTGTGCCGCGGGCGCGACCCCGGTGGAAGGCGTCGCCGCCGAGGCGGCCGCGGCGGGGAAGGACGCGGCCACAGGCGCGGCGGGACGCTCGTAGCGCGGCGCCATCGAGCTGCAGGCCGCGAGCAGGACGGCCGCCGCCGCCAGGGCGATTGGTTTGAGCAGGAGATTCTTCATCGCTTAGTGCTTGAACGAGCGCGAGTGCGCGACGTCGAAGTCGTGCTGGCGCTTGCTGCCCTTGAACAGGCTGCGCACGAGCACGAAGAACAGCGGCACGAACACCACGCCGACCAGCGTGGCCGTGGCCATGCCGCCCATCACGCCGGTGCCGATCGCGCGCTGGCTGGCCGAGCCGGCACCGGTGGAGATGGCCAGCGGCAGCACGCCCAGCATGAAGGCCAGCGAGGTCATGATGATGGGGCGGAAGCGCAGGCGGATGGCCTCGAGGGCTGCCTCGGCCACACCCTTGCCCTGCGCCTGCAGGTCCTTGGCGAACTCGATGATCAGCACCGCGTTCTTGGCCGACAGGCCGATGATGGTGATCAGGCCGACCTTGAAGTAGACGTCGTTGGCGAAGCCGCGCGACCACGCACCCAGCAGCGCGCCCAGCACGCCGATGGGCACCACCAGCAGCACGGCCATCGGGATGGACCAGCTCTCGTAGAGCGCGGCCAGGCACAGGAACACGGCCAGCATGGAGAAGCCCAGCAGCAGCGGCGCCGTCGAGCCCGAGAGCTTCTCTTCGCGCGACTGCCCCGTCCACTCGTAGCCGAAGCCTGCCGGCAGTTGCGCCGCCAGCCTTTCCATCTCGTCCATCGCCTCGCCGGTGCTGTGGCCGGGCGAGGCGTCGCCCGCGATGCGCATCGCCGGATAGCCGTTGTAGCGGATGCTCTGCACCGGGCCGGTGACCCAGCGCACGCTGGCGAAGGCCGACAGCGGCACTGGCTGGCCGTTGGCGTTGATGGCGTTCAGGCGCAGCAGGTCTTCCGGTTGCATGCGCGCCGACTGCTCGGCCTGCACCACGACGCGCTGCAGCCGCCCGGCATTCGGGAAGTCGTTGACGTAGGTCGAGCCGAAGCCCGTGGAGATCACCGAGTTGATGGCGGCGAAGCCCACGCCCTGGCTGGCGGCTTTCTCGCGATCGACCGTCACCTCCACCTGCGAGGCGTCTTCCAGCGCATCCGGACGCACGCCTGCCAGCAAGGGGTCCTTCGAGGCCATGCCCAGCAGCTGGTTGCGCGCGGCCAGCAGCGCGTCGTGGCCGAGACCACCTCGATCCTGCAGGCGGAAGCTGAAGCCCGAGGCCGTGCCGAGCTCGGGGATGGGCGGCGGGCTGAGCGGGAAGATGAACGCGTCACGCACGCTGGACAAGGCGCCGAAGGCGCGGCCGGCGATGGCCTGCGCCGCATGCTGCGGGCCCTTGCGCACGTCCCAGTCCTTGAGCGTGACGAACGCCAGCGCGGCGTTCTGGCCGGAGCCCGAGAAGCTGAATCCCAGCACGCTGACCATGCTCTGGACCTCCGGCTGCTTGAGCACGTAGGCCTCGACCTGCTGCATCACGCTGAGCGTGCGGTTGCGCGTGGCGCCCGGGGGCAGCTGCACGTTGACGATCAGGTAGCCCTGGTCCTCGCCCGGCAGGAACGACGCGGGCAGCTTGACGAAGAAGGCGACGACGCCGACCACGATGAGCGCGAACAGCATCAGCATGACGCGCCGGCCGACGCGCCCCAGCGCGCGTCCGACCATGCCTTCGTAGCCATGCGCCACCCTCTCGAAGTTGCGGTTGAACATGCCGAAGAAGCCGCGCTTGGCGTGGTGGTGGCCGGCGTCGACGGGACGCAGCAGCATGCCGCACAGCGCCGGCGTCAGCGACAGCGCCATGAAGGCCGAGAAGCCGATCGAAGCCACCATCACCGACGAGAACTGCCGATAGATGTTGCCCACGGCGCCGGCGAAGAACGCCAGCGGCACGAACACCGAGATCAGCACCACGGTCACGCCGATGATGGCGCCCTGGATCTGGCTCATCGCCTTGCGCGTGGCCTCCAGCGGCGGCAGGCCCTCGGTGCTCATGATGCGCTCGACGTTCTCGACGACCACGATCGCGTCGTCGACCACGATGCCGATCACCAGCACCATGCCGAACATCGTCAGCACGTTGATCGAGTAGCCGAGCGCCAGCAGCACGCCGAAGGTGCCCAGCAGCGCCACCGGCACCACGATGGTGGGGATCAGCGTGTAGCGCCAGTCCTGCAGGAACACGAACATCACGACGAACACCAGCGCGACGGCTTCCAGCAGCGTCTCGACGACCTGGCGGATCGAGATCTTGATGAAGCGCGAGCTGTCGTAGGGAATGCTGTACTTGACGCCCTGCGGGAAGTACCTGGACAGCTGCGCCATGCGCGTCTTGATGGCCTCGGCCGTGGCCAGCGCGTTGCCGGTGGGCGAGAGCTGGACTCCGATGCCGGTCGACGGCTGGCCGTTCAGGCGGGCGGAGGTCGAGTAGTTCTGGGCGCCGAGCTCGAGCCGCGCGACGTCGCGCAGCCGCACCGACGAGCCGTCCGGATTGGCGCGCAGCACGATCGCGCCGAACTGCTCGATGGAGGTCAGCTGGCCCTTGACGACCACCGTGGCGGTGATGCCCTGCGTCAGCACGTTCGGGATGTCGCCGATGCTGCCCGCCGAGACCTGCGCGTTCTGCGCCGCGATCGCCGAGTTGACGTCCGTCATCGACAGCTTGTAGCCGACCAGCTTGGCCGGGTCCACCCACACGCGCATCGCGCGCTCGGTGCCGAACAGCTGCGCCTGGCCGACGCCGGGCAGGCGCTGGATCTCGGGCAGCACGTTGCGCGACGCGTAGTCGCCGAGCGCGACCGGATCGTAGGCCGGGTTGTCGGACGACAGGATGGTGAACAGCAGGAAGTTGGAGCGCGCCTTGTCGACGCGCACGCCCTGTTGCGTGACGGCCGCAGGCAGGCGCGGCGCGGCGCGCGAGAGGCGATTCTGCACGTCCACCTGCGCCAGGTCGGGGCTGGTGCCCGGCTCGTAGCTGACGGTGACGGTGCCGGTGCCGTTGGACTGGCTGACCGACTCCATGTAGATCATGCCGGGCGAGCCGTTGAGCTCCTGCTCGATGACGCTGATCACGGCCTCGTCCATCGTCCTGGCCGACGCGCCCGGGTAGGTGGCGGTCAGGACGATGGTGGGCGGCGCCACCGGCGGGTACTGGGCGATCGGCAGCTGCGTGATCGCGACCGCGCCGAACACGAGCACGAACAGCGCGAGGACGATCGCGAAGATCGGACGTTCGATGAAGAACTTGGCCATGGCGTGCGACCGTTCAGCGGCTGGCAGCCGGGCTGGCGGCGGAAGCGGCGGCCGGAGCCGCGGCAGCGGGCGCGCTCGCGCTCCAGGGCACCGGCCTGACCGTGGCGCCCGGACGGATCTTCTGGAAGCCGTCGACGATCACCTGCTCGCCCGGCTTCAGGCCTTCCAGCACGATCCAGTTGCCGTTCTCGTTGCCGCCCAGCTTGACCACGCGCACCGCCGGCTTGCCGTCGGCGCCCACCACCATCGCGGTGTCGTTCTGCGTGGTGCGCTGTACCGCCTGCTGCGGCAGCAGCACGGCCGACGCGACCTGCTGCTGGGCGATGCGGCCGCGCACGTACATGCCGGGCATCAGCGCGCCGTCAGGGTTGGGCACGTTGGCGCGCACGTTGACCTGGCCCGAGGTCGGGTCGACGGTCAGATCGGAGAACAGCAGCCGGCCGCCCTGCGGCAGCTCGGTGCCGTCGTCCAGCGCGATGCGCACGGGGATGCTCGCGCCCAGCGCCTTGGCCTGGCCGCTGGCGAAGGACTTGCGCAGCCTGGTGATGTCGCTGACCGGTTGCGCGAAATTCACGTAGACCTGGTCGACCTGCTGGATCAGCGCCATCTGGGTGGCCTCGGTGGCCGACACCAGAGCGCCTTCGGTGACCAGCGCCTGGCCGATGCGGCCGCTGATCGGCGCGGTGACGGTGGCGTAGTCGAGATTGAGCTGCGCCGTCTGCACGGCGGCCTTGGCCGAGGCCACGTCGGCCGTGGCCTGCGCCGCCGCCGAGGTCGCGTTGACGAAGTCCTGCTGGCTGATCGCGTTGGCCTCGCGCAGCGGCTTGTAGCGGTTGAGCAGGCCGCTGGCCTGCTGCTCGTTGGCCTGGGCCTTGGCGAGCGCGGCGCGGGCGCTGTCGACCGCGGCCTTGTAGGGCGCCGGGTCGATCTGGAACAGCGCCTGGCCCTGCTTGACGTCGGTGCCTTCAGTGAACAGCCGCCGCTGCACGATGCCCGTCACGCGCGCGCGCACCTGCGCGACGCGCAGGGCCTCGACGCGACCCGGCAGTTCCGTGGGGACGTCCAGCGTGCGCGGGGCGACCGTGACGACACCCACTTCCGGCGCCGGCGGCGGCCCGGGCGGCGGTGCCTTGTCGCCGCACGCCGCCAGCGTGAGCACAGCTGCGAGGACGGTGGCACCTGCATGAGGCAGGCGCGAGGCACGGTGGGCCAGGAAATGAGGCATGCGGCTTTTCTCTTCGAAGCGTTGAGCGGCGCAAGTCCGCCAGTGAATCCGGTTGGGCAGGGATCGTGCGCCGCGCGAGGCCACATGGGGACGTGGCGTCGGTGCGGGGCGGCGCTCGACGGCTGGAGGCCGCGGAGACCGGAACTCCGGGGCACGCGAGGGGCCAGGGGATCCGAGCGGCAAAATGATAAGCTAGTTTACGTTATCCCGAGACGCGGTCGGGATTCGTGCGTCCTGCGACTTCGCGCAGGATGACCGGCCAGCCACGATGCACGCGGTGTCGCAGGGCCGCGCCGTCCCGGCGCTCAAAGCCGCATGAAGACGCGCAGCGCGGCGCGGTACGACGCGAAGCGCCAGCTGCGCAGCCACGCGTCCAGCTGGGCCCGCATCGGGGCCTCCACCAGTTCGCTGGCGTCCAGCACCTCCTGCCAGCGCCCGGCACGCCGCAGTTCCAGCGCGCGCTTCGGCCCGGGAATCGCGGCGCGGCCAGCGACGCCGATGCGCTCCGCGCAGATCGCGCGCAGAACGCCCGAGAGCGTCGCGAAGCCGGTGGTGTGGCCGCGCGCAGCGCCCTTGCCAGGGGCGCGCGCGAACGTGATCCACGCGAACGCGCGGCGGTCGACTACCAGGTAGCCCGCGTCCAGCGGCACCGCCGGCTCGACATGCCGGCGCGCGTCGACGACCAGCGGCAGGTTCACCACGCGCAGGCCGGCCGCCCTCAGGCAGGACTGCAGGCAGCGGCGGACGATGAAGGAGCGCAAGGACATGACGCCGGACGGCGAGAAGGAGGACCCCGATTCTCGCCTGCGGCCGAGCTGCGGCTCGTCTCCGCTTGTTACCAGGCGGGAGCGAGCTCCGCGAAGCCGGCCGGCGCGTTGCGTTCGTCCTCGAAGGTGACCATCTCGTAGGCCGCCGGATCGGCCAGCAACGCCCGCAGCAGCTGGTTGTTCAAGGCGTGGCCGCTCTTGTAGGCGGTGTAGCTCGCCAGCAGCGGGTGGCCGACGACGAACAGGTCGCCGATCGCGTCGAGGATCTTGTGCTTGACGAACTCGTCGTCGTAGCGGAGTCCATCGGCGTTGAGCACGCGCGAGTCGTCGACCACGATCGCGTTGTCCATGCTGCCGCCCATGGTCAGGCCGCGCGAGCGCATCAGGTCCAGATCCTTGGTGAAGCCGAAGGTGCGGGCGCGCGCGATGTCGCTCTTGTACTTGCCGCTGCCCATGTCGAAGCTCACCTGCTGGCCGGTGGCGTCGACTGCCGGATGGTTGAACTCGATCTCGAACGTCAGCTTGTAGCCGTGGTACGGCTCCAGCCGCGCCCAGGCCAGCGAGGCCCCCTCGCCGCGGCGCACCTCGACGGGCTTGAGCACCTTGAGGAAGCGCTTGGGCGCGTCCTGCAGCACGATGCCGGCGCTTTGCAGCAGGAACACGAAGCTGGCCGACGAGCCATCGAGGATGGGCACCTCGTCGGCGGTCATGTCGATGACCAGGTTGTCGATGCCCAGGCCGGCGCAAGCTGACATCAGGTGCTCGATCGTCTGCACCTTCGGGCCGCCAGGATCGCCGCCCGACGAGATGGTCGAGTTCATCCGCGTGTCCGACACCGAGCCCGCGTTGGCGGGGATGTTGACCGGCTGCGGCAGGTCGACGCGGCGGAACACGATGCCGGTGTCGGGCGCGGCCGGACGCAGCGTCATCTCCACCTTCTGTCCGCTGTGCAGGCCCACGCCGACGGCGCGGGTGATGGACTTGAGCGTTCGTTGCTGGAGCATGGGGCGATTGTAGGGACTGCGCTGCAGCCCTGCCGCGCCGAGGGCAACAGATTGCCCATCGCCGCCATGCAGGAATTCAATGGGCGGTGCGGCCGGCGCGGCCCCTCAACGCCAGGCCGCCCGCAGGCCGACGCTCCAGGTGCGTCCCAGCGGGTCGGCGTAGATCGGGTCGTAGCCGACCTGGAACTGGTGATCGCTGTTGGTGAATGGCGGACGAGTGTCGAGCAGGTTGTGGATGCCCACCGTCCAACGCACGTCGGGCGACCACGCCAAGCCCAGTTGGCCATCCCAGATCTGGTAGGCCGACACGTGGCGCAGCGACTCGTCGGGCAGCGGCTTCTCGTCCGTGTAGCCGCGGCGATAGTGGTGCGACAGCGTGGCGCTCCATGCGCCGTGATCGAGGTTGACGCTGACCAGCGTCTGGCAACGCGGAACCAGCCGGCCGATCAGGTCGATGGCATTGCTTTGAGAGATGTTCTGGCGGGCGCGGTGAGTCCACGTGGCATCGAGTTGCATCGACACGGCTCCGGCCACGGTGTTGAACCGCTGCGTCGCGAGCGCCAGGTCGGCGCCGTCGACGCGCCAGTCGCCCAGGTTCTGGTTGATCGTCAGGATGTCGACGATGGGCCCGGGCAAGGTCGGATACGCAGGGTCGACCGGCCCACGGATCACGTTGCGGCCGTCGTAACGCGCGAGGTCGGCGACGATGGTGTCGCCGGCGAGCGTGCTGATGATGTCGTGGATGTCGACGCGCCAGAAGTCCAGCGACGCGTGCCATCCGCGCGCGGGCTCCAGGACGAGTCCGGCGTTGGCCTGCGTCGAACGCTGCGGGCGCAGGGCGGGATTGCCGCCGGCGGTCGACTGCACGACGAGCTGGCAATCGCGGGGCAGCCCGGTCGTCGGGCAGCGCAGCGGGTCGGGCACGGGATTGGAGTCCGCGTCTTCCAGTGCTCCGGTGCTGGAGGTCTGCTGCGTGTACAGCTCGGGCAGCGACGGCGCGCGAAAGCCGCGCCCGATCGACGCGCGCAGCAGCCAGTCACGCTGGGGCTGCAGGCGGATCGCGAGCTTGGGGTCGAGCGCGCCGCCGAAGTCGCTGTAGTGGTCGAAACGCACCGCGGCCTGCACGTCCAGGCCCTTGAGCAAGGGCATGTCCAGCTCCGCGAAGCCGGCCTGCGCGCTGCGGCTTCCCTGCTTGGGTGCCGACAGCCCGCCGCCGACGACCTCGGCGGCGACCTGCTCCTCGCGATCGCGCAAGCTCTCGTGGCGCGCCTCGACGCCCAGGGCCACCGCGAGCGAGCCGCCCGGCAGGACCACGAGCTCGGAGCTGGCGCGCAGATCGGCCTGTCGGGTGCTGCCCCTGGCGTCGCGAGACTCGCCGTGGATCTGCGTCGCCTGCAGCAGCGCGTCGCCCTGCGCGCCGGACGGGCCGAACGGATTGACCAGACCTGTCGCCAGTGCATCGCTCAGGCGCCGGGAATCGATGTAGCCACTCAGGTAGCGCTCACGGGCCCGGGTCTCGTTCACGCTCGCCGCGCCGTCCAGGTCCCAGGCACCGATGCGCGACCGCATGCCTGCGAGCACGCGCAGGTTGTCGGACTCGACCTCGGAGCGCCGGCCACCGAGCGGCCAGGCGCGGTAGGCGAGCGTGAGATCACCCGACAGGCCGAGCCCGGTCGGGTAGTAGGCGCTGGACTCGGGCAGGACGTAGGGCGCCAGGCCCGGATAGGCCGGCGACGGCGCGGCGTGGTACTGGATGCGGCTGGTCGCGGCGAGCACCTCGGCGTAGAGCTCGGTCTCGCCACCAAGCCGAAGGGTGCCGCGCCCCAGGCCGTTCAACTGCCTGGACGGCGCGAGCAGGTACAAGGTCTGCGCCGGGTCGAAAAAGCAGCCGCCTGCCTTGGGCACGGTCTGCGGGGTACAGGCAGGCGCGGCTGGACTGGCCAGCGGCGAACGGCCTGCGCCGCTGCCGAGCTGG
The DNA here is from genome assembly GCA_045810265.1 of Vitreoscilla sp. Taxonomy (GTDB): domain Bacteria; phylum Pseudomonadota; class Gammaproteobacteria; order Burkholderiales; family Burkholderiaceae_C; genus Scleromatobacter. The sequence goes on along the minus strand of JBJMWF010000019.1, from coordinate 6,294 downwards.
ATGTTCGCCGGCCATGCCACCGGCGACAGGTTGGTCAGCCCGAGCTCGGGCCGATAGCCGGTGGACGTGAAGGATCGCTGCAGCGCACGCAGCGACCGGGCGCTGCTCGCATCGAGCACGCCAAAGACGTTGAACCCGTCCCGAGCCGGGTCGCCCAGGCCGGCCGCCAGCGACGCCCGGCTGCGACCGCCGCCGCCATGCTCCGTGGCGCTGTGGCCGAGAGCCAGCTCGGCGCCGGTGTAGTCCTGCCGCGTGACGAAGTTGATGACGCCGGCGATCGCGTCGCTGCCGTAGAGGGCCGAGGCGCCGTCCTTCAGGATCTCGACGCGCTGGATCGCCGCCAGCGGGATCACGTGGAGGTCCACGCCCGGGCCGCCGGTGCCGGTGAAGGCGTAGTTGGCGAGCCGGCGGCCGTTCAGCAGCACGAGCGTCTCGCCGGTTCCGAAGCCGCGCAGCGACGCGCCAGCGAAGCCGGGCGTGTCGGCGTTGCCCAGCCCCATGGCCTCGTGCTGCCCGCCGAAGTTCGCGCTGACGCGGTCCAGCAGTTCCTCGACGCTGCCGACGCCGCTGCGCGCGATGTCCTCGTGCGTGATGATCTGCACGGGCACCGCCGTCTCGGCGTCGATGCGCGGGATGCGCGAGCCGACGATCTCGACGCGCTGCGGAGCCTGCGGCTCCTGCGCGACCGCCAAGCCCGCGAGAAGCGATACGACCGATGCCAGGGCACGCCGCTTCATACGGGCCCTACATCTGGCGGAAGCGATAGGCGAAGGCCTCGCTCACCGCCAGCGTTTCCTTGCGCGCCTTGAGCCGCAGCTCGAACTGGCCGTTGAGCTTGCGATGGGCCAGCGCGATGGCGTTGGCGTTGACGATCACGCCGCGATGGATGGGCCAGAAGACGTCCGGGTCGAGTTCGGCGGCCAGCTCCTTGAGCGGCTTGCGGATCGGCGCCTCGGCGTCCGCGGTGATGACCAGCGTGTACTTGTTGTCGGCCCTGAAGTAACAGATCTCGCTGGTCGTGATCAGCCGCACGTTCTGCCCCTGCGAGGCGTTGATCCAGCGCAGGTGGCCACGCTGCGGCGACTGCTCGCGCAGCGTCTTGAGCAGGCCGTCGAGGTCGGCCGGCACGGCGCCCAGGCGCTCGCGCACCCGCGTGACGGCCGCCGCCAGCCGCGCGGCGTTGAACGGCTTCATCACGTAGTCGATGGCGCCCTGCTCGAAGGCGTTGACGGCGTACTGGTTGTAGGCGGTGACGAAGACCACGTGGCAGCGCCCGCTCACCGCGCGGGCGACCTCGAGGCCTGACAGGCCGGGCATCTCGATGTCGAGGAACAGCACCTGCGGCTTGCAGCGATCCACCGCATCGAGCGCATCGATGCCGTCCTCGGCCAGCGCCACGACCCGCAGCCCAGGCCACAACTGCTCGAGCTTCTCCTTGAGCTCCGCGCGCAGCACCGGCTCGTCTTCGGCGATGACGGCGTCGGTCATGCGGCGGCTCCCGCGTCCGACTCGCCGAATTCGAGCGGCAGCGAGACGACCGCCCGGCTGCCTGGCGCATCGGCCGAGCGCAGGCAGCCGAAGCTCGCCGCGCGGCCATGGAGCGCCCGCAGTCGTTCGTCGATCTGCTCGAGCACGGGAATTGCGGCGATGCCCGCGCAGAAGGCATCGGTCGAGGTCGCCACCGTGATCGTCAGGCGGCCGGCGTCCATGATGGCGCAGACCTGCAGGCGCGCCGGCCCCTCGCCCGGCCCGGCCACCGCGCGCTGCACCAGCGGCAGCAGCACCAGCGCCGGCAGGCGCGCGTGGCGCACGGCGGCGTCGATGTCCACCACGAGCTGCCAGCGCCGCGCGGTTCGGTCGACGATGTCCAGCCACGAGCGTGCCAGTTGCATCTCCTGCGCCACCGTCGAGGACGACTCGCGCATGTGCGGCAGCACCGCGTGCAGGTAGCCGATGAGATCCTCGAGCATGGCGCCGGCCGCGGCCGCATCGGAGCGGTAGAGCAGCCGGATGCGTTCCAGCGTGTCGAACAGGAACATCGGCTCGACCCGGGCCTGCAGTGCCTGGAGTTGCGACTCCAGCGTGCGGCGCTGCGCCAACCCGCGGGCGCGCTCGGCGTCGTACTGGCGCTGGCGCGCGGCGAGCGCGGTGCGGCGGCTCACGTGCGCGAACGCAGCCAATCCGCCGACGATGGAACAGACCAGCGCGATTCCGAAGTGATGCGCGAAGCGATGCGCCGCGTTCAGCATCGGGCCCGGGATGTCCCCCGCCTCGAAGGCCTCGAAATTCAGGCCGGCCGCCACGCGGACATGCCACCCGAGCACGGCGCCGCAGGATGCCGCGACGATGATGGCGATGGCGTAGGTGGGCACGCGTCGCGCGCCGCGATCGGCGAGTTCGTCGGCGACGATGACCGCAATGAAGATGCTGAATCCGGTGACCGCCGTCTCGACGAGCCGCGTCAGCTGCGTGGAGCGGGCGGCGGTCCACACCGGCCCGATCAGTCCCACGCCACCGACCACGATCAGGACGGCGGCGATCAGGCCGCCGATCACCAGGGTGCGCAGGTCGAAGCGCCGCAGAATGCCGCGCCACAGGCTGCCGGACATGGCGACGGGCGGCATCGCGTTCAAGACCCCGCCCTCAGCGGCAAGCGGATCGTCGCCTGCAGCCCGCAAGCCTCGCCCGGCGTCAGCGTGAGCGCCGCAGCCTCGCCGAACATCGCGCACAGCCGGGCCTGGATGTTGGCCAGGCCGGTGCCCATGCCGGAGCTGTCGGCGCCGAAGCCGCGGCCGGTGTCCGCCACCCGCAGCTGCAGGTCGTCGCCGTCGATGCATGCGCCGACGTCGACGCGCCCGCCCTCGCGCAACGGCGCCAGGCCGTGCTTGATCGCGTTCTCGACCAGCGTCAGCAGCATCATCGACGGCACCGCGATCTCGCGCAGCGCCGGCGCGATCTCCACGCGATACGCCAGGCGTCGGCCCATGCGCACCTGCTGCAGCTCGAGGTAGGCCTCGATCAGTTGCGCCTCGCGGCCCAGGGTCGGGAGTTCGTCTCGCATCGAGGGCAGCGCGACGAGCAGATAGCGCATCAGCCGCTCGAGCATCGTCTCGCCGGCCGCCGGGTCCGTCTCGTAGAGCCGGCGCACGTTGGCCAGCGTGTTGAACAGGAAGTGTGGCTCGATCTGCGCCTCGAGCGTCTTCAGGCGCGCCTGCAAGGTCTCCTGCTCCAGAGCCGCGCGTTCGGCCTGGGCCGAGTGCATGGCCTCGATGCTGCGGATCTCGCGCCGGTGGAATTCGGCCACCGTGACGATGAATGCGGCCGGCAGCGTGAAGCGCACGTAGTAGGCCGCGACTTGTGGATCTCCCCACTCCATTTCGACGCCCCCGTATCGCAATTGCAGCGTGCGCAGGACCGAGGCCAGTGCGCCGGCCAGGGCCACCGCGCAGACCAGCAGGACGACACGACGCGCATCGTCCGGCGCACGGCGGCGCACCGGCTGGATGATGCAGAACATCAGCAGCGCAACCTCGGCATGATCCCGGAAATCCGCCAACGCCTCGCGCAGCGAGTCAGAGAGGATGAAGTCCGGCACGTCCGGATTGACGGCGAACTGCACCGCCTGGCGCACGAGCATCAACAGCGCGACGATGCAGGCGACGAAGACGAGCGAGCTCCACTCCGTCGCGACGAGCGCGCGCAGGTCTTGCAGGAAGCGCCAAGGCCGCTTGTCCTGCGCAATCGTCGGTTCGTCGGCCATGGCCCTCCCGTCGCAGCCCGATCATCCTGTCGCCGACCGGAATTTGTCAACGAGTGTCCTTCGTCATGACGCTCGGACAACATGTCCGGCGGAACGATCGGAGGCAACAGAGACTAGCCGGCGCCGGCTGCGGCGACCAGCGCGCCGCGACGAATCAGGGAAATCCGGGTGTGAATCCGGCTTCCTGGCGACGAGTGCTCCTCGGGACGGGCGAGCGAGCGCCGGCCCTCAGGCGCATGGAACCGAACGCCGCAGCCGGCTGATCGGACTGGCCAGCCTCAGACCTCGCCCGACCGCGTCTGCTCCGTGTCGTACCGGCTGACGCCGCTCAGCTGGCGCTGCACGTCGTTGGTCATGAAGGCGAGGAAGGCGATCAGGCCGACATAGAGCAGGCCGTACTCCCAGCGCACCCGCGAACTGACCTCGTAGTACGCCTGGTTGGCGGGGAGGCTCTTGTCGAAGCGCAGCGCGGACATCACATGCGGCGCCGCGAGGATCGCGACAAGCAGCAGGATCATGCTGAATTGGAACCACATCAGCAGCCCGAAGATGGGCACGCCCAGCAGCCAGATGCGCGGCGACAGCACCGCCGTCACGCGGCCGCCGTCCAGCGGCGGCAGCGGGATCAGGTTGATCAGGTTGATGAAGAAGCCGGTGTAGGAGACCGCCAGCAGCCAGCTGGTGCCGTAGTTGCGCGCCAGGAAATACGCGCCGATCGCGCCGACCGTGCCCAGCATCGGGCCGGCCAGTCCGATGTAGGCCTCGGTCTCGGCGTCGTGCGGCCGTTGCTTCAACTCGATCCAGGCGCCCACGAAGGGGATGAACGTCGGCATGCCGACGTCGACCCCGCGCTGGCGCGCCGCCAGGTAGTGCCCCATCTCGTGCACGAACAGCATCGCCACGATGCCCACCGCATAGCGCCAGCCGAACACGATCGCGTAGACGCCGGTGGCGATCAGCATCGTGCCCACGGTGCCGAAGAGCTTGCCGAACTTCAGGCCGGCCAGCAGCAGGAGAAAGATGCGAGACATCGTGGCAGCGGTGGCGTCTCAGGCCGGGCGATGGCCGGTGTCGGCGGCGGCCTTGCGGCGCGACTGGCGGCGCAGGAACATGACGCCCGCGGCGAGCAGCACGGCGGGCACCAGCAGGATCGCCGCCATGTACTGCACGGCGAAGGCCCGCGCCAGCGGGACGAAGCCGGGCCGCGGGCGGCTGGTGCCCACGATCAGCGACGACAGGCCGGCCGCGGCCACGCGATCGCTCCGGGCGTCGAAGTCGGCGTAGCGCTTGCCCGCGTTGTACTCCAGGGCCGCCAGCTGCCGTTCGGCCACCGGCTTGAGCGCCGGCAGATCCGCCAGGGCGGCGACCAGATTCATCGTGAAGTAGCCGTCGCGCCCGAGCGCATAGGTGTTGTAGTTGACCAGCAGCGGGTCGTCGTCCTTGGCGCCTACGGGGCGCGAGGTCAGCGCCCACGCAAGGCGGCGCGTCGCCGGGTCGTAGTGCGGCGGCTCGGACCAGCCGACGACGGGCAGCACCGGCGCCCCGGCCTGCGCGCGGTCGCGGTTCTGCTCGTCGGTGCCGGCCTCCAGGCTCTGCAGCATCTCGTCGGCATTCCAGGTGCTGGCGTCGTCGTCCTTGATGAAGCCGGTGGCCTGGAAGCGCACCGGCATGAACCAGGTCGCCTTCGGATCGCGCGGCAGGATCAGGCCCGGCATGTCGGGATTGCTGCCGGGATTGCCGAACAGCCCGAGCAACTGGTCGGCCTGCGGCTGCGGCACGAAGATCTCGCCCGCCGGGACGTGCAGCACGGCCTGGTCGAACAGCGGCACGTCCGCCGGGCCCTTCACGGCGACCCGGCCGACGTCGTCCCACAGGCGCGTCTGCTCGGCCTGGGTCGGCGCACCGGCGGCCGCGCCGAACGCGCATGCGAGACCCATCGCCGCGGCGGTCCGCGCGATCACTTCATGCCACTGCCGCATTCCGGCCTCCTGCTGCGTCGAATCGACGCACCTGCGCCGCGCTGCGCGCCGGAGCGCGCGCCGCGGGACGTGCGGATCGGCCGACGCCACGACGGCGCCGGTGACCCCGAGCCTGTCTCAATCGGCCTGCTTGCGCAAGAACGCCGGGATCTCGATTTCATCCATGCCGTGCGAGCTCAGGGCCTCGACCTTGGCCGCCGCGTGCTGGCGATGGCGCCACACGCTGGGCGTGCCCAGGTGGCCGTAGTCCGGATTGGTCGGCATCGCCGGCGCGCCCATGCCGGCCTGGGTATGGGCCGCGCCCATGACCGGCGCGTTGGCCATCGTCTGCGGCATCTGGCCGTTCATCACGGGCATGTTGTCGGTGCCCGTGCGCAGCGCCTGGGTGGTCTGGATCACCGTCAGCGGCGCCTGGGCGCGGCGCGACTGCGACAGCCCGGTGGCGATCACCGTGACGCGCAGCTGGTCGCCCAGCGTCTCGTCGTAGGCCGTGCCGAAGATCACGTGCGCTTCCTCGGCGGCGTAGCGGCGGATGGTGTTCATCGCCAGCTTGCT
>JBJMWF010000018.1:0-20981 GCA_045810265.1 Vitreoscilla sp. | reverse complement strand
GCGCCATCTTAGGGACGGCAGGGCTGCCATGGCGTGAGACTTTCTTCCGCGCGGCGCTAGCAGGCGCTCACGCCCGTGCCGGAGGCAATCGGGGTGCGCACGGCCCCGCGGACAAACCATGAGTTCGCCCACGATCCGGCCCTCCGGAAACGACAAAGCCGCCCGAAGGCGGCCTCGACGGAAAGGGACGCTGAAGGCTTAGACAGCGGACTCGATCAGCCCCATGTCCGACGCGCTCATCAACGCCTCGATGTCCATCAGGATCAACATGCGCTCGCCGACATTGGCGATGCCCGTGATGAAGGACATGTCGACATGCGAGTTCATCATCGGCGTCGGCTTGATCGCGTCGCCACCCAGCTCGCAGACATCGGAGACGGAGTCGACGACGGCGCCGATCACGCGGCCCTTGACGTTCAGGACGATGACCACCGTGAACGCATTGAAGTCGGCCGCCGCGCAGGACAGCTTCAGGCGCAGGTCGACGATCGGCACGATCACGCCGCGCAGGTTGACGACGCCGCGCAGGAACTCGGGCGTGTTGGCGATGCGGGTCGGCTGCTCGTAGGAGCGGATTTCCTGCACGCGCAGGATGTCGATGCCGTATTCCTCGCCGCCCAGGCGGAAGGTCAGGAACTCGCCCTTCGAGCCCTTGCCGGCCGCAGCCGAGCGCTCGGCGGACTGGCGCGCAATGTGGGTGGCTTCCTTGATCATGTCCATGGCGGATCCTCTGGGCTTCTTGAGACGGGGTGTGGGAACGTAAGGCTTCTGTTTCCGTTATCGGCGACTGCCGGGCGGAGTGAAGTGACTTTTTGCGCTGTTGAAGGGGTATTCAGGCGAAAAAAAGGGCGCTCTGGCGCGCCCTTGGTGTCTGGTGGGAGATCAGAACGATTCCCAGTCGTCGCTCGCGCCGGGCGCGGCCCCTGGGGCCACCGCGGGGACAGCAGCGGAGGCAGTGGGTGCCGGAGCGACCTTGGAGGCAACCGGCTTGGCAGCGGCGGCCACCGGCTTGGCCGCAATCTTGCTGGCGGGCTTGAAGGCCGCGGCCTTGGCGATCGCCTTCGCGGCAACCGGCACGTGAGCCGAGGGCGTGGCGCCGAAGCCGATGTCGGCCCGGTCGTCCAGGCGATAGTTCGCGACGACCGTGGTCATGCGGTGGGCCTGTTCCTTCAGGCTCTCGGCGGCGGCGGCGGATTCCTCCACCAGCGCGGCGTTCTGCTGCGTCATCTGGTCCAGGCGCGTGACGGCCTCGTTGACCTGGCCGATGCCCTGGCTCTGCTCCAGCGCGGCGGCGCTGATCTCGCCGATGATGTCGGTCACGCGCTGCACGCTGGCGACGATCTCGTCCATCGTGGAGCCGGCGTCCTGCACCAGCTTCGAACCGGTCTCGACCTTGTCGACCGAGGTGCCGATCAGGCTCTTGATCTCCTTGGCCGCTTCAGCCGAGCGCTGCGCCAGCGAGCGCACTTCGCCGGCCACCACGGCGAAGCCGCGGCCTTGTTCGCCGGCACGCGCCGCTTCGACGGCGGCGTTCAGCGCCAGGATGTTGGTCTGGAAGGCGATGCCGTCGATCACGCCGATGATGTCGGCGATCTTCTTGGACGAGGAGTTGATCTCTTCCATCGTCGCGACGACCTGCGAGACCACGGCGCCGCCACGGCGGGCGACCTGCGTCGCCGAGCTGGCGAGCTGGTTGGCCTGGGCGGCGGCATCGGCGCTCTGGCGCACGTTGCCGGTCAGCTGCGACAGCGAGCTGGCCGTCTGCTGCAGGTTGCTGGCGGTCTGCTCGGTGCGCTGGCTCAGGTCCTGGTTGCCGGTGGCGATCTCGGCCGACGCCGTCGACACTTCATGCGTGCCCGAGCGGATCGAGCCGATGGTCTTGCGCATCTCTTCCTGCAGCGTCTTGAGCGAGCGCAGGGCAGCGGTCGATTCGGCGTTGCCGATGATGCGGATGTCGGTGGACAGGTTGCCCTGGCTCATCGAGAGCGTGTGGCGCGTGAAGTCGCCCACGATGGTACGCACCATCTTCAGCGAGACGATGAACAGCGCGGCCGCGAGCACGACCAGCGTGACGCCGGAGGCGATGATGGCGCCGGCCGACCAGCCGAACGACAGGCCGATGGCCACGACGGCCTGGCTGCCGGCCAGCAGGGAGAACAGGAGCGTCGCGCGGACGCTGGTGGGAAGATTGTTCAGCATGGGATTCGATTCTTTGGCGAGGTGCCTGTCAGAGTGTTGGCGCGGTGCAGATCGAGCTCGATCTCAATGGCGCGTGCGACGGACGAGCGAACCGGTGTCCAGGATCAACGCGACGCGGCCGTCGCCCATGATCGTGGCGCCGGAGACGTCCTGCACCTTGCGGTAGTTGGCTTCCAGGTTCTTGACGACCACCTGTTGCTGGCCCAGGAGTTCGTCGACCAGCAGGGCCACGCGGGCGCCTTCGGCCTCGACGACCACCATGATGTTGCTGACATGCTCGAAGTCGAAGCGCGGCACTTCGAAGACGCGCTCGAGGTCGATGACGGGCATGAATTCGTCGCGCACCTCGACCACGCGGCCGGAGCCGCCGATCGTCTTGATCATCCCCGGGGCGACCTGGAACGATTCCACCACCGAGGCCAGCGGCAGGATGTAGCACTCGTCGCCGACGCCGATGCTCATGCCGTCCATGATGGCCAGCGTCAGCGGCAGTCGCACCTTCACGCTCATGCCGTAGCCTTCGGCGGAGTCGATCTCCACCGTGCCACCCAGCGAGGTGATGTTCTTCTTGACCACGTCCATGCCGACGCCGCGGCCGGACACGTCAGTGACCTGGTCGGCCGTCGAGAAGCCCGGCGCGAAGATCAGCGAGTAGACCTCCTGGTCGGTCATCGAGTCGGGCGCGTCGATGCCGCGCTCGCGGGCCTTGCTGATCAGCTTGGCGCGGTTCAGGCCACGGCCGTCGTCGCGCACTTCGATCACGATCGAGCCGCCCTGGTGCGAGGCGACCAGCGTGATGGTGCCGTGTTCGGGCTTGCCGCGGGCCAGGCGATCGGCCGGCAGTTCGATGCCGTGGTCGCAGGAGTTGCGCACCAGGTGGGTCAGCGGGTCGGTGATCTTCTCGACCAGGCTCTTGTCCAGCTCGGTGGCTTCGCCCTGCGTCACCAGTTCGACCTTCTTGTCGAGCTTGGCGGCGAGGTCGCGCAGCATGCGTGGGAAGCGGTTGAACACCATCGACATCGGAATCATCCGGATCGACATGACCGCTTCCTGCAGGTCGCGGGTGTTGCGTTCGAGGTCGGTCAGGCCGGCCAGCAGTTGCTGGTTGAGCTGGCCTTCGCGGCTGTTCTGGGCCAGCATGGCCTGCGTGATGACGAGTTCGCCGACCAGGTTGATCAGCTGGTCGACCTTCTCGATGGAGACGCGCAGCGTGGCCTGGTCGGGCGCAGCCACGGACTTCTCGATGTTCTTGGCGGCCAGGGCCTTGGGCGCCGCCGCAACTGCGGTCGTGGCGGCCGCAGCGTCCGCGCCGGCGGCTTGCACCGGAGCGACTTCGACCGCGCTCGCGTCGGGCAGCGGCTCGAAGAAGCCGTAGCCCGGATCCACCGGGATTTCTTCCGGCGGGGCGCCGGCATTCTCATGGAAGAAGCCGAAGCCAGGATCGGACGACCGCATCTGGATCAGTTCGCGCGCCACATGGAACGTGAACAGGTCCAGCAGTTCGTTGTCGGACGTGGTCGTCACGACGCGGAAGCGGCGCATGCCGTCCGCGGCGCGGCCGCCGTCCAGCGGTTCGATCGTGCCCAGATCCTCGATCTCGCGGAACAGCTCGCTCAGCGCGTCGGCGGTCTCGGGCTTTTCCAGCGGGCCGACGACCAGCTCGATGGCGCGCGTCTCCGCCTTGGGCACCGGCATCGACTTCAGCGTCGGGCTGGTGATGGCGGCCGGGGCCGGCGCGGCGGCCTTGGCGGGCGCGGGGGGCGTCTGGCCTTCGGCCATCGCCCGGATGCGGCCCAGCAGTTCGCTGGTGTCGGGGGCGCTGCTGGCCGAGCCCTGGTGCACGGCGAGCTGCGCCTTGAGGGCATCGCCGGCGGCCAGCAGCACGTCCACCATGGCGGACGTCGGGGTCAATTCGTGGCGGCGCAGCTTGTCCAGCAGCGTCTCCATCTGGTGCGTCAGCGCGGCGACGTCGGAAAAGCCGAACGTGGCGGCGCCGCCCTTGACGGAGTGCGCGCAGCGGAAGATGGCGTTCATCTCCTCGTCGTCGGCCGCGTCCACGTTGAGCTCCAGGAGCTTCTGCTCCATGAGCTCCAGGTTCTCGCCGGCTTCCTCGAAGAAGACCTGGTAGAACTGGCTCAGGTCGATGCCGGCCGAGCTGCTGTTGTTACTGATCTCACCCATTACTCTTACTCCTGATCCGGATTTCTTGTTGCCCGTCCGTGGACGGGCATCAGGGCTGCCTTCAGCGCACGACCTTGCCGATGACTTCGATCAACTTGGCCGGATCGAACGGCTTGACGAGCCAGCCGGTGGCACCGGCCGCGCGGCCGGCCATCTTCATCTGGTCGCTGGACTCGGTGGTCAGGATCAGGATCGGGGTCTGCTTGAACTTGGGGTTCTCGCGCAGCTTCTTGGTCAAGCTGATGCCGTCCATGCGGGGCATGTTCTGGTCGGTCAGCACGAGGTTGTAGTCGCGCTGGGTGGACTTCTCGAAAGCGTCCTGGCCGTCGACGGCTTCAACGACGTTGAAACCGGCGTTCTTCAGGGTGAAGGCCACCATCTGGCGCATCGAGGGGGAGTCGTCCACGGCAAGAATCGTGTGCATTGCTGTTCTCCGGAGGGGTCTTGAATAAGGGCTTGAAGGAGGGAGTCAGAACAGGTCGATGGAGCCAGCGTCCATCTCGTCCTGGGTCACGGGGTTGGGTCGCATCGGAGCGTCCTCGACGATGGCTTCGCCATCCTCGTCGTCGCCCATGGCGTCTCGCGCGATGCGGTCGGCGCAATTGCGCAGCCGGCGTTGCGTGTGCGCGATCAGCTGCGTGGCCATGTCCTGGAACTGCAGCGCGGTGATCGCGCCGGCCAGGCTCTGCAGCGCTTCCTTGATCGGCGCGGTGTCGAGATTGACCTTGGGCGCTTCGTCCCTGAGCACGTTCATCTGGTTCGAGGCGCCATAGAAATGACCCATCAGCGCTTCGCCGGCGTCCTCGAGCAGGCGCTGCAGGCGCTCGAGGTCGTGCGAAGCCACCATCAGGTGATCCTGCAGGTCTGCCGCCGCCACCAGCGGGAGGCCGCCTCCGGGCGGTGGGGTCTGGGCGTCACTCGTCAGCATCGTGGCTCCAAGCATTGATGTTGTGTTCTTCGGGCAAGGCATCGGTCACGCCTCGAAACCCGTGGGGATTGCGCTTGATTCTTCGGCACCTGGGCCCTGAACATTGAGGAGATCACGTCAGAAAACCCCGTCCTTTTCTTGCCTACCCGGCCCGAGTCCCGTTCCCGGGTGACCTTTTTGGCATTCGAAGCCGGCTTGCGGCGCCCGGGCGAGCGCGATCCCGGCGGCTACACTGGACGACATGCCATCCCATTCCGCGCCGGCCCGCCGCACGTCGCTGCGCGTGCTGCACCTGGAGGACTCCGAGCTCGACCACGAGCTCGAGATGGCGCACCTGCGCCGCGGCGGCGCCCAGGTCGAGTCGATGCGGGTCGATTCCGAGCCGGCCTTCCGGGCGGCGCTCGAGGTGCCCTGGGACATCGTCCTGTCCGACTTCAACGTGCCCGGCTTCTCCGGCCTGGCCGCGCTGGACATCGTCAAGTCGCTCGACCGCCCGCTGCCCTTCATCCTGATCTCCGGCGAGATCGGCGAGGACGTCGCGGTGGCGGCGATGCGCAACGGCGCCAGCGACTACCTGCTCAAGGCCAACCTGGCCCGCCTGGCGCCGGCCGTCGAGCACGCGATCGACGCACACGAGGCGCGCCTGGCGCGCGAGAAGTCCGACCAGCAGCTCGCGCAGTCGCGCCAGCGGCTGTCCGAGCTGGCGCAGCATCTGCAGACCAGCGTCGACAACGAGCGCGCCGCGATCGCGCGCGAGATCCACGACGACGTCGGTGGATCGCTGACGGCGCTCAAGTTCGACATCGCCTGGATCGCCCGCCATTCGAAGGATGTCCAGGTGCAGCAGCGCGCGCAGGCGGCGCTCGAAGTGGTCACGCATGCCATCGAGTCGAGCAAGCGCATCATGCACAACCTGCACCCGGCCATCCTGGAGCAGGGCCTGGTGGCCGCGCTGCAGTGGATGGCCACGCGCTTCGAGAAGCGCACCAGCGTCGCCTGCAGCTTCCGCACCAGCCACGAGACCATGCAGCTGCCGCCCGGCGTGCCGCTGGTGGCGTATCGCACGGCGCAGGAGGCGCTCACCAACATCACCAAGCATGCCAACGCCACGCGGGTCAGCATCGACCTGTCGCTGGCCGGCGGCGTGCTCTCGCTGGAGATCAGCGACAACGGCGTGGGCCTGCGCAACGCCGACCTGGCCAAGGCGCGCAGCTTCGGCATCCGCGGCCTGCACGAGCGGGCGTCGACTGTGGGCGGCTGGGTCGACCTGTCCAGCAGCCACCAGGGCACGACGCTGATCCTGTCGGTGCCGCTGTCGGCCGAAGCCCAGGGCTACGCTTCCGAATTCGGCCCGGACGCCGAGGACAGCCGCCCGCCGTTCGAAGACTCCGCCGATCCGTCCGTCTGGGGAACCCTATGATCCGCGTCATCCTCTGCGACGACCACGCACTGATCCGGCGCGGCATCCGCGACACCTTGTCCGACGCTCCCGACATCCACGTCGTGGGCGAAGCCGGCGACTACTCCGAGCTGCGCGGCCTGCTGCGCAACACGCCGTGCGACGTGCTGGTGCTGGACATCAACATGCCCGGGCGCAGCGGCCTGGACGTGCTGGCCGTGCTCAAGGACGAGGGCACCACCATGAGGGTGCTGATCTGCAGCATGTACCCCGAGGACCAGTACGCGATCCGCGCGCTGCGCGCCGGTGCCTACGGCTACGTCAACAAGGGTGGCGACCCGCAGCAACTTGTCACCGCCGTGCGCACGGTGTCGCAGGGGCGCAAGTTCGTCACGCCCGACATCGCGCAGATGCTCGTCGACAGCCTGAGCGAGCCCAACGATGGGCCTGCGCACGAGAAGCTGTCGGACCGCGAGCTGCAGACGCTCAAGATGATCGCCTCGGGCAAGCGGCTGTCGGACATCGCCAACGAGCTGACGCTGTCGCCCAAGACGGTCAGCGTCTACCGGGCGCGCGTGCTGGAGAAGCTGGCGCTGACCAACAACTCCGAGCTGACGGTGTACGCGATCCGCAACGGGCTGGTGGGCGAGTAGCCCGCACTAGGCGTACAGCTGCTCGGCCCGCTGGTACAGGATCCAGCTGGTCGCGATGTACTTGTCGCCGCCTTCGGGCCGGTTGCCGCGATGGGTGTGCGTGAAGCCGGCGGGCGCGATCAGCAGGCTGCCGGTGCGCGGTCGGACGCTGCGCTGCTGGTACAGGAACTCGGTCTCGCCGGCCTCGAAGCCGTCGTTGAGGTAGATCGTCCACAGCACCGCGCGGTGCAGCGCCTCGCCGTTGTCCCGCTTGGGGTATTGCTCGCAGTGCCAGTACGGATAGCCGCCCTGGCCGGCGACGTATTTCTGCAGGTTGATGCCGCCGGGGCGAAAGACCTTGGCGATCAGGCCGTCGAGCAGGTCGTCGCTCAATGCCGCGACGCCTTCGGCGTCCAGCGGACGCAACTGGCCGCTCGCCGGATCCTTCATCTTGAGCTGCAACGGTGCCAGCGCGACGTGCGCGTAGCGGCGCAGGTAGTGCCGCAGCCCGCCAACCGCGGCGTCGTTGAGCTGCTGACGCGCGTCGGCCCAGCCGGGCGACGAGTCGAGCTGGATGTCCCAGCTGTCCTTCATGCTCACGTCCACGCCGCTGCCGGTCGCCCCCCGCTGTGCCTGGCCGCTGCGCTCGAAGCGTTCGATCAGCGCGCGGCAGGCGGCCACGTCGAGCGCGCCGTCGTAGACCTCGATGAAATCGGACATCGCCGGATTCTAGTCATGCCCCAAATGAAAAACGCCCGCGGGCTGCGGGCGTCCTGGTGTGTCCGGCGCTGCCGCTCGAACGCATCGACCAAAGTTCAAGGGAGCGGCGGATCCGGCTCTGCCGGGCCGCTCGCGGCCGGCCCCTCGGGGGCAGCGAGCGCCCGCGAGCGTGGGGCTCAGAATCCCAGACTGGCCAGCAGGTCGTCGACTTCGCCCTGGTCGGTCACCACGTCGGTGCGGCCTTCCGGATTGACGACCGGGCCGTTCAGCACGGACGGGTCGACCTGTTCGCGCACGCCTTCGGGCACCACCTGGATCAGCAGCTTGACGAGGCTGTCTTCCAGGTCGTTGGCCAGGGTCACGACCTTGGCCACCACCTGGCCCGTCAGGTCATGGAAGTCCTGCGCCATCATGATGTCGGTCAGGTGGTCGTCGATGCGCCTGGTCGAGGTCTCGACCTCGTTGACGAAGTTCATCAGGGCGCCGGTGGCCACGGCCTTGACCGGGTCCGCGACGATCAGCTCGGCCATCCGGCGCGTGGCCTCGGCGATCTGGCGGTGCTCGTTCTTGGCGGCGTCCACCGTGTTGAGCACCTTGTTGGCGGCGTCGGCCGTCTTGGTGGCGATGTAGCTCAGGCGGCTGCGCGCGTCGGGCAGGCCCTCGGTGGCGGTCTGCAGCTTGGGCATCACGCCCAGCTGCTGCATGGTGTCATGCAGCACGCGGGTGATGTTGCCCAGCTGCTGGAACACCTCGGGCGAGACCGCGAGGCTGTCCATCTTCATGGCGGCGATGTCTTCCATTTTCATGATGGTCCTCGCGTCAGGCCGTGGTGGCCAGCTTTTGCATGATCTTCTGGACCTTTTCTTCCAGCGTCGCCTTGGTGAAGGGCTTGACGATGTAGCCGGCGGCGCCCGATTGGGCAGCCAGGACGATGTCCTCCTTGCGCGCCTCGGCCGTCACCATCAGCACCGGCAGGTGCTTGATCGAATCGTCGGCCTTGATCGCCTTGAGCAGGTCGAAGCCGTTCATGTTGGGCATGTTGATGTCCGACACCACGAAGTCGAACTTCGCGGCCTTGAGCATGTTCAACGCGACCTGGCCGTCTTCGGCTTCCTCGCAGTTGTTGCAGCCCATCTCCTTGAGCAGGCCGCGCACGATGCGGCGCATGGTGGAGAAGTCGTCGACGACAAGGAATTTAAGGTCGGTGGGATTGCTCATGGTGTCCTCAGGGCGAAGTTCTTCAGTGATATCGGTCAGTGGGGGTGCGCGCTTGAGTCGGCAGCAGGCGCGGCAGTGGAATTAGTCGCACTCGAGGTCGCTGAATCG
Organism: Vitreoscilla sp.; assembly: GCA_045810265.1. Lineage (GTDB taxonomy): Bacteria > Pseudomonadota > Gammaproteobacteria > Burkholderiales > Burkholderiaceae_C > Scleromatobacter. The sequence goes on along the minus strand of JBJMWF010000018.1, from coordinate 11,596 downwards.
GCGTTGTCGGGGGCGACCTTGTCAGGATCGGTGCGGAACATGCGGTCTTCGGCCTCGCGGTTCATGACGATGATGCTGATGCGCCGGTTGGTGGGCGCCAGCGGATCGTTCTCGTCGAAGGGCTGGCTCGAGGCCAGGCCCTGCACGCGCAGCACGCGGTCGTCGGTCAGGCCGCCGGCGATCAGCTCGCGGCGCGAGGCGTTGGCGCGGTCGGAGGACAGCTCCCAGTTGCTGTAGCCGCGGTCGCCGCCCGGAAACGGCTGGGCATCGGTGTGGCCTTCCAGCGTCAGCCGGTTGGGCACCTCCACCAGCACCGAGCCGATGGCGCGTAGCAGGTCCTTCATGTAGGGGGCGATCGTCGCCGAGCCGGAGGCGAACATCGGCCGGTTCTGGTCGTCCACGATCTGGATGCGCAGGCCGTCGCGGGTCATGTCGAGCCGGATCTGCGAGCTGACGTCCTTGAGCTTGTCGTTGCTGGCGATCTTCTGCTGGATCTCCTGCTTCAGGTTCTCCAGCCGCGCAATCTCGGCGCGCATCTGTTCAGCCTTGAGCTTGTGCAGGTTGATCGTGTTGCGCTGGGCCTCGACGTCGCCCTTCTTGACCTGGCCGACGGTGGAGGTCAGGCTCTCGCCGCCGCCCTTGAGCACCGAATTGGAGTCGCCCGAGCCCGAGCCGCCGGCCAGCGCGATCTTGAGCGGCGACTGGAAGTAGTCGGCGATGCCCTTCTTGTCGCCGTCGGTGGTCGAGCCCAGCAGCCACATCAGCAGGAAGAACGCCATCATGGCCGTCACGAAGTCGGCGTAGGCGATCTTCCAGGCGCCGCCATGGGCGACATGGCCGCCCTTCTTGACGCGCTTGATGATGATGGGCTGGAGCTTCTTCGAATCGCCGGCCATGGTTACTTCTTGCCCTTCACATGGCTCTCCAGCTCATTGAAGCTGGGGCGATCGGGCGAGTACAGCACCTTGCGGCCGAACTCGATGGCCACCTGCGGCGCGTAGCCCTGCATCGAGGCCAGCAGCGTGGTCTTGATGCACTGCAGTTCCTTGCCGTTGTCCTCGACCTTCTGTTCCAGCAGGCCGCCCAGCGGCTCGACGAAGCCGTAGGCCAGCAGGATGCCCAGGAAGGTGCCGACCAGCGCCGAGCCGATCATCGCGCCCAGCACCGCCGGCGGCTGGCCGACCGAGCCCATGGTCTTGACCACGCCCAGCACGGCCGCGACGATGCCGAACGCCGGCAGGCCGCCCGCCAGACGGCCCAGCGCCGCGACCGCGGCGTGCTCCTCGGCGTGGTGCGTCTCGATCTCGGAGTCCATCAGCGACTCGATTTCGTGCGCGTTGAGGTTGCCCGAGACCATCATGCGCAGGTAGTCGGTGATGAACTCGACGACGTGATGGTCGTTGCCGACGATGGCGTACTTCTGGAACAGCGCGGAGCTCTGCGGATCCTCGACGTCCTTTTCGATGGACATCAGGCCTTCCTTGCGCGCCTTCTGCAGGATGTCGTAGAGCAGCGCCAGCAGCTCCATGTAGCGCGCCTTGCTGAACTTGCTGCCCTTGAAGCAGGCGCCCAGGCCCTTGAGCGCGGCCTTGATCACCTTCATCTGGTTGTTGGCCAGGAACGCGCCGCCGGCGGCGCCGAAGATGGTGATGAATTCCATCGGCAGCGCATGCGCGATGACCGCGATGTTGCCTTCCTCGGCGATGTACACGCCGAAGATGCAAGCCAGTGCGACGACCCAGCCGACGATCACAAACATTTTGGGTACGCTTCCAGTTCTTTATTCATGCCGGGCCCCGCGTGACGGGAGCCATGCGGCTTTATCGACTCGTCCGGCGCGTGCCTTGAGGGCGCGTGGGGGATGAAATGACGGGGATTGAGGCGGCAGACGCCGGTTTGGGGCGGTCTCGCGTGGGGAATTCGTGTCGTGCGGTTCATTGGCCGACCCGGTAGATCCACACCGGACGCCCGGAAGGCAGGTCCATGCGTGCATGCGGCCTGCGGCCGGCCGCCTCGAACTCGAGACTGACCACCCAGCTGCCCGGCCGCATCTGGGCGTCTGCCTTGGCGAGCGCCCGCGCCATGCTCTCCGGGCGCTGGAACAGGTAGACCAGGTCGTGCGCGGCCCACGAGCCGCGCCACATGTCGCCGCGCTCGATGCGCGCCCACGGGCAACGCAGCCGCGTGACCAGCGCCAGGGGCCAGCTCCACTCGACTCCCGCCAGGCGGGCCTGCGGCCAGACGGCGCGCAGTGCCTGCAGGCCGTGGCCCAGGCCGCAGCCGGCGTCCAGGATGCTGGCGTCCGGCGCCAGCGCGATGCGGGTGTCCAGGCCCGCGAGGGCGTGGCGCGGCGTCGGAAAGACGGGCGCATCGCGCCAGGCGGTGACCGGATAGGCCAGCACCAGCATGGCCAGCGGCGGCAGCCAGGCCCAGGCCGGCAACAGCGCAAAGCCGCCGCTGGCCAGCAGCGACAGCGGAAAGCCGCCGGCGACGATCACGCGGCGCCAGAAGGTGGCCGCGAGCCAGGCGGGCAGGCCTGACACCAGGAGCCCGACCGTGAGTGCCAGCGCCGGCGACAGGACCGCGCTGCGCGTCAGCAGCGTCATCGAGGTCCAGCCCGCGGCCCACGCCGCCAGGGCGGGCAGCGGCCAGCGCAGCGCGGACAGGCGCGCGTGCAGCGGGGGGCGGAGTGACGGAGCATGAGCCATGCTTCAGAGTGTCCTGGTATGAACCCGGAGTCACCCGCCGGAAAAGAGCGGCAATCCCGGCCGTTCTTCACCTTGCGCTGCAGCAACACGCACTGCCGCGCAAGTGCGCCGGACAAAGAAAAAGGCGATCCTGTTGAGGGACCGCCTTGGAAAGCACAGGGGTTGTGCTAGGAGGAGACAAGCAAGAAAAACAAAAACCGTTGCTACCTAGACAGGATATCGGGATCTTTGTTCCGCCAATCAAGCCCGGGTCTGTAAAGAATCGCGAACTACTTCACGAATCGAGGGGCCGTCACGTCGACACCGTCACGGCCGCTACCCAGCAACTCAGTGGGCCAGGGACAGGGCGCCGGCCGCCTTGCCCTTGCCGGCGCGCGCCGGCGGATTGCACAAGCCGCAGACGAAATGGCGCGCCATCTCGTGCGGGTGGGTGACGAAGTTGCCGCTGCACTTCGTGCACTTGGTCAGGGTCAGCATGCCGTTGTCGACGAACTTGACCAGGCGCCAGGCGCGCGTGACCGACAACAGCGGCTCCAGGCCCTGCGCCTCGGTCTGCTCCAGGTAGAGCTGGTAGGCCTTGATCACGGTGTCGATCTCTTCCATCGCCGCGGCCTTGTTCAGGTACTCGTGGATGTTCAGAAAGAGACTGGCGTGGATGTTGGGCTGCCAGGTCATGAACCAGTCCGTCGAGAACGGCAACTGGCCCTTGGACGGGCTGCGGCCCGAGACTTCCTTGTACAGGCGCAGCAGGCGCTCGTAGGAGAGATCGGTTTCCGACTCGAGCACTTGCAGGCGGGCGCCCAGCTTGATCAGCGTGACGGCACGCTCGATCTGGCGGGCCTCGGTGAGGATGCTCTTGACGCGGCTCATGGTGATCTCTCCTGCCTGATGATTTGTAGTCTGGTCGAACGCTGCCCGAGGCTTACGCGGCTTCCTGATGGCGGCCGGCCATCAGGATGGAGGCGTGCAGGCGGGAGACGGTTTCGTTGGCCGCGGTCTTGCCGTGGCTGGTGATCAGGTTCCAGACCAGGTCGTCGTCCATGCGGAAGCGGCACAGCAGCGTGTTGCCGGAGGCGATCTTCATCATCTGGGCCGGGGTCAGCGACGAGATCATGTTGGCGGTCTCTTCGGACACGCCCAGGCGGAACAGCGCTTGTTCGCGATCCGAACGGATCAGGCTCTGGGCCAGCATCATGTACGACAGGTTGGCTTCGCGGATCTCGGCCAGGATTTGAGTGGTTTCCATGATGCTTTTCCTTGGGTCTGGTGTGGGGAGGAACGGTGTCAACGTGAGATGAACTTTAAAGCCGGGAACTGGTAGGGAACATAAGTCCACTTCCGCGACTTGAGTCGGCGTGGCGCCACGTCGGCTGTCAGGCAAATTCCTACAAGGCCGACTCGACCGCCCGACAGCTGCGAGCCGCCTGAACTCGACCATTTGGGATATATTTCCCAAATGCTGGAAGACTCGACATTGGTTTCCGCGCTCGGGCTGGCGCTGGCGAAGCTGCTTCGCCCGCTCGTGCGCCTGCTGTTGAAGCACTCGTTTCCCTACAGCGCCTTCGAGTCCATCGCCAAGCGCGTCTATGTCGAGACCGCGATGGAGGATTTCGCGCTGCCGGGCAAGAAGCCCTCGATCTCGCGGGCGGCCATCCTCACCGGCCTGACCCGCAAGGACGTCAACCTGCTGCTGGCCGAGCCGTCGTCGCGTGCCGATGTCGCCACCGTCCACTACAACCGCGCCGCCCGCGTGCTCACCGCCTGGGTGCGCGAGCCGCGCTTCGCCGGCCCTGACGGCGCGCCCCAGCCGCTGCCCGTCGACGGCCCCGACGGCTTTGCCGAACTGGTGCGCCAGCACGGCGGAGACGTGCCCGCGCGCGCCGTGCTCGACGAGCTCCAGCGCGTCGGCGCCGTGCAGCTGATGGCCGACGGGCGCGTCGCGCTGCGCCAGCGCGCCTACGTCCCGCACGAAAGCATGGTGCAGAAGCTGGGCATCCTGGGCACCGACGTGGGCGAGCTCATCGAGACCATCACCCACAACATCGAACACGGCGCCACCGACGCGCGCTACCAGCGCAAGGTGATGCACGTCGGCATTCCGATCGAGGCATTGCCGGCCTTCCGCGAGATGAGTGCCAGGCAGTCGCAGGCCCTCCTCGAGGGCCTGGACGCCTGGTTGACCGAGCACGACATCGAGCACCTGCCGGACTCCGGGCTCCCGCCCGGCGACACGGCGCGCGTCGGCGTCGGCATCCACTACTTCGAGCAACTCACCAACGTGCAGGAAAGCCAGACATGACCAGCAGGATCCTCTTCTCGGCCGTCGCGCTGGCGGCCCTGTCCCTTCTCACGGCCTGCGGAGGCGGCGACGCGTCCGAAGACAACGCTGCCAGCCAGCCACCGACCGCCCAGCCCTCCACCGGCGGCATCGGCGGCAGCGGCCTGACGACGCTGGCCGTCAAGGGCGGCGGCACGGCCACGCCGCAGGTCGGCGGCATCGGTGGCAGCGGCGTGGTCGCGCCGAGCGTGGGCGGGATCGGCGGCAGCGGCATCCTGTCGGTCGGCGCCAGCCGCGCCTGCGGCCTGCTGAGCGTCAACGTCACGATCGCGGGCGCCCGGGTCAACGCCGATGGCGCCGCCGGGCTGGCCAGCGCGGGCTGGATCGACGTGCCCGTGGCCGCGCCGGTGCGCACCGACCTGCTCAAGCTGGCGGCCGCCGATGCGCTGCCACTGGACTTCTCGGCGTTGCCCGACGGCACCTACCGGCAGATCCGCCTGCTGCTGGTCGCCGACGACGCCGCGTGGCCGCTGGCCGATTCGGTGGTGACGGCGGATCACCAGGAGACCGCGCTGGCCGTGCCGGCCGCCGCGCAGGGCGGCTTGGCGCTGGCGTCGACGATCACGGTGGCGCAAGGACAAGTGGCGGCGTCGTACGGGGGCCTGGATGCCTGCAAGGCGGTCAGCAGTACTGCTGGCATCTATGCCCTGGACGCCGCCTCGAGCAACGCAACACAGGTCGCGACCGCGTATTGAACGCGGCGGACGGGGAACAGGGAGGCCCGAAATGGCACAGTTCGACGATATCGGATTCCTGCTGATGGACGTTGCCAAGATGTGCAACGTGGACGCGGCGCGCATCGTGACCGGGGACGCGATCGCCGCCAGCCTGGCGGCACCGGACCAGTCCGGCTTCCACGTCGTCGGCTCGGAGGCCTTCCAGGCCCCCGACGGCACGCCGGCGCGGCTGCTGCTGCTGAGCATGAAGCGGCGGCGCCTGACCGAGCGCGAGCAGACGGTGCTGCGGGCGATGGCCCTGCATGCGCAGATGCAGATGCAGATGGTTTAGGTCGCTGGCGCTCAACTGGGCGGGGTCCGCCCGCCATTTCGACGGATCGACCAGGCGCCTGCCGCCGGATCATCGAGCATCCCAAATGCCGATCCGGACCGCGCTCGATGGCCACCCTCACCACGCTGATCCCTGCCTACAAGAAGGAGCACCTCGCCGAGATGTTCGCCGGGCTGGCGCGCCAGACCTTTCGCGACTTCCGGGTGATCCTGTCGGACGACAGCCCGGGCGACGAGATCACGGCGCTGATCGAGCAGGGTGAGTTCAGCCGGGTGACCGCCAACCTCGACCTGCAGGTGGTGCGCGGCCCCAAGAACGCACGTCTGAACTACCAGCACCTGCTCGACTTGTGGGGCCACAGCTCGCCGTTCGTCCACATGCAGCTGGACGACGACGCGATCTACCCCGATTTCTATCGCACCCACCTGGCCGCGCACGCGACCGGCACCTTCGGTGTCTCGGTCAGCCGGCGCTGGATCACCTTCGACGACATCCGCCCGGTGCACGGCATCAACCTGCCGCGTTGCGTCGCGCAGAGCCCGCTGCTGTACGTGCCGGTCGGCGAGGCGGACCTGTTCTCCTCGATGGTGCCGACCTGCAACAACTGGGTTGGCGAGTTCTCCAACATGGTGATGTCGGCCGCCGGCGCGAGCCGCTTCCCGACGCCGCCGTCCGGCCGCCTGTCGTACTACGGCTGGCCCGACGTGGGCTTCCTGCTGGAGAGCATCCAGCACCTGCCCATGGTCTACATCCGCGACCACCTGGGCATCTTCCGACAGCACGCGCAACAGAGCACGAACCAGGTGCTCAACCACAGCGGGCGGGTGTCGGGCATGGCCTGGATCGCCGCCGCGCTGCATGCCTGGCAGGAGCAGCGCATCGGCTACGCCGAGGCCGTCAACGCCATCATGTACACGGTAGGCGAATGCCTGCGCAAGTTCGGCGAGGCCGATCCCGTGCTCGACCAGATGTACGGCATCGTGCAGCGCGAAGGCGCCAGCCTGGCGGGCCTGCACGCCGCCTTCACGCCGTTCTGGCTGCGCCTGCTGGCCAGCCACCCATCGACGAACGCAGCCACCTTCGCGGCGAGCCCCGCGCAATCCGAACTGGCCACGGCCTGAAGCCGGAGTTTCCATGTCCTCCAACAAGCCCATCTACGTCACCCAGCCCGAACTGCCTCCGCTCGAGGAGTTCATGCCCTACCTGCAGAAGATCTGGGATTCGCGGGTACTGACCAACGGTGGCCCGTTCCACCGCATGCTGGAGGTGGCGCTGTGCGAGCACCTGGGCGTCAAGCACATCTGCCTGTTCACCAACGCGACCATCGCGCTGGTGACGGCGCTGCAGTCGCTGCGCATCACCGGCGAGGTCATCACGACGCCGTACTCGTTCGTGGCCACCGCGCATTCGCTGATGTGGAATGGCATCAAGCCGGTGTTCGTCGACGTCGACCCGGTCACGCTCAACATGGATCCGAAGAAGATCGAGGCGGCCATCACGCCGCAGACCACTGCGATCATGCCGATCCACTGCTACGGCACGCCGTGCGACGTGGATGCGATCCAGCGCATCGCCGACGACTACAACCTCAAGGTGATCTACGACGCCGCGCACGCGTTCGGCGTGCGCCGCCGCGAGGACGGCCAGATGCGCAGCATCCTGAACCACGGCGACCTGTCGGTGTTGAGCTTCCACGCCACCAAGGTGTTCAACACCTTCGAGGGCGGCGCCATCATCTGCCCCGACGCCAAGACCAAGCAGCGCATCGACCACCTGAAGAACTTCGGCTTCGTCAACGAGACCACCGTGGTCGCCACCGGCATCAACGGCAAGATGAGCGAGTTCAACGCCGCGCTCGGCCTGGTGCAGCTCAAGCACGTCGATGAAGCGATCGCGCGCCGCGGCGCCATCGAGAACCGCTACCGCGCGCTGCTGGCCGACGTGCCGGGCGTGCGCATGCTGGCACGCAGCGCCGACGCGACGCCCAACCATTCCTACCTGCCGGTGCTGCTGGGCCCGGACTACGCGCTCGGCCGCGACGGCCTCTACCATCGCCTGCGCGAGCACGACATCATGGCGCGGCGCTACTTCCATCCGCTGATCTCGGATTTCCCGATGTATCGCGGCCTGGCCTCGGCCGATCCGGCCGGCCTGCCGGTGGCGCGCGCCGCCGCCGACCAGGTGCTGTGCCTGCCGATCTACCCAGCCTTGCAGGACGAGGACGTGGTGCGCATCACCGACATCATCCGCTCGGGCGCGGTGAGCGCCGCCGCCAGCGACGATGCGCCGCAGATGCCGGTGTTGCTGGCCGCCTGAGGCGGCTGACTTCCGAAGAACGCCGGCACTGCCGGCGTTGCCGCTTCAGGCCGCGTCGAGCGCCGTCATCACGAACAGCGGGCGATTCATGAACTCGCCGACCGCGTCGTTGCGCGGCAGGTTCTGCGCATCCACCGGCCTGAACTCGCCGTGGACGCGCGGGTCGGCGACGACGATCTCGTCGATGCGCCAGTGCGACGCCGTGCCCGCGCGCACGAACTCGATCATGCTGGCCTTCTGGCCGCCCTCGAACAGCGGGCGATGGCGATCGCCCTTCCAGTTGAAGCCGACCTGCAGCACCAGCGTGCGCGTCCAGGCCGTCATCGCGTTGATGGCCACCAGCATCTGCTCGCGTGCCTGCGAGATCGTCAGGGCGCTGTCGCCGAAGTCGTCGGCCAGGTGGTGCACCACGTTCAGGCACAGCGCGACGTCGAAGCGCTCGTCGGCCCGGGGCTCGAAGTGGAAGTACGAGGGCACCACCTGCAGCCGGTCGGCGACGCCGAGTTCGCGCGCCGCCGCCTCGATGAAACGGGCGTGCGCGGCGTTGCCTTCCTGGCTGCGCACCTTGCGGGCGCCCGACTGCAGTGCCGCGAAGCTGAAGTAGCCGGTGTTGGCGCCGATGTCGAGGACCGTGCGGCCCGCCATCGGCACCGCGCGTTCGAAGTAGCGCTGGCGCTGCTCCTCCAGCTTGCCCGCGGGCAGGCCGGTCGCGTCGCCCAGCAACGGCAGCAGCGAGGGGTGGATCAGCTGGTAGGAGGAATGCTTGCTCTGCGCGTCGTAGAGGGCGCGCAGGCCGCTGGCGTCGGAGGAGGTCATGTGCAAGGGCCTTTGTTGTTCGTGTCGCGACGGCATCAGTGCGTGCCGTGCAGCGCGGCGGTGTCGGGTGCCGCGTAGATGTCGTGCCGCTTAAGCAGCCGCTCCAGGTCCGCGGAGTCGCCCTCGTCCGAAGCGGCGGGATAGCGCCGGCAGCCGGCGGTTCGCGCACCGTGCGCCCACGCATAGTAGTGCGGTTGCGGTGCCACCGGACGCGCCGGCAACGTCGCGCCGTGGTCGAGGGCGAACAGGCGCAGGATCTCCGGGCAGGCGTCCAGCGCAAGCTGCAGGGGGCCCCAGAAGCGCGGGTTGATCTCGATGTAGTGCGCACGGCCGTCCGCGTCGACCAGCACCTCCATCATCAGCGGCCCGTGGTAGCCCAGCGCATGCAGGCGGTCGAACAGGCGCCCGGCGTCGAAGGCAGGCTCCAGGGCGGCGCGCGCCAGCACGATGGACTTGCCGCCCGGTTGCTGCAGCAGGTTGTCCTGCCAGAACCAGGCGCGCCGGCCGTCGGCGCACAGGTAGCCGCACAGGTAGCGGCTCTGGCCGTCGATGTAGTCCTGCGCGAACCATTCCGCGTCGTCCAGGTCGGCGCGGGCCCGTGCCAGCGCGGCCTCGTCCAGGCAAAGCTGCGGGTACAGCACGCGCCCGCGGCTGACGTTGACGCGCGGCTTGAGCACGCAGGGCGCGCGCAGCGCGGCCATGGCCTGCGCGCGCGGCGCCTCGATGCCGGTCGCCTCGGCGACGAAGGCCTGGCTCGCGAGCTTGCTGGTCAGGCGTTCATAGACCGCGCGGTCCGGCAGGCCGACGATCCAGCCTGCCGCCTCCAGCTGCGCGCGATGGGCGAGCACGAAGTCGTTGACGAATTCGGTGGTCGGGCAGTGGATGGCCGCCGCATCGACGGCGTCCGCGAGCGCGGCCAGCCATTCGACGGTGACGGTCTTGTCGATGCGATTGAAGATCACCGCGTCGGCATAGGCGGTGCGGTGGATCGCGTCGTCGCGACCCGCGGCGACGATGGCGAACGGCAGGCCCGCGCCGCGCAGGAAGCGGCACAGCGTGATGACGGCGCGGTCATTGTGGCCGGACAGCAGCACGAACGTCGGCGTCGCGCGGGGCGCGTCCGCAGACGCGTCGTCCATGCGGACCATGCTCAGGCCTCGGCCGTCTCGAGTTCGGGCTTGGAGAACGCGAAGAAAGGCTCGTGGCGGTTGCAGCCGAACTCCAGCGCATCCATGTCGCCCAGCAACTGCTCGTGCGCCAGCAGGTCGCCGCGCAGGCCGGCGGCCTGGAAGTACTGTGCGATGTCGCGGCCGAACAGGCGCACGTGATCCTCCTGGCCGTAGAACAGCTTGCGGAACTCCTCCGTGGTCGTCGTGTCGACCTCGAACGTGTGCATCAGGTGCGGCGCGTACGGCGTCTGCGCGATCAACATGCCACCCGGCGCCAGGCAGCGGACGAACTCGGCCAGCGCGCGCTGCGGCGTGCTCACGTGCTCGAGCAGGTGGTTGGCGATGATGAGGTCGAAGCTGGCGTCGGCGAAGGGCATGGCCTCGGCGTCGACGCGCGTGATGCCGGCGCGCGCCGGAAACAGGTCGCCGCGCACGTACTGCGAGGGGTTGCACGAGCGGATGCGCGGCTCGAGCGATTGCTCGGGCGCCAGGTGCAGCACGCGCTGACCGGCCAGTTGCTCCGGCAGTCCGGCGGCCGACATGTACATCCACAGGTGGCGGTCGCGGTCGTTGCAGCCGCAGTGCGGACAGCCGTAGATCGACAGGTCGGAGCCCACCGTCTCCATCATGATCATGAACTGGCTGCGCTCGGCGCGCTTGGGATAGGGCAGCCACGCCTCGACGGGCTTTTCGCAGATGCAGCAGAAGGCCATGGGAATTCCTGGACGTTGAAGAGGTGAGGGGGCGGATCAGGCGGCGAGCGCCATGTCCTGCATCGGATGCAGCACGCGCTTGGGCACCGGCGCCGCGGCCGCGCGAACCAGCGCGGGCTGGCTGAGCACTCCGCGCACGGCCAGGGCGCGGGCGGCGCGCTCCGGCTCCGCCGGATGCAGCACGATGGCGCTGGCGCGCAGTTCGGGGAAGGCCGACAGCGCGCGGTAGCCCATGGTCTCGAGCAGCTGCGGCTCCCAGCCGGCACGGTACCAGGCGTGCAATGCAGCGTCGGTCGCGGCAGCGTCGGTCTGGGCGGCGGACCACCACACGATGCGCCGTGCGGGATGCGTGGCGACGTCGCTGGCGAGCGCCGCGAAGTCGGCCACCGGCATGTTGGCGGCCAGCAGCAGGTCGGCTTCGCCGTGCGGCGTCTCCATCCAGCCAGGGTTGGCCAGCGCGAGCTCGCGCACCCAGGTCGGGCCTTCGCTTCCGACGGCGCCGCGCAGGCGCAGCGCGTCGGACTGGCG
>JBJMWF010000017.1:0-6812 GCA_045810265.1 Vitreoscilla sp. | reverse complement strand
CTTGGCGGCGACGACTACGACCAGCGCCTGGCCAGCGCGCTGCTGCAACGCGCCGGCCTGAAGACGCTGGAGCAGCTGACGCCGCGCGAGCGCCGCCGCGTGCAGACCGAGGCGCGCCGGGCCAAGGAGGCACTCAGCGCGGCCGAGGCGGTGACCGTCTCGTTCGAGATCGACGGCCAGGCGCACGAGCTCGAGGTCGACCGCGCGGAATTCGAAGCGGCGACGGCCGAACTGACGGCCACCACGCTGCGGCTGCTCAAGCGCGTGTTGCGCGACGCCAAGGTGTCGGCCGACGAGGTGCAGGGCGTCGTGATGGTCGGCGGCTCGACCCGCATGCCGGTCGTGCGCCAGGCGATGGCCACGCTGTTCGGCAAGCCGCCGCTGACCGACCTGAATCCTGACGAGGTGGTGGCGCTGGGCGCCGCCATCCAGGCCAACGCGCTGGCCGGCAATGCGAGCAGCGGCGACCTGCTGCTGCTTGACGTCACCCCGTTGTCGCTGGGCCTGGAGACCATGGGCGGGCTGGTCGAGCGCATCATCGAGCGCAATTCGACCATCCCCACCGCGAAGGCGCAGGACTTCACGACCTTCAAGGACGGCCAGACCGCGATGGCCTTGCACGTGGTGCAGGGCGAGCGCGAGCTGGTCTCGGAGTGCCGCTCGCTGGCGCGCTTCGAGCTGCGCGGCATCCCGCCGATGGTGGCCGGCGCAGCGCGCATCCGCGTCACGTTCCAGGTCGACGCGGACGGCTTGCTGAGCGTCAGCGCCAGGGAGCAGGGCTCGGGCGTGGAGGCGGCGATCGTCGTCAAGCCCAGCTACGGACTGAGCGACGAGCAGGTCGCCGGCATGCTCAAGGAGGGCTTCGCGTCTGCCGAATCCGACATGGCCGCGCGCAGCCTGCGAGAGGCCCAGGTCGATGCCGAACGGATGATCCTGGCCACCGAATCCGCGCTGGCCGCCGACGGCGACCTGCTGGACCCCACCGAGCGCGCCACCATCGACACGCTGCTCGCGCGCGTGCGGGCCACCGCGCGTGACGCAGGCGAGCCGCGCGCGATCGAGGCCGCCATCGACGCGCTGGCCGAGGGCACCGAAGGCTTCGCCGCCGCCCGCATGAACCGCGGCATCCGCGACGCGCTCGCGGGCCGCAACGTCAACGAGATCTAAATGACCGTCATCCGGATCCTTCCCCACGCCACGCTCTGCCCGGAGGGCAAGACCATCACCGCGGCGCCCGGCACCTCCGTGTGCGAGGCGCTGCTGGAGAACGGCGTGGCCATCGAGCACGCCTGCGACATGAGCTGCGCCTGCACCACCTGCCACGTCATCGTGCGCGAAGGCTTCAATTCGCTGGGCGAGGCCGACGAGACCGAGGACGACCTGCTCGATCGCGCCTGGGGCCTGACGCCGCAATCGCGCCTGTCGTGCCAGGCCATCGTCGCCGCGACGGATCTGGTGGTCGAGATTCCGAAATACACCATCAACCACGCCCGCGAGAATCACTGATCGCGGCGGCGGAAAATGAAAAAGCGGCCCGCAGGCCGCCTTGTGTCATGCAAGAAAATGCGCGTTCAGCGCCAGTCCCGCACCATGCCGCGAACGGCGGCGACCGGCCACCATTGATGCCAGGCGCTGGATTGGTTGACGGATTGCGGCATGGCGCGCGTCATCAGCATGCCGTCTTTCTCGAGCGTCGAGATCAGTTCCTCGACGTCACGGGCACTGGCGCCGCTACTGCGGGCCAGATCCCGCACGCTGACGAAGCGCTGGGACAACTCGCTCACGACGCGGCGCATCGTGGTCTTCTGGAATCGCGGAGGCAGGTCCGGCCAAGCAGTGAGTTTGTATTGCTTCATGATTCCCAACGACTGTCGACGGCCATGTGTTTGATTTTGCGTCGGTCGACAAGATCATCGTCGAACCGGTGGGTGAGGCCGAATATCACCGCGTGCGCAATTAAAACCGGCCGACCGTAATTAAGGAAGCCGGCGCACCTCGAGGTTGTAACCAACTGAGTCGATTAATGCACACTTACACTGCCTCATGATCGTTCTGGGCATCGAATCCTCTTGCGACGAGACCGGCGTGGCCCTGGTCGAAACAATCGACGGCGGCCTGCCGCGCCTGCGCTCGCAGGCGCTGCACAGCCAGATCCGGATGCACCAGGCCTATGGCGGCGTGGTGCCGGAACTGGCATCGCGCGACCATGTCCGGCGCGTGCTGCCGCTGCTCGAGGCGGCGCTGGCGGACGCGTCGCTTGCGAAGGAGCAGATCGACGTCGTCGCCTTCACGCGCGGGCCCGGCCTGGCGGGCGCGCTGCTGGTGGGGGCGGGGGTGGCCTGCGCCCTGGCGGCTTCACTGGGCAAGCCGACGCTGGGCGTGCACCATCTGGAAGGGCATTTGATGTCGCCGTTCCTGTCAGCCGATCCGCCCGAGTTTCCGTTCGTCGCGCTGCTGGTGTCGGGCGGCCACACGCAACTGATGCGCGTCGACGACGTCGGCCGCTACGAGATGCTGGGCGAGACCATCGACGATGCCGCCGGCGAGGCCTTCGACAAGTCCGCCAAGCTGCTCGGACTGGGCTATCCCGGCGGGCCCGCACTGGCCGCGCTGGCGACGCACGGTGACCCCGAAGCCATCGCGTTGCCGCGGCCCTTGCTTCACAGCGGCGATCTGGACTTCTCGTTCTCGGGGCTGAAGACGGCCGTGATGACCGCGATGACGCGGTTCGGTCCGCATCCGACCGAGCAGCAGCGTGCCGATCTGGCGGCCAGCACGCAGGCGGCGATCTGCGAGGTGCTGGTCAAGAAGTCGCTGCGGGCGCTTCAGGAGACGCGGCTGTCGCGGCTGGTCGTGGCCGGCGGCGTCGGCGCCAACACGCGGCTGCGCGAACAGCTGAACGCCGCGGCCGCGCGGCGCGGCCTGCGCGTGCACTATCCGGAACTCGCCCTGTGCACGGACAACGGCGCGATGATCGCGCTGGCCGGCGCCATGCGGCTGCAGCGCGATCCGGCGCTGGCGCGCATGGACTACGCCTTCGACGTCAAGCCGCGCTGGCCGCTGGCGCAGGCCTGACGAAAAAAGTCCCTCGCGCTTTCGCCGCGAGGGACTTTGCAGGGGCAGGCCAGCGACGAACTCAGTTGACCGAGATCTGCGTGGCCGCCGGCTCGCGCTTGACCAGCGTCAGCGTCAGCACGCCGTTGTCCAGCTTGGCTTGCGACGTGGCCTGGTCGATCTCCGCTTGCAGCGTGAAGCTGCGGGCGAAGCTGGCGACGGCGCGTTCACGCAGGATCACGCGGTCGGTGGACTTCGGGGCTTCGGCGGTGTCGGCGGCGGCCGGCGCTTCGGCGCTGCGGGCCTCGGCGACGATGCTCACGCGGCGGCCGTCGATGGAGACCTTGACGTCCTCGCGGCTGACACCCGGCACGTCGAGCGTGACGACATAGCCGCGGTCCGATTCGGTGACGTCGATGGCGGGACGGCGCACGGGCGCGGAATCGGCGGCGGGCTGCGCGAACAGCTGGTCGAAGGCGTTGTCGAACAGGCTGTCGAAGTGACGGGCACGGACAGCGGCGCGACGGGAGACGGGGACGATGAACATGATGGGCTCCGATCAAGGGTTGGTCGACGGCGGCTTGCCGCGATGAGCCTCACTTGGCATCGCGCCCTGACGTTTCAAGAGACGGCGCGCTGCCGAAATTTTGGCGCCGCGGCCCTTGAAAATCGCCGATTCACCACTGATACAGCTGCAGCGCGCGCTCGCGGCGCCGCGGCGGGATGTCACGCAGCAGCTCGCCGTGATCCGGAAAGTTGAGGGCGCTGCGCGAGACCAGGTTGTCGATGACCGCCGGGTCGTAGACGGCTTCGGCGGCCGTCGGCGGCCGCAGCTCTTCGTCCGGGAAGACGCCCACGCCGGCCAGCAGGGCGTACCACGACATCGTCGAGAAACCGTAGCCGAAGCGGCCCTTCTGCAAGCCGCCCACCAGCGGTTGACGCGCCAGCCAGGTGGCCAGCAGTTGTCGCAGCGGATCGGACAGGTGGGTGTTGGCGGCGTTCGCGCGCCAGTAGTCGGTGTCGGTGCGCGAGTTGGTCTTGTAGTGCGCCACGATGAAGTCGCGCGTGCCCTCGAAATGGCGCTGCATGGCGGCGTTGAAGCGATCCTGCGCCGCCTCGCCCAGGTCGCCTGCCTCGAGCGCCTCGACCAATGCCATCGCGGTGCGTTGCACCAGCAGCAGGGCGGTCGCTTCGAGCGGTTCGATGAAGCCCTGCGAGAGCCCGATGGCCACGCAGTTGCGGTTCCAGTGCCTGGCCATGCTGCCCACGCGCATCTTCAGGTGCACCGGCTGGACGTCGGCGTCGAGCAGCCCCAGGTGCTGGCGCAATTCCGTCTCCGCCTGGTCGGCCGAGCAATGCGCGCTGCTGTAGACGTAGCCGTTGCCGTAGCGGCTGGTGAGCGGGATCTTCCAGGCCCAGCCGTGCTTGAGCGCCGTCGAGATGGTCTGCGAGTCGACCCTGCTGGCGAGCGGCGAGGGCAGGGCGATGGCGGCGTCGTTGAACAGGTTGTCGGAGTAGGGCTGGAAGGGCGTGTGCAGCGCCTTGCCGATCAGCACGGATGCGAAGCCGGTGCAGTCGACGAAGAAGTCCGCTGCCAGCATGTCGCCGCCATCGAGTTGCAGGCGGTCGATGTCGCCACGCTCGTCCAGCAGCACCTGGACGACGTGGCGCTCCAGGTGGTTGACGCCGCGCTCGACCGACTTGCGGCGCAGGAACTGGCCCAGCAGCGTCGAATCGAAGTGGTAGCCGTACCAGACGTCGAACGGGAACTGGTGCGCCGGCTTGGGGCCCTTGTCGGTGCGGGCCAGTTCCGCCGCGATGAAATAGCGGTCGGGATGGGCGTCGACGTCGGCGTTGTTCAGGCGCGCATGGACGTTGTGGAGAAACTGTCCCATCGTCATGTTGTCCAGCATGGACGCGAAGGGATGGAAGTAGCTCTCGCAGCCCGGCTTGGTGGACCAGCCCTTGAACGTGACCCCGTTCTTGTAGGTCGCATTGCAGGCCGGCATCCATTCGGCCTCCTCGATGTCGACGCTCTCGAAGAAT
Organism: Vitreoscilla sp.; assembly: GCA_045810265.1. Taxonomy (GTDB): domain Bacteria; phylum Pseudomonadota; class Gammaproteobacteria; order Burkholderiales; family Burkholderiaceae_C; genus Scleromatobacter. Next base: position 1,712 of record JBJMWF010000017.1, on the reverse strand, counting down.
CCGCGCAGCCAGGGCGTGGAGCCTTCGCCCACGCCGATGATGCCGACCTGGGGCGATTCGAGCACCGTGACCTTCAGCCGCGGGCCGTAGCTGGAATGGGCCAGCAGCAGGGCGGTCATCCACCCCGCGGTGCCGCCGCCGACGACGCAGACGTGGCGCACCGGTGGTTCGGCATCGCTCGAGCCGCCGATCGGGCGCGCGGCCATGGTCTGCGGGAACTGGTTGGTCGTGGGAGTGCCGGACATGGAGGGGCGAGCCGAGGGTGGCCGTCAAGTGGTATCAGATTGGCATCATAGAGAGCCGCAGACCATTTGCAATGGCAAAAGTACCCGGTGTCGGCTATAATCCGACGCTTGTCCTCCAAGTCGCTCCTGCATGCAGGAAGGCCCCGGACAAGTCCAGCACGCCCCGGGTCGGTTTCACTCGGGTGCGCAAGTCGTCAAGGAAACCGAGCAGGCCACGTCGCACCTTGCGGTCGCGTCGCGGCTGCGAGTCCGGGCAGTCCGTCCGGGTCAGCACTGCCGGTTTCCGATTCAACATCACAGGAAATCCGCATGACTGAATTCAACAAGGCAGAGATCGTTGCCGCCCACGCCCGTGGCACCGGTGACACCGGCTCCCCCGAAGTCCAGGTCGCTCTGCTGACCGCCCGCATCAACGCGCTGACTCCCCACTTCAAGCTGCACGCCAAGGACCACCACGGCCGCCGCGGCCTGCTCAAGATGGTCAACTCGCGCAAGAGCCTGCTGGCCTACCTGAAGAAGACGGACGCCCCCCGTTACCTCGCGCTGATCGGCAAGCTCGGCCTGCGCAAGTAAAGCACTGATGAGCCACGAGAGCCTGTCTGGAACCCTCCAGGACAGGCTCTTTGCGTTTGGAGTTCGAGCCGTTGCCTCGCCGGCGCTGATGTGTCATTCCACCGCAGTTCGACTGTTCGTCGCGAGCTGCGCTGGAATGGCATCACGCCACTGAACGGTCGCCTCCCGTCTCCCACGCCACGATACGGCGTCATATAAACATCGGAGAAAGAACAACATGAGCATGTTCAACAAGGTCACCAAGACGTTCCAGTGGGGCTCCCACACCGTTCGCATGGAAACCGGCGAGATCGCGCGCCAGTCCACCGGCGCCGTGCTGGTCGACATCGAAGGCACCGTGGTGCTGGCCACCGTCGTCGCCAAGCGCGAAGCCAAGCCGGGCCAGGACTTCTTCCCGCTGACCGTCGACTACATCGAGAAGACCTACGCCGCCGGCAAGATCCCCGGCAGCTTCTTCAAGCGTGAAGGCCGCCCGAGCGAGCTCGAGACGCTCACCTCGCGCCTGATCGACCGCCCGGTGCGTCCGCTGTTCCCCGAAGGCTTCTTCAACGAAGTGCAGATCGTCGTGCACGTGCTGTCGCTGAACCCGGAAGTCGACGCCGACATCGCCGCGCTGGTCGCCTCGAGCGCCGCCCTGTCGATCTCCGGCATCCCGTTCGCCGGCCCGATCGGCGCCGCGCGCGTGGGCTACATCAATGGCGAGTACGTGCTGAACCCGGGCAAGACCCAGCGCACCGAGTCCAAGCTGGACCTGGTCGTCGCCGGCACCGAAGCCGCCGTGCTGATGGTCGAGTCCGAAGCCGACCAGCTGCCCGAGGACATCATGCTGGGCGCCGTGGTGTTCGGCCACGACCAGGGCAAGATCGCCATCAACGCGATCCACGAACTGGTGCG
>JBJMWF010000016.1:0-6526 GCA_045810265.1 Vitreoscilla sp. | reverse complement strand
GCCCAAGATGAAGACCAAGAAGAGCGCGGCCAAGCGGTTCCGCGTCCGTCCGGGTGGCACCGTCAAGCGCGGTCAGGCGTTCAAGCGCCACATCCTCACGAAGAAGACCACGAAGAACAAGCGCCACCTGCGCGGTTCGACCAACGTGCACGAGACCAACATGGGCCACATGGCCCAGATGCTCCCGTTCGCCGGTCTCTGATCTTCAATACGGACTGAAAGGAACTACTCATGCCTCGCGTCAAACGTGGTGTAACGGCTCGCGCCCGCCACAAGAAGATCCTCGCCCTGGCCAAGGGCTACCGCGGCCGCCGCAAGAACGTCTACCGCGTTGCCAAGCAAGCGGTGATGAAGGCGGGCCAGTACGCCTACCGTGACCGCCGCACCCGCAAGCGCGTCTTCCGCGCGCTGTGGATCGCCCGTATCAACGCCGGCGCCCGTTCGCACGGCGTCACGTACAGCCGTTTCATCGCCGGCCTGAAGAAGCTGTCGATCGAACTGGATCGCAAGGTCCTGTCCGACATGGCCATCAACGACCCGGCCGCCTTTGGCGCCATCGTCGCCAAGGTGAAGGCTCAACAGGCTTGAACGTGATCACGCCGCGGCCGGCTCCGGCTGGCGGCGATCAAGGCCAGCGGTAGACTGCTCAGCGGCTACCGACGACAAGGCGCCCTGAGGGACGCCTTCTGGCTGCGCCGAAAGGCCGACACCCTGGGTGCCGGCCTTTTCTTTTTCCAGTCTCCATTCGCGATCGGCCTGGCCGGTCGATCGACCTGACGGCCAACATGAACGACCTCGACTCCCTGGTGCAGTCCGCCGAAACCGTATTCTCCGCCGCCGCCACGCCGGCCGAGCTGGAGAACGCGAAGGCCCGATTCCTCGGCAAGACCGGTCGCGTGACCGAGCTGCTCAAGGGCATGGCCGCGCTGCCGGTCGAGGAGAAGAAGACGCGTGGCGCCGAGATCAACGTCGTCAAGCAGCGCATCGAGGCCGCGCTCACGGCGCGCCGCCAGGCGCTGGCCGATGCCGAGCTGCAGGCGCAGCTCAAGGCCGAGGCGCTGGACGTCACGCTGCCCGGCCGCGCGCGCGGGCAGGGCGGCCTGCACCCGGTCTCGCGCTCGCTCGAGCGCATCGAGCAGATCTTCGGCTCGATGGGCTTCGACGTCGCCGACGGCCCCGAGATCGAGGAGGACTGGTACAACTTCACCGCGCTGAACACGCCGGAAGACCACCCGGCGCGCTCGATGCACGACACCTTCTACGTCGAGGGGGGCCAGCTGCTGCGCACCCACACCAGCCCGATGCAGGTGCGCTACGCGATGCAGCACGTGCAGAAACACGCGGGCGAAAAGACCATGCCCGAGATCCGCGTGATCGCCCCGGGCCGCACCTACCGCGTCGACTCCGACGCCACGCACTCGCCCATGTTCCACCAGTGCGAAGGCCTGTGGATCGGCGAGAACGTCAGCTTCAAGGACCTGCGCTCGGTGTTCGCCGACTTCTTTCGCACGTTCTTCGAGACGGACGACCTGCAGATCCGCTTCCGCCCGTCGTTCTTCCCGTTCACCGAACCGTCGGCCGAAGTCGACATCGCGTTTTCAAGCGGTCCGCTCAAGGGCCGCTGGCTGGAGGTGGCCGGCTCCGGCCAGGTGCACCCGAACGTCGTGAGGAACTTCGGGCTGGACCCCGAGCGCTACATCGGCTTCGCGTTCGGCATGGGTCCGGACCGCCTGACCATGCTGCGCTACGGCGTCAACGACCTGCGCCAGTTCTTCGATGGCGACCTGCGCTTCCTGTCGCAGTTCCGTTGATCGCCGGCCGCACGACGTCCTCCTGAATTTACGAATCCGAGCTCTCCATCATGCAATTTCCGGAATCCTGGCTGCGCGAGTTCTGCAACCCGCCCATCTCCACCGACGAGCTGGCCGACCTCCTGACGATGGCCGGCCTGGAGGTCGAGGAGATGCGCGCCGTGGCGCCGCCGTTCAGCGGCGTGGTGGTCGGCGAGATCGTCGAGGCCGTGCAGCATCCGAACGCCGACAAGCTGCGCGTCTGCAAGGTCGACGCCGGCGCGCTGTCGCCCGACGGCCCGCTGCAGATCGTCTGCGGCGCGCCCAATGCGCGCGTGGGCATCCGCGTGCCGCTGGCCATGGTGGGCGCCGAGCTGCCGCCGCCGGAAGAGGGCGGCAAGCCGTTCAGGATCGGGGTGGGCAAGCTGCGCGGCACCGACAGCTACGGCATGCTGTGCTCGGCCCGGGAACTGAAGCTGGCCGACGATCACGGCGGCCTGCTGGAGCTCCCGCTCGATACCCCGGTGGGCATCGACATTCGCGCGGCGCTGAAGCTCGACGACACCTTGTTCACGCTCAAGCTCACGCCCAACCTGGCGCACAACCTGTCGGTGCTCGGCGTGGCGCGCGAGGTGTCGGCGCTCACCGGTGCGCCGCTGAACCTGCCCGCGTTCACGCCGGTCAAGCCGACGCATGACGACAGCGTGCCCGTGCGCATCGAGGCGAGCGACCTGTGCGGCCGCTGGGTCGGACGCGTCGTGCACGGCGTCGATCCGAAGGCAATGACGCCGGCCTGGATCGTGGACCGCCTGGCCCGCTGCGGCCAGCGCTCGGTTTCGCCGCTGGTCGACATCTCCAACTACGTGATGTTCGAGCTGGGCCGTCCGTCGCACATCTTCGACCACGCCAGGATCCACGACGAGCTGGTGATCCGCTGGGCCAGGCCCGGAGAGACGCTCAAGCTGCTGAACGGCAACACGGTCGAACTGGACGACAAGGTGGGCGTGGTCGCCGATTCGGCCGGCCCCGAGTCGCTGGCCGGCATCATGGGCGGCGACGCCTCGGCCGTGTCCGACGACACCACCAGCGTCTATGTCGAGGCCGCGTTCTGGTGGCCCACCGCCGTGGCCGGCCGCTCGCGCCGCTTCAATTTCTCCACCGACGCGGGCCACCGCTTCGAGCGCGGCGTCGACGCCGAGACGATTCCGCAACACGTCGAGCGCATCACCCAGCTGATCCTGGATATCTGCGGCGGCCAGGCTGGCCCGCTCGACGACGTCGTCGCGCGCCTGCCCGCGCGCCCGCCCGTGACGCTGCGCGTCGCCCGCGCCGCCAAGGTGATCGGCATGCCGGTCACGCAGCAGGAATGCGCCGGCGTGATGAAGCGGCTGGGCCTGGCGTATGTCGAAGGCGAGGGCACGATCACCGTCACGCCGCCGAGCTGGCGCTTCGACCTCCAGATCGAGGAAGACCTGATCGAGGAAGTGATCCGCGTGCTCGGCTTCGGCCGCCTGCCCGACACCCCGCCCATCGCGCCGGTGACCGCGCGCGTGCGCCTGGAGTCCAGCCGCTCGTCGCATGCGGTGCGCCGCGCCGTCGCCGCGCTGGACTACCAGGAGACGATCAACTTCAGCTTCGTCGAAGCGCGCTGGGAGCACGAGCTGGCCGGCAACGCCGGCCCGATCAAGGTGCTCAACCCGATCGCGGCGCCGCTGGCCGTGATGCGCTCCAGCCTGGTCGGCAGTCTGGTGCAGATCCTGCGCAACAACCTGGCTCGCAAGGCGCCGCGCGTGCGCATCTTCGAGATCGGCCGCGTGTTCAGCCGCGACCCGGCGGTGGCGTCCAGCCTGACCAGCGTGGCCGGCGTGGCGCAGCCGCTGCGGGTGGCCGGCCTGGCCTGGGGCCCGGTCGACCAGTTGCAGTGGGGCCTGCCCGAGCGCAACGTCGACTTCTTCGACGTCAAGGGCGACATCGAGCAGCTGCTCGCGCCACGTGCCGTCACCTTCGTGGCCGGCGAGCATCCAGCGATGCATCCGGGCCGGTGCGCGGCAGTCATCGTCGACGGCCAGGCCATTGGCCATGTGGGCGAGTTCCACCCGCGCTGGCGCCAGGCCTACGAGCTGCCGACGGCCCCGATCGTGTTCGAACTCGACCTGGCCGCGGTGCAGGCGCGCGACATCCCCCAGGCGCAGCCCTTGCCGCGCCAGCAGGCCGCGCGCCGCGACCTCGCGCTGGTGGTGCAGGAGCAGGTCAAGCACGACGCGCTGATGGCCGCACTGCGCGACGACGCCACCGGCCTGGTGCGCTCGGCAACGCTGTTCGACGTCTACCGCCCGAAGGCGGACGCGGCCGATTTCGCGCCTGGTGAACGCAGCCTGGCGGTGCGGCTGGAACTGCTGTCCGACGACGCGACGCTGACCGACGAGATCATCGACGCGGCCGTCGCCTCGGCCATCGCCCGCGCCGCCGCGGCGTGCGGCGCGCGGCTGCGCGCCTGAGCTCTGCGATGATGCAGCCATGGATGATCCGAACCGGCCACTGCCCGACATGACCGACCCGACCCGCTCCGACGCCGTGATCCTGCCTTCGCTGGAGACGCCCACGCTGACGAAGGCCGAGCTCGCCGAGCTGCTGTTCGACCGCATCGGCTTGAACAAGCGCGAGTCCAAGGACATCGTCGAGGCCTTCTTCGACCTGCTGCACGAGGCGCTGGTCAAGGGCCAGGAGGTCAAGCTGTCGGGCTTCGGCAACTTCACGATCCGCGAGAAGGGCTCGCGCCCCGGCCGCAATCCGCGCACCGGCGAATCGGTGCCGATCAAGGCGCGCAACGTCGTCACCTTCCATTCCAGCCACAAGCTCAAGGCCATCGTGCAGGGCGACATTCCACCGCCCGAAGAGTTCGAGTAAAGTCTGAGCCCCACTCCGAAGACCGTTGATTTCAAACGCGGCGCAGGAGCCGGGCATCAGGAGGGGGAGCGGACAAGATGAGAACTGCCAGAAGGGCCAGCCGATGAGCGCCGACAACAAGCCGCTGCCCGCCATCCCTGCGAAGCGCTACTTCACGATCGGCGAAGTGAGCGAGCTGTGCGGCGTCAAGGCCTATGTGCTGCGCTACTGGGAGCAGGAGTTCACGCAGCTCAAGCCCATGAAGCGCCGCGGCAACCGCCGCTACTACCAGCACCACGAAGTGCTGCTGATCCGCCGCATCCGCGACCTGCTGTACGAGCAGGGCTTCACGATCAGCGGCGCGCGCAATCAGCTCACCGACGCGGCAGCCGGCCAGCCGCCCGCGCCCATCGCCGCGGATGAGCCGTTCGATCCGAACCAGCTCGAGGACGAGGCTCCCGACGACACCGAAGCCACGCCGTTCGCCGAGCCCCCGCGCGACCCCGGCACGCGCACGCGCGCCACCGACCGCGGCACTGTCGTCGAACTCGACGATGCGGCCCTCGAGGCGATGGCACGCGACGACCTGGCCATCATCGAGCGCGCCCAACGTGGCGTCGGTGAGTTCGCGCGCTCGCCACAGCATGCCAACGCGAGCACCAGCGTGCCGGCCGGCCAAGCCGGCGTCCGTGCAGCCGCGCTGCAGACTCGCCGCAGCCCGCCCACGACCAGCAGCGCGCCTGCCATGTCCCACGGCCAGCTGTCCACGCCCGAGCAGATCCGCGCCGAGCTCCTCGCGATCCGCGCACTGTTGGTCAGCTGACAACTTTCTTCGCGGCACTTTCGAAACGCCGATTTCTCGGGCTATAATTGAAGGCTCAGTCGGGGCGTAGCGCAGCCTGGTAGCGCACTTGCATGGGGTGCAAGGGGTCGCGAGTTCGAATCCCGCCGCCCCGACCAAGAGATTCAAGGGTCAGTAGCCAATCAGCTACTGGCCCTTTCGTCTTTCTGGGCACGTAATCGGCGCGTCTCGACTAGCGCTTGCCGTCAGGCGAGAAGCTCACCGGTTCGGATGGTCGGGAATTGGGTGGGCGCAGTTCCTTTTGCCACCAACCGACGTCTCGCCAAGACCCGTGCTTGAAGCCCACCTTGCGATAGACACCGAGGGGCTCGAAGTCAAGGGATTCGTGGAGCGCGATGCTTGCCGCGTTGGGCAGTGCAATGCCCGCGAAGGCCTGGAAGTACCCGAGCCGGACGAGCTCGTCGAACAGCGTCACATAGAGTCTCTTGCCGACCCCCTGGCCGCGCGCGTCTTCCCGCACGTACGCGGTCACGTCGACGGACCATTGGTAGGCCGCGCGCTCCCGGTGTTTGCTGGCGTAGACGTAGCCGTCGACTGCACCATGTCCATCGACCGAGACGAGCCACGGAAGGGCTTTCATCGTCGTGACGATCCGGCTGCGCATCTCCGCGACCGACGGCGGATCCAGCTCGAACGAGATCGTGGTGTCGCGCACGATGGGTGCGTAGATGGCGGAAAGGGCCTCGGCGTCTGCCGGCTCGGCGGTGCGAATGGTCATGTGAGCCTCACGGCCGCGCCGGCCGCGCCTTCACGTACTTCATGATGTTGATGAAGGTGTCCGTCCAGTAGACGTCCCGGTGCGCCGCCAGGTAGGAGAGCAGTTCCTCATGCGCCTGCTTCGAGGTGGTGATGTAGTCGCCGCCGATGCCGTGGAAGGTGAAATTGATCATCGTGCCGGTCTTTGCGGCCTGTTGCACGAGCGCGATCAGCTGGGCGCCGGTGACTCCCTCGGGCGTGGTGACGCCGACCGCGTACGGGTCCAGCGTGC
>JBJMWF010000015.1:0-5450 GCA_045810265.1 Vitreoscilla sp. | reverse complement strand
GACGGCAGCGCGGACGTTCCGTACGCCATTGCCAGCGGCGCGGCCGATCCGGCCAGCGGCCGCCTGCTGCAACCGGTGACGCTGCCCGGCGGCCCGCTGCACTACGCCACCTTTGACCGGACCAAGGATGGCAACGGCACGCCACCCGGGTTCACCACCGTGACGCCCAGCGAAGGTGCCGGCGCCTGGTCGGTGTGGTCGCAGGGCACGCTCGCCACCACCACCAGCGCGGCGACGACGCTGGCCGCCGGCGCCACCGCGGTGACCGTGCCGAACCCGGTCGCGCGTGCGGGCTTCGCCGCGGGCACCCTGAACGTGACGCTGTCCGGTACGACCAGCAACGGCGCGGACCATGCGGAGCTGATCGTTTCGAACGACGGTGGCGTCGTGGCCGTCGTCGACGTGTCCCCGCAGATCGCGTCGCACGGCGGCTCGATTGCAGTCAATGTGCCTACCGGCTCGTCGACCGACGCACCTGCAGCGGCCGTCCATGGCGTCGCATTGCGCACCTGGGTCGCCGCCTCCGAGACGACGAGCACGCGCTGGACGCGCGCCACGACGCCGGTCGACCTGTCCACGGCGGCGAGCGCGAGCGTCAGCCTGGCGCTGCCCTGAGCACCGGCGGCGCCGCGCCGTCGCCGGGAATCAGTGCTTGTTCTGGATGGCGTTGAGGCTGGCCAGCGAAGGCAGGCCGACGAACGGCACCAGCATGAAGGGCAGCGTCACGGCGCTGGCGATGGGCAGCAGCGCCTTGTCCAGCGCGACCAGGTTCTGCGCCAGCTTGACGCTGGCCTGGACGCCGCTGGTGCCGGCCTGCAGGCGCTGCTGGGTCAATTGGCGATCGAGCGTCTGCGTGCCGTCGCCGGCGGTGGCGGCGAACGCCGCGAGGGCGTCGGTGGCGGACACCCCGCTGCCGCTTTGTTCCTGCGTCGTCAGGGCACCCAGCGCGTTGAGCGTGGGCTCGCTGAGGCCGCGGCCGTAGACCGAGGCCATCTCCGACTCGCTCAGCGCGTGCAGTTCGCCGGACGCGGCGAAGGCGCCAAAGGATGGCAGCGCCAGCACGGCGGCCAGTGCCAGGCCTTGGGGAATGCAGCTCGACTTCATTGGCGTCTCCAGTCCGGGGTTGGCTGCGGCGGACCGGAGGCGATCTGCAACAGCGCTTGCTGTCATATCGACAGCGCTTCCCCACGGATGAGCGGCGCGCACGCCGGCTTCGCGAACTAGTTCACAGGCCGCCAACCGGCAGCGGGGAACTGACCGGGCAATGCAGCGGGCGCGAGGAGCTCAGTCGCCGCGTGGCCGGTACCACCAGATCGCCACGCACAGCGCGATGCCCACGCCGTAGAGCAGCCAGGTAGGCGCCGTGACATACGAATAAAGCATCAGTGCCAGCCCCAGCCAGCGGATGCGCGGCACCTTCGCGGCCTTGCCGTAGTACCAGGCGCCGATCCCGACCAGGCTGAACAGGATGCAGCCGAAGATCCAGGCCGGCGTCGGCAGCGTCAGGCCGAGATCCTGCCCGAGTTCAAGAGCGTCGCTGAAATTCATGGTGTTCCGGCAGTTGGTGCCGGAGTATGCCCAGCCCGTGTGAAGGCTTCGTGCGGCGGCCCCAGCGGCCCAAGTGTCCGGCATGTTCTCGTCCGCGCCTCCGAGGCACCCGGTTTGCCCCTGACGAGCGCGCCGACCGTGGCGCCTCACAGGACCTGCACCATGCCCCTCGAAAATCCCAGCGCCCACGACCCCGCCCTCGGCCAGAACCACGCGGCCGGCGGGAAGACCGAGACCGTCAGCCCGTCCGAGCGGGCGCTGGCGCCTGAAGGCGACGAGCCGATGCAAAGCGCCAGCGGCATCGCCGACGACGGCACCTACGTGGGACAGGCCGGCGGCTACATGGGCGCCCCGCTGCCCGCCGTCGAAAGCGGAACGGCCAAGGTGAACCCGTCCAACGATCGTGGCGACGGTGCCTACGGCTTCCCGGCCGGCCCCGGCGTGGGCACGCCGGGCGGCGAGCACCAACCGCTGGCCCAGAAGCCCGACGTGGTGCCGAACCCCTATCCCGAGCGCTGAGACACGCTGCAGCAAAGAAAGCGGCCCGGAGGTGAGTCCGGGCCGCGCAATCCGGCAGCCAGGGAGGAAAGAGGAGAAGTGCGCTGCCGGGCATACCCCATCGAAGGTACCCGTGCAGTAGAACGCCGCCGCGTGTCGGGCGTTTGGCCGTTTTGCGTCCATCCGGACACGTGCATCGGCTCGCGTGAACACGCGACGCCGTCGGCCCTTTTGACAGCCTGAAACAACACCGGCCGAAATCCCACCATACTCTGCGGCTTGCGCCACTGGTCGGCGCGGGAGTGAAGGCGAGATGGTGCAGGGCAAGTGGAGTCGGCGGCTGGTCAAGACGCTCGCGGCGGTGGTGGCCCTGTGGGTCGTCACCTGGCTGGTGGTGCCGCCGCTGGTCAAGTGGCAGGCGCCGGCGCGCCTGTCGGCGGCACTCGGTCGCGACGTCACGCTGGGCGCCGTCGACTTCCACCCCTGGGCGCTGGAGATCGTGCTGCACGACCTGGCCGTCGGCGCCGCGCCCGGGGCCTCCGGGCCGCCGCTGTTGCACGTCGCGCGGGTCCGGGCCAACGTGGCCTTGTCGTCGATCTTCCGGCGCGCACCGGTCGTCGAGGCAATCGACCTCGATCAGGCGCGCATCGCGCTGACGCGCACCGCCCCCGGCCACTACGACATCGACGACCTGATCCGCCGCTTCGCGCCGAAGCCGGACGCGACGCCTTCCGAGCCGGCCCGCTTCGCGCTCTACAACGTGCAGGTGCATGACCTGGGACTGCGATTCGACGACCGGCCCGCCGGCCACGTGCATGTGGTCGACCAGTTCAACCTGTCGCTGCCGTTCCTGTCGAACCTGCCTGCCAATGTGGACATCACGGTGCAGCCGCATCTGGCGTTCCGGCTGAACGGCGCGGCCTTCGACAGCGCCGCGCAGGCCACGCCCTTCGCGGCCACCGACCACGGGACGCTGAAGCTGGCCATGACCGACCTGGATGTGCGGCCCTACCTCGGCTACCTGCCCGAATCGCTGCCGGTGCGAGTGGCCGGCGGTGCGCTGTCGGCCGAGGTGACGCTTGCATTCACGCAGGCGGCGCAAGGGTCGTCCAGCATGGCGCTCAAGGGCTGGATCGCGGCCAGGGACGTCGCGGTGAACAACGCCGCCGGCCTGCCGCTGCTGGCCTGGAAGCAGGCCCGCGTCGGCCTGGGCGACGCGCAACCGCTCGCGCACAAGCTCGCCTTCGACAGCCTGAGCCTGCAGGGCGTGCAATGGCATCTGGATCGCGACGCCAGCGGCGCCATCGACCCGCTGCGCGCCGGCGCCCAGGCCGCCTCGCACGCGTTGGCCGCGGCGTCGGCGGCCAGTTCGCCCGATGTCGCGCCGGCGCTCCCGTGGGAGGTGCGCGTCGCCGCCATCGAGATCACGGAAAGCGCACTCACCTGGCACGACGCCTCCACCCGGCCAGCGGCCACGATCGTCTTCGACGGCCTCACCCTGAACGCGAAGAAGCTGCAATGGCCTGCGACCGCGCCGACTGCCTTCACGCTCGAGGCCAGGGTCGCCACGGCCGCCGCATCGGCCGCTTCCGCGGGCGCGCGGCTCGCGTTCGAGGGCAGCGCCAGCGCGCAGGAGGCGCAGGTCGCCATGACGCTGTCCGGGCTGCCGATGGAAGCGCTCGCGCCCTATATCGCGCAAAGCCTGGTGCCGCGCGTCGATGGCCGCCTGGCCGCCAAGGCGTCGCTGACCTGGTCCGGCAAGACCGACGCCCCCGTGCTCAGGATCGCGGTCGCGGACGCGAGCCTGGACGCGCTGCGCCTGCAGCCGGCCGGAGCCGCATCGGCCGCGGGCTGGGATCGCCTCGCATTGAGCGACCTGCGAGTCGACGTGCCGGCGCGCACGCTGGCCATCGGCGGGGTGCAGCTCGTTCATCCGAACGGGCAGGTCGCACGCGACGCCGACGGCCGGTTCGATGCCGCGGGCTGGTTGCGCCCCAGCGCCGCCCCAACGGCCACGCCCGCGTCGCAGCCTGCCGCCGTCACGCCCTGGCACGTGCAGGTGCGCAGCGCGACGCTGCAGGACGGCCAGCTGCAGTTCAGCGACGCGTCGCTGCACCCGCAGCAGGCGCTGCCGCCGCTGCGTGCCGAATTGCGCCAGCTGCAGCTGGACGTGAAGGACTTCTCCTGGTTCGGCGACCGTCCGGTGCCGCCTGCCAAGGTGGTGCTCAGCGCGCGCATCGGCCGGCCGTCGGCCACGCGCAGCAAGACACCGCACGGCGGTGAGCTGGGCTGGAAAGGCACGCTGGGCACCAGTCCCCTCGAAGCGCGCGGCGACCTGCGCGTCGTGCGCTTTCCGGTGACCCTGGTCACGCCCTGGGTTGCCGACAAGCTGCCGGTGAGCCTGTTGCGCGCCCAGGCCGGCTACACGGGACACCTCGAGCTGCAATCGGCCCCGGCCGGACTGTCGGTGACGACCGCGGGCGACGCCTTGCTGGCCGACGTGCACCTGACGACGCTGGCCGCCGCCTCGCCGGCGAGCGCGGCCTCCTCGCCGGACGAACTGCTGGGCTGGCAATCGCTGTCGCTCAAGGGCGTGAAGTTCGCGCTCAAGCCGGCGGCGACGCCGCGGCTGGACATCGACCAGGTCGAGCTCGACGACCTGTTCGCGCGCGTCGTCGTCACCGAGCAGGGCCGCCTGAATCTGCAGGACATCGGCGGGAGTCCCGCTGCACCGGCGGCCGCGGGTGATACAGCGGTGCCAGCCTCGAGCCCGGCATCGGCAGCGTCCGAACCAGCGACTGCAGCGCCCGCGCCGCTGCCCATCATCGCCAACATCGGTGGCATCAAGCTCGTGAACGGGCGGGTCGACTACACCGACCACTTCGTGCGCCCGAACTACAGCGCCGCGTTGACGGAGCTGAACGGGTCGCTGGGCCCGTTCAGTTCGGCCTCGCGCGACATGGCCGCGCTGCAGTTGAACGGCCGGGCCGAGGGCACCGCGATCCTCGACATCTCGGGACAGGTCAACCCGCTGGCACGCCCGCTCGCGCTCGACATCCGAGCCAAGGCCACAGACCTCGAACTCGCGCCGCTGACGCCCTATGCCGCCAAGTACGCGGGCTACGCCATCGAGCGCGGCAAGCTGAGCATGGACGTGTCCTACAAGATCGCCGCGGACGGCCGGCTGGAGGCGAGGAACCAGGTGATCCTGAACCAGCTGACCTTCGGCGATGCCATCGCTTCGCCGTCGGCCACCAAGCTGCCCGTCAAGCTGGCGATCGCGCTGCTCAAGGACCGCAACGGCGTCATCGACCTGAACCTGCCGATCAGTGGCAGCATCAACGATCCTCAATTCAGCGTCGGCGGGGTGGTGGTCAAGCTGATCGTCAACCTGCTCGTGAAGG
>JBJMWF010000014.1:0-7217 GCA_045810265.1 Vitreoscilla sp. | reverse complement strand
TCGAGACGGCCGAGGAAGGCTGGGCCGCGCTCAAGGGCGCCTACGGTTTCGAAGGCATCGACGGCGTACCGACGCTGGCCGCCGACGAGCTTTGATCGGCGCAACGCCCGTCAACTCGAATCATTCGCACCTGCACCCCGGGGACAATACGCCATGACCAAAGTTTCTCTGATAGGCGCGCCCACCGACATCGGCGCGGGTGCCCGCGGCGCCAGCATGGGCCCCGAGGCGATGCGCGTCGCGCAGATCGGGCCGACGCTCCAGGCGCACGGCATCGAGGTGTTCGACCGCGGCAACCTGCAAGGCCCGCCCAACCCGTGGCAGCCGCCGGTGGATGGCTTTCGCCATCTGCACGAGGTGGCCGCCTGGAACATCGCGGTGCACGAGGCGGTGCACGCCGAGCTGAGCCTGGGCCACCTGCCCATCCTGCTGGGCGGCGACCACTGCCTGGGCATCGGCTCGATCAGCGCCGTGGCGCGCCATTGCCGCGACACCGGCAAGAAGCTGCGCATCCTCTGGCTCGACGCCCACGCCGACTTCAACACCGCGGTGCTGACGCCCAGCGGCAACATCCACGGCATGCCGGTGGCCTGCCTGTGCGGCCACGGCCCGCAGGAGCTGATCGAGATCGGCGGCCAGGTGCCGGCGATCAACCCCAAGTGGATCCGCCAGATCGGCATCCGCAGCGTCGACGCGGGCGAGAAGAAGTTCGTCCACGAGATGGGCCTGGAGGTCTTCGACATGCGCTACATCGACGAGATGGGCATGCGCCACGCGATGGAACTGGCGCTCGCCACCCTCGACGACAACACCCACCTGCACGTCAGCTTCGACGTCGACTTCCTCGACCCGCAGATCGCCCCCGGCGTCGGCACCGTCATCCCCGGCGGCCCGACATATCGCGAGGCGCAGCTGTGCATGGAGATGATCGCCGACACCGGCCGCCTGGCGTCGCTGGATGTGATGGAGCTCAACCCGGCGCTCGACGTGCGCAACCAGACCGCCGTCCTGGCGGTCGACCTGATCGAGAGCCTGTTCGGCAAGAGCACCCTGATGCGCAAATAGGCTGCGACGGCCAGCGGCGGCGTCACCCGCATGACGCCACATCGGCACGCGCCGGCTCGTCAGTGCAGAAAAATCTGCATGTCGTGAGGGGGCGCGACGACACCATTGCGGTGCGCCGGCTCAGCGCAAGGCAAGCCAGCGCTCGTTGAGGGGCCGCGCGTTTCGCTCCGAAGCGCGGTTAGGCCCGAATCGTGTGACGGACTGCTCATTCAGGTGTGACACGACGTACGAAGACTGATTTTGGGTATGCCGCCTGCTACTCAGCTGGACCGTAGGACCTTTCCTGCGCACCAGAAAGGCCCATGTCCCCCATCTTGCTCCGCCGCTCATTGGCCACCAAGCTCCGTCTGGCCATCCTCGGCTCCACGCTGGCGGCTCTGGCGCTGGCACTCGGCGCGACGATCGTCTATGACGTGAGTACCTGGCATCACGGCTGGATCGCCGATGTGCAGACGCAAGCCGACCTGCTGGGGCACGCCAGCGCCGACGATCTGGCCGCCGGCAATCCGCGCGGCGCCCAGGAGGCCCTCGCCGCACTGCGCCTGCAGCCGCGAGTGCGCAACGCGGCGATCTACGACGCTCAGGGCCGGCTGTTCGCGAGCTGGCACGCCAGCCAGGCTGCAGAACCGCCGGCAACGCTGGCACAGGCCGGCACGGACGCTGGCGCGAGCGACGCCCACGATCTGCAGGTGCGCGCACCCATCGTCGACCAGGGCCGCGTGCTCGGTACGGCGATCGTGCGCGCGCACGACGAGATCGACGAGCGCATCGCCGGCTATGCCGCGGTGTCGCTCGGGCTGGTCCTGCTCGCCCTGGCCATCGCCTGGGCCGTGTCCGGATGGCTGCAGGCGATCGTCACGCGCCCGATCGGCGCGATGACCGACATCGCGCGCGATGCCGTGCAGCACGGCGTGTCGTCGCGCCGTGCCGACAAGCTGGGCGAGGACGAGGTCGGCGAACTGGTGGACGCGTTCAACGGCCTGCTCGCGGAGATCGAACGCCGCCGGTCCGAGCAGGACGCGGCCGCGGCGGAGAAGGATCGCGAAGTCGCCGAGCGCCGCAGCGTCCAGCAGGAGGTGATGCGGCTGAACGAGGAGCTGGAGCGCCGCGTGCACGATCGCACCGCGCAGCTCGAGGAATCCAATCGCGACCTGCTCGCCGCCACGCGCGAGGCCGAGAACGCCAACCGCGCGAAGTCGGAATTCCTGTCCAACATGAGCCACGAGCTGCGCACGCCGCTCAACGCGATCATCGGGTTCGGCCAATTGCTCAGCCACCAGGACGGTGCCGGCGCCGGCCCGGAGCGCAACCGCAGTTTCGTGCAGCACATCGTCGACGCCGGCAACCACCTGCTGACGCTGATCAACGAGATCCTGAACCTGGCCCAGATCGAGTCGGGCAACGTATCGATCAGCCTGGAGCCGGTGGACCTGCGCGACGTGCTGGAGGAATGCTACGCGCTCACGCGCACTGCGTCGGCCCAGCGCGGCATCCGCCTGGTGTTTCCGATGGAGACGACGCTGAGCGTCAACGCCGACCGCACGCGCCTCAAGCAGGTGCTGCTGAACCTGCTGTCCAACGCGGTGAAGTACAACCGCGAACATGGCGCGGTGATCGTCGAATGCACGGCCGGCGACCAGGGCCGGATCCGCATCGCGGTGCAGGATACCGGCGCCGGCCTGACGCCCGAACAACTGCGATCGCTGTTCCAGCCCTTCAACCGGCTCGGCCTGGACAAGTCCACCATCGAAGGCAGCGGCATCGGCCTGGTGCTGACCAAGCGGCTGGTGGAGCTGATGGGCGGCACGATCGGCGTGCACAGCACCCCGGGCACCGGCAGCACCTTCTGGATCGACCTGCGCAGCGCGGAGCCGGCGAAGATGGACCTGTCGCAGGTGCAGCCGCGCCTGCCCTCGCCCACCGACCTGACGGGCGGCGACCAGCCGCTCGCCACGATCCTGTGCGTCGATGACAACCGTGCCAACCTGGCGCTCATCACCGAGGCGCTGTCGCTGCGCAGGGACTGCATGGTGCTGACGGCCGTGGACGGCCAGCAGGGCGTGGAGATGGCGCGCAGCCACAACCCCGACGTGATCCTGATGGACAACAACATGCCCGTCATGAGCGGCCGCGAGGCGATGCGCATCCTGCAGGAGGACCCGGCCACCGCGAGCATCCCCATCATCGCGGTGACCGCGGCGGCGATGCCCAACATGGTCTCCTCGGGCCTGGCGCAGGGCTACTTCCGCTACCTGATCAAGCCGTACGACCTGGTCGACCTGACCGACGCCATCGATGCAGCGATCGACCTGTCGCGCGGCGGCGCGGCGCGGCGCCTTGACACCTGACGGGCGCGCGCCCGATCAGCGCACCGTGGTCGTCCGCGTCTTGCGGCCGACCGCCTTGGCCGGTACGGGGTCCGGTATGCCGGCCCCTTGCCCATCGGCGGCCAGGATCCAGCCCTCGAGCGCGTCGAAGTCCGCGGGCATGCCGTAGCCATCCTGTGTCTCGCCCCAGCCTGCCAGCAGCAGGCACAGCGCGGCGTCCAGCTTGTCACCCTGCGGATCGGCCACCAGCTCGTCGCGTTGCCCGTGAGTGAGCTTGAGCCGCAGGCCGCGCCAGCGCCCCTGCTCCAGCGCATCCACCAGGTCCTTGCGCGCGATCAGGCGCTCGCTGGTCTGCTGCGCCCGCGTGTCGCTCTTGTACGAGCGGCGGCCGATCAGCGCACGGGCGACCAGGCCGGGATAGCCTTCGAGCGCGACGCGCGCCGGGTCGCCCGCCTCCAGGCCGGGGATGTCGATGCCTGCCGCGCGCAGCGCCGGCACGCCGGCATGCAGCATGAAGGCGACCGGCGGGTTGACCCACTTCATCGACGTGCTGCTGCCGGCCGGGCCGTCGCAGGCGCGGTGCGCGAACTTGCCGCCGACGGGGCGGCCATCGCAGAACGCGGCGAAGGTCTGGACGATGCCGGCGCGGGTCAGGCCCGCGTAGTGCGTCATGCTGCCGGCCCAGTCGGCGGGCCAGCCCAGCGCGGCGACGAGCTCGCGCGGCAGGCCGAACGGCATGTCGAAGGCGGCCAGCCACGGGCCGGGCTGGCGCAGCGACTCTTCGAATGCCGCGTGCGACGTGTTCTCCTCGAAGCGCTCGAGCTTCAGCAGCCCCGGACGCTGCCAACGGCCCCAAGCCCACACGATGGGCTTGCCGCGCCGGGGCGCGCTCGTGAAATCGACGCCGGCCAGCGCGAATCGGCCCGGCTCGGCAGTGACGGAGGGTGGCACGGCAAGGGTCATGACAGGCATTTTTGCTCACGAACGGGTGTCGGCCTGACAACGGCGAGGGTTCGTTGAGGTAGTCTCGCGGCGTTGCAGACCATCCCGCCGCGCCCTGTCGCTGCTTACGTCGCCTTGCCATGGTCGCGCCCGCGTCGCCTTCCTCGTCCTCCGCCGTCGCCACGTCCGTTCCCGACGCCGCGTTCTCGCGCCATCTCGCGACCGCGCGCGACTACGACGAAGACGATGCCGCGCAAGGTGCCCCGCTGCTGGAGGCCTTGATGGCCGAGACGGCGCGGCCGTCGCGCCTGGGACTGCCCGCCGGTGCCGCGGCCGTCTTCCAGGTCGCCGGCGTCATCATGCTGCTGGCCATCGCGCTGGCGATCGGCGGCGGCATGCTGGGCCTGTCGATGTCGTGGGTGCGCTTGTTCGACAACGTGCACTGGACCGTCGCCGACTGCGGCGCCACCTGGCTCGCGTGGATCGGCGTGCGCGACGCGCGCCAGAAGGGCCAGCGCGCCGAATACCTCGCCCGCCGCTGGTTCGCGCTCGGCTTCTCGTCGTACGCGATCGGCCAGGCGCTGTGGGACCTGCAGATCTTCCTGGCATGGCAGCCGTTCCCCGCGCCGTCCGACCCGTTCTTCATGATGATGGCGCCGTGCTGCGCGCTCGGCATGATGGGCTACCTGCGCGGACGCGTCAGCGAATCACAGCGGCTGGCCGCCGTGCTCGACACGCTGTCGCTGGCGATCGCCGCCGTCGCCCTGGCGCTGGTGGTGTACCTGCCCGAACGCGGCGACATGAGCGCAATCGCGCTCGGCGTGATGGTCACCTACCCCACGCTGCTGCTGGCCGGCGCCAGCGTCGGCCTCATGCTGATCGCGCTGCTGCGCGTGGGCCGCGGCTGGCCGATCTGGGTGCTCACCGCGATGCTGGCGGCGCACGGCGGATTGTGGATGGAGTGGAACGCGCTGACCCTCAAGCATGCGCTGTCCGACGGTGGCGTCGTCAACTCGGCGTTCTCGGTCTGCACGCTGCTGGGCGGCCTGGCGGTGACGCGCTGGCGCGTCGAGTCGGCGGTCAATCCGCGCATCGATCGCTTCTACGAAGGCGCGCTGCGCGTGCTGCCGCTGATCGTGGTGGTGAGCGTGACCTTCGCCGTGACCCTGCAGGACACCGTCGCCCACCTGTCGCCGTCGGCGCGCCTGACCTGCGACGCCGCGGCCGTGATCGTGATCGTGCTGGCCGCCGTGCGCCAGACGCTGCAGTTGCGCGACCGCGACCAGTTGATCGAAGCGCAGCACCTGCTGCGCGATCGCGAGGACGAGTTGAGCGAGCTGAACCAGCACCTGGAACAGCGCGTGTCGGACCGCACGCGCGAGGCCGAGCAGCGCAACGCGGAGCTGTCGACTGCCCTGCAGCAGCTGTCGATGGCACAGCACGAGCTGGTGCGCGCGGAAAAGCTGGCCGGCCTGGGGTCGCTGGTCAAGGGCGTGGCCGCCGAGATCTCTGCTGCGCTCGCCAATGCGGACATGGTGGCGATGACGCTGCCCGCGCAGGTCGAGGCACTGGGCCGCCTGCAGTCCGGATCGGGCGAGGCGCCCGGCGATGAACGCCGGCGCACCCAGGTCAGCAGCTATGTCAGCGCGCTGGACGCCAGCCACAAGCAGTTGGACCAGTCGCTGAGCCAGGCGCAGCACGTCATCGCCGTGTTCCAGCAGATTGCCGTCGACCAGACCAGCGGCCAGCGCCGCACCTTCGACCTGCTGGCCAGCGTGCGCGAGATGGTGGACCTGACGCGCCTCGCGCATCGCCATGATCCGATCGAGATCATCGTCACCGGCGAGACCGACCTGATGATGGACAGCTACCCCGGCTCGATCGGCCAGGTGCTCAACCAGCTGATCGAGAACGCCATCGTGCACGGCTTCTCGCGCAACGGCGAAGGCACGATCTCGGTCCGGGTGTGGCCGTCGGGGCACGAGTCGGTGCGCATCACCGTGCACGACAACGGCGTGGGCATCCCGCCCGAAGACCTGCCGCAGGTGTTCGTGCCGTTCTTCACCACGCGGCTCGCCCAGGGCGGTAGCGGGCTGGGCCTGACCATCTCGCGCAACATGGTCAACGGCATCCTGGGTGGCCGCATCGAGCTGGTGTCGCCGGCGGAGGGCGGCACCACGGTCACGATGACGCTGCCGCGCCTGGCGCCCAGATCACAGGGCTAGCAGCGCCACGCCGGCGGCCATCAGCCCGGCCCCGACCATGCGCTGGCCGCGATCCTGCTCGCCCAGCAGCCGGCCGCCGATCAAGGCGGCGAACAACATCGAGACTTCGCGCGCCGGCGCCACGTGCGACAGCGGGGCCAGCCGGACGGCGTAGAGCACCAGCACGTAGGCGATCGGACTGACCACGCCCAGCACGATCGCATGCCACTTGTAGCGCCGCCAGGCGTCAACGAAGCCGGGCGGGTCGCGCAACATCGTGGGCAGCATGAACGGCAGGCGCAGCGCATTGCCGAAGTAGTCGATCAGGATCGGGCCGATCAGCAGCCGCTTGACCGAGTAGCCGTCCAGCACCGTGTAGACCGCGATCACCGCGCCGGTGGCGGCGCCCCAGCGCAGGCCCGCGTGCATGCGCGCCCGTTGCGCCGGGTCGTGCGCGGCGCGCAGCAGCGCGGGGCCGCCCGCGATGACGAACACGCCCACGCACACGCACAGCACGCCCAGCGCACTGTGCAGTGTCATCGCCTCGCCCATCACCGCGACCGCCAGCAGCGAGCTGATCAGCGGCCCGCTGCCTCGTGCCACCGGGTACACCACGGTCAGGTCGGACACGCGGTAGCCCTTGAGCAGCACCTTGAAGTAGACCAGGTGAGCCAGGCCG
>JBJMWF010000013.1:0-9641 GCA_045810265.1 Vitreoscilla sp. | reverse complement strand
GCGCCGGAGCCGCTGCGCGTCGGTGCCCGTCCGATGGCCCCGCGGCCGGGCGCCGCGCCTGCCGCCGCGGCGCGCGAGGCCTCGCAACGCGACGCCGCCGGGGCCACCGAGGCGGGCACCGCGACGGCGCCGATGTCGCTGCTCGAGTCCACGTTCATCACGACGCCGCCGGCCGGCGCCGGCACGCTCGAACGGCCGGCCGACCCGGCGATGAAGCAACTGATCAACGCGCTGCGCCGCTCGTTCGGCGCTGGCCGCCTGCTGCAGGGCGGTCGCTGGATGAAGCAGGTGCGCACCGAGCCGCCGGCCTGGCTCATCGCCAGCGGCGACCCCGTGCGCATCTTCTACGAGAAGCAGGAGACGCTGTTCCGCAAGGGCCGCATCGGCTGGGGCGCCCTGGTGGAGGCCGACGACGGCGTCTTCGCGCGGGGCGACGACGACCTGCCCGGCGTGCTGGTGTTCAGCGAGGACGAATACTTCGACGCCCGCCCGGCCGAACTGGCCGCGATCGGCGCGCGCCTGGTCGAACTGAAGGCGGCCGGCACGGCGGGCAACGGCGAGAGCAGCCGCTTCGCGCAGAGCGTGCGCAACGATTCCGGCCGCCCGCTGGGCATCGCGGTGCCGGCCTCGCTGAGCGCGAAGACGCCGACGCTCAGCAGCTTCGTCGCGATCCGCGCGCACCTGCCGGATGGCTTGCTGTCCGGCGACTGGTTCCCGGTGCTGATCCACCCGTCCAGCGTGGTGCCCATGATCGTGCCGCACGGCTTCTGGCCGCCCGCGATGCTGGCCGCCTGGAGCGAGCGCCGCATGAGCCTGGGGGCGCCGGTGCAGGCCTGACCGAACCGCCCCCGCCATCCCGCTCGACGCCCGGCTTGCCGGGCGTCCTGCCTTGTGGTCGATGAAATCGCCAAGGTGTGTTTTCAACAGTGCGGCCGTGATGCCGATTGCCCGCGCTGCCGCTCTGCGCGCCGGATGGCACGCATGGGTCGCCGGAGCCGTGCGCGCATGTGAGAATTTGGCCAGAGCGCGGATCCCGCGCCGGCCGATTGGACTCCCATGCCTTCTTTCTCCGATGTGAGGCTCGCCACGGCGCGTCTCGAGCTGCGCCCGCTGGACGCCGGCGACACCGACGCGGTGTTCGCCATGCGCTCCGATCCCGTGGTCCAGCGCTATGGCAGTCATCCGGCCTGGACCGATCGCCAGAAGGCCGTCGACTACATCGAGCGCAACATCCGGGCGATGGCCGCGGGCACCGATGCGCAGTTCGCGATCGTGCGACGGGCCGACAGCGTGGTGGTGGGCACCTGCACGCTGTACCAGCTCGATGCGCAGTGCCGGCTCGGACAGATCGGCTACGCCTTGCTGGCCACCGAATGGGGCCAGGGCTACGCCGGCGAGGCGGTGACGGCGCTGCTGGACTGGGGCTTCGGTCCACTGGATCTCAATCGCGTGGAAGCCGACATCGATCCGCGCAACGCGCCATCCGTCCGGGCGATGGAACGACTCGGCTTCACGCTCGAGGGCCATCTGCGTGAGCGCTGGATCGTCGACGGCGAGATCTGCGACTCGCTGATCTACGGCCTGCTCGCGCGCGAGTGGAAGGCGCGTCGATGAACCAGCCGGGCGTGCTGCAGGACCGCCCGCACCTGTGGGCTTTCATCATCGGCTGTGTCGCCGTGACCATTGGCGTGGTGATGCACCTGCCGATGTTCTGGATGGGCCGCTTCAACCACTTTCACCTGGCCAGCATGCCGATGGACGGCGGCATGCTGTGGGGCATGGCGCTGATCGTCGGCGGCATCTGCGTCGCGGGCTACGGCCTGCTGCCACGCGAGGCCACGCACGCGGTCGACGCCGAGGCCTTGCTGCAGATCTCGGCGCCCGAGGATGCGCCGCTGGGTGCCGCGCATTGGCGTTTGATGGTGGTGCTGACGGTGGCGCTCGTGATCGACGTGATGAAGCCGGCCAGCCTCGGCTTCGTGCTGCCCGGCATGCGTGCCGAGTACGCGGTGAGCAAGGCGACCGTCGCCTGGCTGCCGTTCGCGGCGCTGTCGGGCACCGTCGTCGGATCCGTCGTCTGGGGCTGGCTGGCCGACCTGTACGGCCGGCGCGCGTCGATCCTGTTGTCGGCGGTGATGTTCGTCGGCACCGCCATCTGCGGCGCCATGCCTGACTTCTGGTGGAACGTGGGCATGTGCTTCCTGATGGGCGCGGCCGCCGGCGGCATGCTGCCGGTCACCTACGCGCTGCTGGCCGAGACCATGCCCTCGCGCGAGCGCGGCTGGGTGCTGGTGCTGGTGGGCGGATTGGGCGCGGTGGGCGGCTACCTGGCCGCGAGCGGTTGCGCGGCCTGGCTGGAGCCCATCTTCAGCTGGCGCGTCCTGTGGTTCCTCAACCTGCCGACCGGGCTGTTGCTGATCTTCCTGAACGTGTTCGTTCCCGAGTCGCCCAAGTACCTGGCGGCGCGCGGCCGCATCGCCGAGGCCTTGCGCACGCTGCGCGGCTTCGGCTGCGAGGTGCATGCCGAGCCCAGGCCGCCCGCCGCCCCCGGCGCGCCGCGCAGCAACGCCCACATGACCCACGAGCTGGCGGGCCGGACGTGGGCGCTGAGCATCGCGGCCGTCGCCTGGGGCCTGATCAACTTCGGCCTGCTGCTGTGGATGCCGATCCATCTGGTCGAGAAGGGCTACAGCATGGCGGTGTCCAGCCGGCTGCTGTCGGCGTCGGCGCTGATCGCCATCCCCACCGTCTTCGTCGCGGCCTTCCTGTACAGCCGCTGGAGCAGCAAGGGCGCGCTGCTCGGGTCGATCGCCGCCACGGCGCTGGGCCTGATCGGCGTGATGCTGCTGGAGATGGCGCCGGCCGGCGCGCTGAGCCCGGTGTGGCCGATCGCGCTGCTGATCGTGGGCATCAACGCCATCATCGCGATGCTGCTGCCGTACGCGGCCGAGAGCTACCCGCTGGCCGTGCGGGGCCGCGCCACCGGCTGGATCGCGGCCTGCACCAAGGGCGGCGGGCTCGCCGCGCAGCTGCTGAGCCTGCTCGCGCTGGTGCCGGGGCTGTTCATGGCGGCGCTGGCGATCCTGCTGCCGGTGGGACTGTCGCTGGCGCTGGTGTGGCGCTTCGGGGCCGAGACGCGCGGGCGCGACCTGCGCGATTTCGAGGTGTCCTGACCGGAGCGGGCCGCCCTCGGCAGCGGCGCGGGCCGGGTAGTCCCTGATCCTGTGTCGCTGCACGGCCGTGCAGTTCTGCACGGATCAAGATTCACGATCGGTTCACGAATGCCGAAAGTGAGGATTCATCGGAGGCTGGACGGCTCCGCAAATCCTCATCTTGGAGCCCGAATGAACAAGTTCTCGACGCGATGCATCCTGACGGCGCTCGCCGCGGCTTCGCTGTCCGCCCTGACCGCTTGCGGTGGCAGCAGCGATTCCCCGGATGCCCGGTCCACGGCCTCGAACGACTCCGCCACCGTCTCCTGGAACACCGCGACGATGCTCGCGGTCACCTCCAACGACACCATCGCCAACGGCACCGCCAGCGTGACCGTCTCCGGCGCGCCGGCGCACGGCACGGCCGTCGTCGCCGGCAACAGCATCGTCTACACCCCGGCCCCCGGCTACTTCGGCACGGACAGCCTCCAATACGCGCTGACCGTCGGCGACAGGACTTCCGTCGCCAACGTGCAGCTCGCGGTCGCGGCCCACATGACCATCAGCGGCACCGTGCGCGACGCGGCGATGCCCGGCGCGCAGGTCGTGCTGACCGTGGGCGGCAACGCGCTGCCGGCCGTGACGGCGGACGCCGACGGCAACTACTCGGTCGATGTCACCACCACCACGCCGTCCGACTTCATCACGCTCAAGGCCACCGGCGTCGGTGCGCAGGCCAACGTCGTGCTGGCCAGCCTGGTGGGCGACGCGAGCGCCACCGCCGCGGCCGCGGATACCAACGGCGGCGTGAGCGCGGCTGCCCTGCCGGCGGCCAACGTCACCAACATCACGACCGCCGAGGCCGTGCTCGCCACTCAGGCGCTGGGCAAGGCGCCGACAAGCAGCGCCGACATCGCCGCGGCGCAAGGCCAGTTCAGCTCCGCCCAGACCCTGCAGATGGCCACCGCGATCAAGCTGGTGGCCGATGCGGGCGTGGCGCTGCCTGGCGGCGCGGCGGACACGCTGGCGCTGGTGTCGGATCCGGCGACCTACAGCAGCTTCGTGACGACGCAGGCCACGACCAACGCCACCGTCTTCAACAACACCCAGGCCGCCGTCCTGGCCGACCCGGCGATCGCCGTCGCGCCCCCCGCGCCGGCCGCCGGCAAGCCCGACATCACCATGGTGCTGACGCTGGGCCAGGGCGCCGCCGCCAACGCCGCGACCAAGCTGACGCTGAAGGCGGACGGGACGGCCGTGATCGCCGGCGTCCCTGCGCTGACCGCCAAGTGGGCGACGAACGGCTCGGAGATCGACGTCACCTACGACACGCCCCAGGTCTACGCGAACTACGACTATGCGTCGGACGGCTACCAGTGGGGCATCACGGAGACCGATCTCGGCTTCAAGGTACGTCAGCTGGGCACCGGCACCGCGACCCAGGCCACCTTCGGCAACGAGACGTTCACCGAGGGACCGGACGTCGGCACCAGCAAGGCCCTGGGGGACAACTGGCTGACCATGACCATCGTCACATCGACGCTGGCGTTCCACGACACCGACTTCGCGGTCGGCAGCGAGTGGGCCGGCGTGCTGACGACGGACCTGGACCCCGCGACCGCTCCGTACACCAACCAGGACGTGCTGAAGGTCGTCGACGCCACGCACGTGCTGTTCGAGCGCACCGGCGTCACGGGCACCTGGGCGCTCAACGGCGGCAGCCTGGTGGTCACGACGAATGCCGGCGTCTTCAGCTACACGCACCTGTTCACCGGACCGCGCGGCGAGGAGCGCTGGCTGACCTCGCGCCTGGTCGACGGGGTGTCCACCTGGGTCTACGACGCGGCCGTGGTCAAGGTGACCCCGGGGCTCGGCTTCACGCAGGCGAGTGTCGTCAACGACTACCTGAGCTACATCAACGTCGGGCTGGCGACGGACCAGTTCTACATCGACCTGCTGGCCGACGGCACGGGCAGCGGTTCGAGCGTCGCCGGCACCTCGGCCCTGCAGCATCCGCTCAGCACCTGGGCCATCAACGACGACGGCAGCGAGACGCTGACGCGCTACTACTGCAGCAACGGCGCCCGCGTCACCGCCAACGGCGTCGTGGGCTCGATGTGCAGCGACCAGCAACTCGCGTCCTTCGGCGGCAACGCCTACGGCCAGGTGCGCACCTGGAAGCTGCTGGCCACCGCGGGCAACAACATCTACGTGATGGAACGGCTGAGCTTCCTGGGCGGCACGTATGACCAGTACCGGGTCAACGTCTATACGAAGACGAACTGAGCAGCGCCGGCCTGTCATCCTGCGCGAAGTCGCAGGACCCACGCCTGCCATGACGCCGCCCCGGCCGGGGTGGATCCTGCGACTGCGCGCAGGATGACGCGGTAGTGGTCATTTCAGACCGAGGGCCGGCATCTTGCCGTCAACCCTCGGTCTCGGGCTCCGCGTCGAGCCGCGCCGGAATCGTCTGCAGCGCCAGCTCCGCGCTGTTCAATGCGCCTTCGATGAAGCCCTGGTAGTCGGAGTAGGCCTCGCCGACGATGTGCACGTTCCTGGCGCCGCTGCCGAAGTCGAAGGCCTTGAAGGTGTCCATCACTTTCCAGCTTCGCACGCCGGGCTGCCAGCCATGGTTCGCGGCGCCGTACGGTGCGCGGGCCCAGTCGCGCAGGCCGTAGGTGATGACGGAGTTGCGGATGTAGGCGGTGGCCTCGTCCAGCGTCATGTCGTTGAACAGCTTGCGCGCGCTTTCGGTCAGGCGCACCGGCCGCTCGCCGTCCTCGCGGCCCTCGAGCGCGCGCTTGACGTCGCGCGCGACGAACAGCGCGAAGGCGTCGACGATGCGGCCGTTCTGGTCCAGCTCGGCGCGGTCGTGGCGCTCGGTGTCGATCACGTAGTGGCGCCAGAACTCGGTGGCCGGCGTGTCCATGTACAGCAGCACCATGCCGTGGCCGTCGCTATCGGCCCCGCGCGGACGGCGGAAGTAGTGGATCTCGCGCGTGGGCATGCAGTTGGCGTGCTGCTGCGGCGGCTGGTCGTAGTCCCACCACGGCGCATTGCTGACGAAGAAGATCTTGAGCATCGGAAAGCCGTTGACCGAGTCGAGCTGCGAGGCCACGTGCTCGGGCAGGTGCTGCGCCAACTTGACCAGCGGCAGCCGCGGCATCGCCAGGATCAGCCGCTGGGCGGTCAGCGTCGCGGTGCCGCTCTTGGTGCGCACGTCCAGTGCCAGCGCGCGCTCGCCCAGGCCGGTCGGGCGGAAACCCAGCAGGGTATGGCCGCCGGCCAGCGTGACGTTGGGATGCGCGCGCAGCACGTCCATCAGGCCGTCCGACAATTTCGACGAGCCGCCCGCGATGCTGGCCAGCTGCTGCCCCACCGTCTTCAACGCCCGCAGCCACCAGATGATCCATTCGGCGGCGTTCAGGTTCTCCGGGATCATGTGATAGAAGGTGCCGGTGTCGCGCAGCTTGACGACGGCGCGATGGCTCAGGATGCCTTGCGCCGACAGCGCGTTCCAGAAGCCCGTGGCCCACAGCGGCTGGCCGTGCAGCTGCGCGTGCTTGCGCAGCCGCGTGTAGTCGGCCTCGGTCAGGCCGTCGATCCAGGCCTGGTCGTCGGGCGCACGGCCCATGATCAGCATGATGCCGCGGCGCAGCAGCTGCAGCGAATTGAGGCCTTGCTCCTCCGGCGTTAGGTCGTCGTCGGGCGCGACGATGGTCTCGCCGGTCGGGCCGGCGAAATCCACCAGGTCGACGCCCAGTTCGCCGCACAGCTTGGCAAAGCGCGGCTGCAGCGTGGGCTCGAAGCGCATGGGGCCCATCTCGGCGATGAAGCCGTCCAGGTCCTCGGTCTCGATGCGGCCGCCCCAGCGGTCGGACGAGGCCTCCAGGATCAGGATGCGGTGGCCGGCGTCCGCCAGCTGGCGCGCGCAGTACAGGCCGGCGATGCCGCCGCCGGCGATGACGATGTCGTGAGGATTCATGCGGGACGCCGCGCGGGCGTCGTGGGCGCGGGCGGCGATGCGGTTGGGTCGATGGGGCGCATTGTCCCCACAACCACCGCCGCCGTCACTTGCCCCTGGAGATGCTGCCCAGGCCGCCGCCGCTGGTGTTGACCGTCTTCGGATCGCCGTAGTACGCCAGCGAGCCGACGCCGCCCAGGCTGGCGTCCAGACGGTTGCTGGCCCACACCTTCACCGAGCCGACGCCGCCGACGTTGACCGTGGCGGACTCCGCGTGCAGCTCGCGCGTGTCGATCGAGCCGACGCCGCCCACATGCATGGTGAGGTTGCGCACGCTGCCGTCGGCCTTCAGGCTGCCGGCGCCGCCGAAGCGCACGTCCAGGCTGTCGCCGCTCATGTGCGTGATCGTGGTCTCGCCCGCGCCGCTCATGGTGAACGCCGTCAGCTGCGGCACGGTGATCGTCACGTTCAGCTCGTCGTGGTGGCGGTTGAAGGTGGTGGTGTCGCGGCGCATGTGCAGCTTCAGCTCGCTGCCGACGACCTCCGTCTGCAGGTCCTGCACGAGATCGTCGGTGCCGCTGACGACCACCGACTGGGCCTTGCCGACCTCGATGCGCAGGTTGACCGGCCCGGAGTTGGACACCGCGGTGAACGGCGCAACGCTGCGCGTCTGTTCGGCAGCCTGCGCCTGCAGGGCGATGAGCGTGGCGGCGGCGGCGAGCGGGAGGGTCAAGGCGTGGCGCATGTCGTTCCTTCTGAAGGGGCGGTGATCGATGAGGGCGATTCTAGGAACGCGAACCAGCACTCGCCACGGCGCTGCGACGAGGTGCGGCTGGGCGGGACGCGGTGCGCCCCGGCGCGATGGAGCGAGCCTCAGGGCGTGGGCGACAGCAGCGGCGTCATCACCTGCGTCAACCAGGCCATCACGGCCTGCACGCGCGGCGCGAGCTGGCGCCGATGGGGCAGCATCAGCGATACCGGCATCGCCGGCGCACGCAACGCCGGCAGCACGTCGACGAGCCGGCCCGCCGCGATCAGGTCCTCGGTGCCGAGCACTGGCGCCTGGATCAGGCCGAGCCCGGCCAGCGCAGCAGCCGTGTAGGCCTCGGTGCCGTTGACGGTGACCTGGGCGCGCATGGGCAGCGAACGCCGCTGTCCACCATCATCGACGTAGTCCCAGCATGCGCCCTGCGCATTGAGCGACGGCATGTAGTGGACGATGCGATGGCTGGCCAGGTCGGCCAGCGTGCGCGGCGTGCCGTGCGCGCGCAGGTAGGCCGGGCTGGCGACGTTGCGCATGTGCAGGAAGCCGAGTGGGCGTGCGACCAAGTCGGAATCGGCCAGCGTGCCCACGCGCAGCACACAGTCGAAGCCCTCCTGCACGAGGTCGACGCGGCGGTCGGTGGTGCTGATGCCGACCTCCAGCCGCGGGTGCGCGGCCAGGAAGTCCGGCAGGCGCGGCAGCACGTGGTCGTGCGCCAGGGTATTGGGCAGGTCGATGCGCAGCCGCCCGGTGAGCCCGCTGGACGCCGGCTGGAACATCGCCTGCAATTGCTCGGCCTCGGTCAGCAGCTCCTTGCAGCGATCGAGGAAGCGCTCGCCATCGGGCGTCAGGCGCACGCTGCGCGTCGTGCGTTGCAGCAGCCGGGTGCCCAGCTGCGCTTCGAGCTGCTGCACCGCGGTCGAGACGCGGCCCTTGGCCAGGCCCAGTTGTTCGGCCGCGCGGCTGAAGCTCGTGAGCTCGGCCACCGTGGCGAAGATGCGCAATTCGTGCAAGTCCATGGGTCGGAATTGTTCTCTTTTGCAGAACGGTGTGGCGTTATTTGTGGACTTTATCCGGCAGGCGGGAATTCCTAAAGTCCCTCCATCGATCCACCCCCAACAGGAGCTCTGCATGACCACAAGCCACACCCCTATCGCGCTCGTCACCGGCGGCAGCCGCGGCCTCGGTCGCAGCGCCGTGCTCAAGCTGGCCGAGCGCGGCACGGACGCCATCTTCACGTACAAGAGCAACGAGGCCGAGGCGCAGGCCGTCGTCCGGCAGGTCGAGGCCCTGGGGCGCCGAGCCGTCGCCCTGCAGCTGGACGCCGGCGACAGCAAGAGCTTCGCGGCCTTCGCCGGGCGCGTGAAGTCGGCGCTGTCGTCGACCTGGCAGCGCAAGGACTTCGACTACCTCGTGAACAACGCCGGGATGGGCGGCGACCACGCCGGCGTGGCCGAGACCACCGAGGAGCAGTTCGACCTGCTGTTCAACGTGCACCTGAAGGGCACGTTCTTCCTGACCCAGAAGCTGTTGCCACTGATCCGCGATGGCGGCCGCATCCTCAACACCTCCAGCGGCCTGGCGCGCTTCGCGCTGCCCGGCAACGCCGCCTACGCGGCCATGAAGGGCGGCGTGGAAGTGCTGACCCGCTACCTGGCCAAGGAGCTGGGCCCGCGCGGCATCTCGGTCAACACCATCGCCCCGGGCGCGATCGCGACCGACTTCGGCGGCGGCCGCGTGCGCGACAACGCGCAGCTCAACG
>JBJMWF010000012.1:0-7017 GCA_045810265.1 Vitreoscilla sp. | reverse complement strand
CGCGGGGCAGTGCGGGATCAGACATCGAGGCGGGCCAGGAACAGCTGGCGCAGGCGCAGGAACCACTGGCGCGCCAGCGGCGTCCAGCCCAGGTCGAAGCGCACGTAGGCGCGGTCGCCGAACACGCCGCTGGACGAGGGACGGGCCATGTCCAGCTCGAGGTCGAAGACGCGCCGCAGCGCGTGCGTGCCGCCCTTCTGCGCGGGATCGACCGGGATCTCGCCGCCGCCCTCGCTGCCGAGCGCCTGCGACACGAGTTCCTGCTCGCCGCCGGGCACGTTGCGGCGCAGGCGGGCCGGGATCTCCGTGGTCGGGGCGTTGGCCAGCCGCACCGCCGCGACGACGCTGCCGCGCTGCGCGATCAGCGCCATGTCCTCCTGCGGGATGGCCGCGCGCACGCGGCGCGAGGGCCCGTCGATCACGTAGCCGACGACCTCGCCGCGCTTGACGTAGCGCCCCGGCAGCTCCGTGGGCGCCGCGGGCATCCAGCGTCCTGAAGCGGCGGCGGCGATCGTCAAGGCCTGCAGACGGCGCTGCGCTTCATCGAGCTTGGCGTTGGCCGCGGCCAGTTGCGCCTTCAGGCCGTCGGCCTTGGCGGGCGTCACCACCTCGGCCTGACGCAGTTGCGCCTCGGCCAGGGCCACGGCCGCGGCCGCGCTGCCCAGGTCGCCGATCACGGTCGGGTTGTCGAGCACCATCAAGGGCTGGCCAGGCGCAACCCGGTCGCCCGGCTGCCCCATCGCCTCGCGCACCTGGCCGGCCGCCTGCGCGCGCACGATGGCTTCATCGGGCAGCCAGACCACGGCTTCCTGCACCGAGCGGAAGGGCATCGGCACCAGGCAGACGAACGCCAGCGCGCCGCCCACGATGACCGCGGCCCGGCGCAGCGCCAGGTCGCGCCGGCGCGCGAGCGAGCCGGCACTGCGCAGGTGCTTCCAGCCGCGCCACAGCGGCATCAGCAGCGAGCTCCACGCGCTCACCAGCGCCATCAGCACACCGACGAAGAAGTACTTGCCGGCGACGAACCAGATCATGCCCAGCGTGATGCTGACGCGGTAGATCGGCGCCACCGCGCCATACAGGCCCAGCAGCGCGCGCTCGCCGGGGGATTCCATCGGCGCGACGGCGTCGCGCGAACCCATGACCCAGCGATCGAACAGGTAGGTCAGGTAGCGGTTCGCGCGCTGCGACAGGTTGGGCATCTCCAGCAGGTCGCAGGCGATGAAGTAGCCGTCGTAGCGCATCAGCGGGTTGCCGTTGACCAACAGGGTCGAGACGCCCGCAATCAGCACGACGTTGAACGCGAAGGCCTGCACCAGTCCGGACTGCGAGACCAGCCAGACATAGAGCGCGATCGAGCCCAGCACCAGCTCGGCCATGATCCCCGCCGCCGCCACGGTGGCGCGCGCCCATTTCGACGGAAAGCGGTACGACGAGGTCGCGTCCACATAGGGCACCGGCGAGAACAGGATCACCATCAGGCCGACCTCGCGCACCGTGCCGCCCCAGGCCTTGACCGCCAGGCCGTGCGCCCATTCGTGCACCGCCTTGACCAGCGGATAGGTGCACCACAGCAAGGCCACGTTGCTCGCGGCCAGCACGCGGTCGGACAGGTTGTCCGTGAGCTCGTGCCAATGCTGCACGCCCAGCACGCCGGCGGGAACGACGATGACCAGCCACAGCAGCAGCACCGGCGCGCTGAAGACCAGGCGGGCCAGCCCGGCCTGGCGCTCGAACCAGGCGTCCGGATGCAGCAGCGGCAGGCGCAGGCTCATCGGGTTCATGAAGCTCTGCTTAATCTGCGACTTGCGCTGGCGCTTGTAGCGCTCGAAGACCTCACCGGCGTCGGGAGCCACCTGGGTCTGCAGCAGGTCGTTGCCATGCAGGGACGACAGCAGCTGCACCAGCTCGTGCTGGGAGATCGCCGTGCCCTGGCCCGGCGCGTCGCCCGCGCCGTCGCAGGCCGCGGTCCAGACCTCGTCGAGCGTGCGCCGGCCGTCCAGCAGCTGCAGCACGCCATAGACCTGCGGGCTGACGCGATGGAAGCGCTGCGTGAGCGGATCCATCAGCAGCACCCAGGGCCGTCCGCGCAGGCGCCGATGCAGCGGCTGCACGCCGTCGCGCAGCCGGGCGCGCAGGTGGCGCACGGCATGCCAGTGTTCGGACAGGAGCGTCTGCATGGATCAGGCCTCGATCGTCAGACCCACAGGCCCCAGATCTTCAGGCGCAGCCAGTCGATGCTGGAACGCGTCCAAACGGTGAACAGGTTCGTGTCGCCGACCTCGATCTTGCCGACACCCTGCATCCCGGGGCTCAGTGCTGGGACCGGACCGACCCACGCGGCTTCGACGCGAAAGCCATTCGCGCCCTCCTCCACCGTCGCCGTGGCCGTGACGTTGGTCACCTTGAAGCGGCGGCTCTCGCCCGGCTCGCCGGTCAGGCGCAGCAGGCCCAGCTGGCCGTTGTGCACCCGCGCGATGTCGCGGTCGGGCACGTGCAGCACCACGCGGTAGGCGTCGGTGGCCGCGATCTCGAACATCTCCTTGCCGGCCTCCACCGGGCCGCCGATCTGCTGCGTCCAGTCGCCGGTGACGACCAGGCCGTCCATCGGCGCCAGGATGACCGAACGCGCCAGCTTGGCCTCGACCAGCGCGACCTGTGCCTCGGCCTCCTGCAGTTCGGCAGAGGCCTGGGTCAGCGCCGCGGCGTCGCGATCGGCCATTGCCTGGCGCACCTTGCCCGTGGCCTGCTCGCGCTCGCCCACGTGCTTGCTCTGTTCCAGCTGGAGGTCACGGTCGTCCAGGCGCGCCAGCACCTGCCCGCGCGTGACGCGTTCGCCCGGGCGCGCGAGCGCCTGCGCGACGAAGCCCTCGAAGGGCGCCGTCACCACGTGGCGCACGCGGCCCTCGATCACGACGTCGGCGGTGACGCGGTCGGTCACCGGCCACAGCAGCAGCACGCCCAGCACCAGCGCGATCGCCGCGGCCGCGGCCTTCCAGGTCAGGTGGCCGGAGCGCGCGAAGCGGCGCCACAGCACGCGCGTGGCGTGGAGCGCGTGCCGCGGCAGCGAACGCTCCGCAACCCGCCAATGACGCAGCAGCGGCTCGCTGACGGCCATGCTGGCGCGCAGCACGGACAGTACCGGCGGGGGTATGTCGCCGTCCAGGCGCGCCACCAGCACGGCCACCGGCTCGCCGTCATCCATCACCGGCACGGCCCACCATCCCGCCCGCTGGTGCTCCTGCGCCTCGACGGTGGCGCGCGTGGCCACCTCGGCTGCCTGTTGCAGCGCCACCGCGGCACGCTCGGCCCAGGCCGTGTCGGAGGCCACCCACCAGTGCGGCGTGTGGTCGCGCACCTCGAACAAGGTCAGCGACAGGCCCTGTGCGACGTCGACCTCGCTGCGCGCCCAGGCCGCCGTGCGGTTTATCCATTCCTGTGCCGCGGCGCGCGCATCGCGTTGCGACACCACGTAGCCCAGCTTCTCCAGCAGGCGCGCCGCACGCTGGTTGTGCTCGAAGCTGGTGGCCAGCAGGCCCAGTTGCAGCCAGCCGAGCGACAGCAGCAACAGCTGGATCGCGCGCTCGTTGTGCGGCGGCGCGATCGCCGCGCAGACCACGCCGGGCCGACCGTCGGGCAGTTGCACCGTGGTGGCGACGAGCATGTCGGCAGCGGCCGTCGCGTCGGTACGCGCCAGCGCCACCGGGTTGGAGGGCGACACGCGCAGGCGCAACGCACTCCAGTGATCCTTGAGCAGGGGCAGCGTGAACTCGAGGCTCCAGCGCGGCTCGGGGCCGGCGAACGCCACTTCGCGGCAGGTCAGTCCCCCCGCGATCAAGCGCTGGCGCCAGCTCTCCAGCGCACCGGTCAGCAGGCTGTCGGTGCCGGCGCCGGGCGCCAGCTTCAGCGGCGCCTGCTCGGGCAGCGAGGCCTTCAACTGCGCGCTCATCGCGCTCCCTTCTGCTGTCCGCGCAGCGGCGCGGTTTCGACCGGTGCGCCGTTGACCTGGCTCACGAGCACGGCGTCGAGCAGCGCGATCTGCATCTCGTCGAGCCTTCCCGTGACGGCGTTGAGCTTGACGAAGTTGAGCCAGGCGTCGTATCGCGCCTTGGACAAGTCGCGCCGCGCCTCGAACAGCTTCTGCTGCGCGTCCAGCACCTCGGCGTTGATCTTCATGCCCACCTGGTAGCCGCGCTTGTTGGCGGCCAGGGCGACCTCGTCGGACTTGACGGCGCTGGCCAGGCCCTCGGCCTGGTGGGTGGCCGACAGCGAGGCGATGAAATCCTGGCGCACCGCGATGGAGACCGAGCGGCGCGCCGCCTCGAGGTCGCTGCGGGCCTTGTCGCGCAGGGCCAGCGCCTCCAGCACGTGGGCCTGCGTCGCGCCGCCCGAATACAGCGGCACGTTCAGCGTGATGGTGGCCGTCAGGCCCTGCCAGACGCGCGGGAAGCTGCTGGTCTCGCTGCCGGTCTCCAGGCCGCGCGTGTAGTTGCCGGAGGCCTCGACCGTGGGGGCGTGTCCCTGCCCCGCCTTCAGCGCCTCGGCCTCCGCGGCATCCACGGCGAATTGTGCCTGCTGGATCTGCGGGCTGATGGCCGCCGCGTCGGCCAGCCATTCGAGCATCGACGACGGCTCCAGCGCCGGCATGCGCGTGCCGTCCAGCCCGCGGGTGACCAGCGCCGGCACGGGGCCGCCGGCCAGTTCCTCGAGCACCTGCTGGCGCATCTGGAGGTCGAACTGCGCGCCCACGAGCTGCGCCGAGACGGTATCGGCCTTGGCCTGTGCCTCGCGGACATCGGGAATCGCCGCCGTGCCGGCCTTGAAGCTGTGCTGCGCCGTGGCGAGTTGCTCGGCGGTGGCCGCCTTCTGGATCTCCAGGAAGCGCACGTCGTCGCGCGACTTGAGCACCTCGAAGCAGGCCTCGACGAACTTCTCCTGCGAGTCGGCACGCGCCTGCTCCAGCGCGCCACGCGCCTGGTCGACCTGCGCCGCGGCCGACTGGTAGGCGTAGAACAGCGCGTTGTTGAGCAAGGGCTGCTTCACTTCGACGCTATAGGTGCGTGAATGGAATTCGCGCACGCCACGCCCGGTCTCGGGATCAACGTTGAGCTTGTCCGTGTAGCGCGTGCGCGAGACGCCCCAGGTGCCATTGACGCTGGGCCCGAAGCCCGCCTTGGCCTGCGTCAACCGCTGTTCGGCCGCCGTCACCTGCGCCTGCGCCGCCGTCACGGCCGGATCGATGGCAACGGCGTTGCGAACCAGGTCGGTAAGCGTCTGGGCATGCAGCAAGGCAGGCGCCAACAACAGCGCGAAGAGCAGTTTTCTCATGGGGACGCGTTCGAGAGACGGCTTGTCCCGTCAAGGAGGCCGTGCGGACGAGGTTCGCGAGCGAGTGAGAACCGCTGCAACCGGTGTCAGGGGTGCCAGTTTAGGTGGCCTGAGGGCAACCTGGGCAGGGGCTGGCGTCCAACTTGCGATAGTTTGTGAAGTGTTGCTTGTTTGTGGCCTCGTTGAGAGACCCAAGCCGGCTGAATACCCCCGCCGGCATGTCCTGACCGTGAAATGCTGCGCATTTCATCCGACCCTCATTGATTGCGAGCGGGGTGGCGCCGAAGGGCGCCGCCGCCGCTCGTCCAAGCTCACTGCCCCATCAGCTTGCTCCAGTTCGCGATCGCCGCAGCCTCCAGCTCCTGCAGCCACTCCGCCGTCAGCACAGACGCCTCGGCCTGGTCGGCCGCGACGATCTGCTGCGGGGTGCGGGTGCCCGAAGGCGCCGGCGCGGCGGTGAAGCTCAGCTGGCCGCTGGCCGTGATGATGGGCGTGCCCACCACGATCTGCGGCGCCGTCTCGACGCCGGCCGTCGCCGCCGTGGTCACCGGCGCGCTGGTCGCCAGGGTCACGTACGGGTTGGCCGTTGCCGGAGTCGTCGTCGCGGTGCCCGAGAGCACGTTGACCGCGAAGGCCTGCGTCGTCGTGGCCATCGAGCCGTTGGACGACGTGCTCGTGGCACGCGCCTGCAGCTGCAGCGTCGTTGAGCAACCGGCCGGCGTCTTCACGCTCAGCTTCGTGGCATCCCAGCCGGACACATCCACCACCTGGCCAGCCTGCGCCAGCGTGACACTGCGAACGCCGTCGCTCAGCACTGCACCGGCCGGCAGGCCAAGCAGCTCGAGCTTGAGCTTCGAGGAGCCGTCGGTGTCCGCCAAGCCAGCATCGATGCGCGGCAGCGCGATGGCCGTGCCGGCGATACCGTAGACCGTACCGGTACCGTCGGGCAGCGTCTCGACCACCCGCAGGTCGTCGATCATGGCTCCACGCGCCGCCGTCGTGCCGGTGCCGCCTTCGAGCACCACGCTCACGTTGCGGGTCGCCCCGTTGCCCAGGAACTGGAACGTCAGCGGCAGCCAGTTCAGACCCGTGTTGGGGCTGGTATTGGCGTAGCTGGCGATGCGCTGGCCGTCCACGTAGATGCCGATCTGCGTGGCGCTCGCGGCCAGGCCCAGGGCGCCGGCGTAGTCCAGCGTCAGCGTGTAGACCGCGTTGGCCACCGTCGGGACATCACGTTCGACGCCCAGCGACTGGTAGTTCTGCGTGCCATTGGCACCCACACCGTTTGTCAGCGCCAGCCAGTTGTTGCCGTTGCCCGAGGCCGGCTGCACCTTGACCGACGTGCCGTTGGCCGCCTTCATCGTGTCGCCCGCACCCCAGAATTCGAAGGCGCTGAACTTGGTGGCTCCCGGGGCGACCAGGTCCCAGCCTTCGACGCTGCAGCCATAGACCACCGTGGAACCCGAGGTGCTGTCGCACGCCGTTTCCCAGCTGGTGTCGACGAGCTCGCGGCTGACGCTGGTGTCCGTGCGCGCCGCCAGCACCACCTTCGGTGCCTGGGCGACGGCGTCGACCTGCACTTCAAGCAGCTGCGTGGTGGTGGCACGGCTGCCGTCGGACAGCTCGATGGCCGTGGCTTGCGCCTGCAGCTCGAGGTGGCCGCTGAAGCTGGCCGGCGGACGCAAGCTG
>JBJMWF010000011.1:0-15736 GCA_045810265.1 Vitreoscilla sp. | reverse complement strand
GCCTCGACGCTCGCGGTGCTGACCGTCTTGCTCGAATACGCGCGGTACTCGGTCGGGCCGCCGCAGGCCTTGGCGCCGACCGCCACCGAGTGGCACTCGTTGTCGGCCGTGCAGCTCGATGCGTTGTTGAGCGTGCTCTCCAACTGGGCGTCGACCGCCGCCAGATTGCCGGACGCCACGGACGACGCCTTGGCCGGCGCGCTGACCTGCTGGATCACCGGCGGTGCCGGCACGTGCGCGGCCGCGACGGCCGGCGCCGAGGCAACCAGCGCGGTGCCGGCCGGCGTCATCGCGTCGGTATCGCCGCCCTTGCAGGCAGCCAGCGACACCAGCAGCGTGGCGGCAAGGCCTGCGGCACCTGCCAGGCGCATGCCGGGGCAGAGCGCAGTGCGCCGAGCGGAGGGGACTGGCAGGCAGGTCATCACTTATTCCGGCAAGCCGGGCGCCTGGGTGGCGGGCATGTCGAACGGCAGCTTGACCTGGCTGAGATCCTTGCGGGTCTCGACCAGCACCAGCGGGCCTTCGTCGATCACCACGGCAGGCGGACGCTCGCGCGGCACATGCACCGCCTTCGGAGCGTTGGCGATCGCCTCCTGGGCGGCCCGAACGCTGTCGGCGTTCGAATGCACCCACTGCAGGCCGGCTGAGCCTGCGAGCGAGTCCAGGTCGGAGATGGGCAGCTCGAACGCCGGCACGACCGGCGCCACCGGGGCGGCGACTGGCGTGGGCGCCGGCGCGGGTACTGGCGCCTGGGCCGGTGCAGCCGTGAAGGCGCGCGACTCGAAGGGCACCGCGACGCGCGCGGGGGCTTCCTGCGCTTCGGCCGGAGCCGTCACCTCGGAGTGTTGGCCGCGATCACCGCGTTCGCGGCGCGGCGGGGCCGTCTCGTCGGCCAGCGCGGGTGCCAGCTCGGGCTGGCCGACGCCGCCTGCCTCGGTCAGCACGGCGTTGCCGGGCAGGCCTTCGGTGGCGGTCTCGCCGCTGGTGTCGCCCTGGCCGTCTTCGCGGCGCGGGCCGCGATTGCGATCGCGTCCGCGGCCACGGCGGCGATTGCCGCCTTCGCCGTCGGCCGGAGCTTCGCCTTCCGCGGCGACGACGCCTTCGGCGCCCTCGACCGGGGCCTCGCCTTCGGCGCGCGCTTCGGCGTTCTCGCCCTCGACGCCGCCTTCGGCGGAGGCCTCGTCGCGGCCACGGCCGCCACGACGGCGGCGACGGCGACGGCCGTCGCGTTCGCCATCGGCCGCGGGCGTGCCGTCGCCGGACACGCCGCCGGCGATCATCTCGGCACCCGGCGGGGTGTCGATCAACTCGCCCTGCTCGCCGAGTTCACCGTAGCCGGTCGGCGCTTCCGAGGCCTCGGCCACCGGGGCCGGGGCCGGACGGCGGCCACCGCGTTCGCCACGCTCGCGCGGCGGTGCGGCTTCCGCCGTCATGCCTTCGGCACCGTCGACCTGTGCCGGACGATCCTCGCGCGGCGGGCGTTCGCGGCGACCGCCTTCGCGGCCACCCTCGCGTCCGCCTTCACGCGGCGCACCGTCGGCACGCGGCTCGCCACGGCGACCGCCGCGGCCTTCCGGACGCGCCTCGGCGTTCTCCATCACGGTCTCGCGGCCGCGTTCGGTGCGTTCTCCGCCACGCTCGCCACCGCGTTCGCTGCGGCGCGTTTCGTCGCGCGGCGGACGGCTTTCGCCGGACTTGCGCTCACCGCGCTCACCGCCGCGCCCTTCGGCACCGCGGGCGCCGCGATCGCCACCGCGTTCGCCACGTTCGCCGTTGCGACCGCCGCGACGCTTGTCGTCACGGCCGCGGCCGTCACGGCCACCGTCGCGTGCCTCGCCGGTACGCGCGGCCACGGCAGCCGTCGCGGGAGCGGGCGCCGGTACCGGCGCGGGGGCCGGAGCAGCGCCGAACAGGCTCTTGATCCAGCCGAAGAAGCCGGCCGTGGCCGGAGCCGGGGCGGGTGCCATCGTGGGACGCGGCGCGCGCGCGGGCTGCGCGGCTTGGGGCGCCGGCGCAGGCGTCGGCACCGGAGCGGGGGCCGGGGGCGCCGGCTGGTCGGGCAGCACGCCCTTGATGACCGGCTCCTGCTTGGCCTTGGCCTTGTCGCGGCGCGTGATCGCGACCTCGTCCTGCGGCTCCTCGATCATCGTGTAGCTGGCCTGCAGGTTTTCCAGGCGCACGTCGTCGTGGCGCAGGCGCTCGAGCTTGTAGTTGGGCGTCTCCAGGTGCTTGTTGGGCACCAGCAGCACGGTGGTGCGCTGCTTGAGCTCGATCTTGGTGATCTCGCTGCGCTTCTCGTTGAGCAGGAACGACACCACTTCCACCGGCACCTGCACGTGCACGGCGGCGGTGTTCTCCTTCATCGACTCTTCCTGGATGATGCGCAGGATCTGCAGAGCGGAGGACTCGGTGTCGCGGATGTGGCCCGTGCCGTTGCAGCGCGGGCAGGTGATGTGGCTGCCTTCGCTCAGCGCCGGGCGCAGGCGCTGGCGACTGAGTTCGAGCAGGCCGAACTTGCTGATCGAGCTGAACTGCACGCGGGCGCGGTCGAAGCGCAGCGCGTCGCGCAGGCGTTGTTCCACTTCGCGGCGGTTCTTCGACTCTTCCATGTCGATGAAGTCGACCACGATCAGGCCGCCGAGGTCGCGCAGGCGCATCTGGCGCGCGATCTCGTCGGCGGCTTCCAGATTGGTGCGGGTGGCGGTTTCCTCGATGTCGCCGCCGCGCGTGGCGCGAGCGGAGTTGACGTCGATGGAAACGAGTGCCTCGGTGTGGTCGATCACGATCGCGCCGCCGGCCGGCAGGTTGACCGTGCGCGAGAACGCGGTCTCGATCTGGTGCTCGATCTGGAAGCGGCTGAACAGCGCCGCGTCATCGCGGTAGCGCTTCACGCGATTGGCCGTCTCGGGCATCACGTGGTTCATGAACTGCTGCGCCTGCTCGAAGATGTCGTCCGTATCGATCAGGATCTCGCCGATATCCGCCGTGAAGTAGTCGCGGATGGCGCGGATGACCAGCGACGATTCCTGGTAGATCAGGAACGCGCCCTTGCCCGACTTCGAGGCGCCGTCGATGGCGTCCCAAAGCTTGAGCATGTAGTTCAGGTCCCACTGCAGCTCGGGCGCGCTGCGGCCGATGCCGGCCGTGCGTGCGATCAGGCTCATTCCCTTGGGATACTCGAGCTGGTCGAGGTTTTCCTTGAGCTCTTCGCGATCCTCGCCCTCGATGCGACGGCTGACGCCGCCGCCGCGCGGGTTGTTGGGCATCAGCACGAGGTAGCGGCCGGCCAGCGAGACGAAGGTGGTGAGCGCCGCACCCTTGTTGCCGCGCTCTTCCTTCTCGACCTGCACCAGCAGTTCCTGGCCGTCCTTGATCGCGTCCTGGATGCGGGCGGACTTGACGTCGACGCCTTCGCGGAAATACTGGCGCGAGATTTCCTTGAACGGCAGGAAGCCGTGGCGATCCTCGCCGTAATCGACGAAACAGGCTTCGAGCGACGGCTCGACGCGCGTCACGACCGCCTTGTAGATATTGCCCTTGCGCTGTTCGCGCCCCTCGATCTCGTTCTCGAAATCGAGCAGTTTCTGTCCGTCGACGATCGCCAGCCGGCGTTCTTCCGGCTGGGTCGCATTGATCAGCATGCGTTTCACGTGCACTCCTTCTTCGCCCTGCGCGGCCGGTGGCCGACGCAAGACTGTCGTCTCACTGCGCTTCCCGCGGGCCGATGTCGACAGGGCCCCGGAAGCGCGCTAACGATGCACGAGAAACGAAAACTGAACCGATGGAAGGAACCGCCCTGGACTGCCCGTCGTGCCTCGAGGAGGCGGTCGACGTGGACAGCGTTGGCGCTTGGGCGTCAGGCTTTCGCCTCGCGGTGCAGGGCGCCCGACGTTTCCCGAAGACTACCTGCGGTCACGGCGGACGCCGCTCCTGCAGGTCCGCGCACCTGCCGGCCCCGCGCGCAGGACGAGGGCAGGGCGGTGACGGCGGCGCGGCGCAACGAGGCGCCGGGCAGCGGCCAGGGCCGTGCGAACTCGCCCGCGTGGCGGGACAGGGTGGGGTGGGGGTGGGAAACGAACGCCATGCGTTGCGAATGCAAAGGATCTGACACCAGCCGCCAGCGGCATCTCCCGTGGGGGAAACGCTTCTGGCAACCTTGGAAAACCTTTTATCTCCAGCCTGCCTTGAATGCAGGTCGGTTCATTAGTCGTTGCTCTTCCGCGTCTTTGCATTCGGCCGCCGGGCCACTTCGTGGTCACCGGCCTGCCAAGGCGCCGAGCGCGTTGCATCACCTGATTTGCCGCGTCTCTTTCGATACTTGGCGCCACGCCGGCGCAACTCGGTCGTCGGGTTTTAAAGGGCCGACCCGCGGATTACCCGGGTAAACTCTGAAAAATCAAGAACTTATGTCGCTAACGTGGTCCGGCCAATTATAGAGGCGAAACGCAAGTCGGCCCAAACTCCGGCCCGCAGCGCCAATAAAGCGAAAAGGGCGGACCAGGGCAAGGCGACGCCGTCGGCGGGCCAGCCTTCGCGCGCGCGGTCGGCCGTGAGCCCGGCTCGTGCCGCCGCCAGGCCGGTACCAGCGCCGGCGCCGGAGCCTGCCGCCGAAGCCGCGCCCGCCGTCCGCACCGTCACCGTCGATGCCGAATACGACGGCCAGCGCCTGGACAACTTCCTGCTGCGCGAGCTCCGGGGCGTGCCCAAGACGCACGTCTACCGGATCATCCGCTCGGGCGAGGTGCGCGTGAACAAGGGCCGCGCGTCGGCCGACACCAAGCTGGCGGGCGGCGACCTCGTGCGCGTGCCGCCGGTGCGCATGGCGGCGCCG
Source organism: Vitreoscilla sp. (assembly GCA_045810265.1). GTDB lineage: Bacteria > Pseudomonadota > Gammaproteobacteria > Burkholderiales > Burkholderiaceae_C > Scleromatobacter. The sequence goes on along the minus strand of JBJMWF010000011.1, from coordinate 10,905 downwards.
GCCACGCCGGCCGAAGCGGCGCCGCCGCGCGAGTTCCCGATCCTGTTCGAGGACGAGCACCTGATCGCCATCGACAAGCCCTCGGGCACGGCCGTGCACGGCGGCTCGGGCGTCAGCTTCGGTGTCATCGAGCAACTGCGCCGCGCGCGCCCCGGGCAGAAATACCTGGAGCTGGTGCACCGCCTCGACCGCGAGACCTCCGGCATCCTGCTGCTGGCCAAGAAGCGCAGTGCGCTGGTGGCGCTGCAGGAGCAGTTCCGCGCCCGCGAGACCGGCAAGACCTACGCGGCCCTGGTGGTCGGCCGCTGGCCCGCCCGGCTGAAGGTGATCGACGTGGCGCTGCACAAGACCGAGGACGGCGGCGGCGAGCGCCGCGTCTATCCGGTGGCCGACGACCATCCGGACGGCCAGCGCTCGATCTCGCTGGTGCGCATCGCGCAGCAGTTCGCCGACACCACGCTGCTGGACGTCACCATCAAGACCGGCCGCACGCACCAGATCCGGGTCCACCTGCAGCACTCCGGCCACGTCATCGTGGGCGACGACAAGTACGGCGACTTCGCGCTCAACCGACGCTATGCCCGCGGCGAGGCCGTCCCCGGTGTGCGCTTCGAGCGCATGTTCCTGCACGCCCGCCAGCTCGCCTTCGACCATCCGGCCAGCGGCGCCCGCCTCGAGCTGGTCGCGCCGCTGCCCCCCGAGTGCGCCGAGCTCGTCTCCGCCCTGGCCAGACAGACCCCAACCGATGACTGACTCCACTGCCCGCCCGCGCCGCTTCGACCTGGTCGTCTTCGACTGGGACGGCACGCTGTTCGACTCCACCGCGCTGATCGTCCACAGCATCCAGGCCGCGTGCCGCGACCTCGGGCTGCCGGTGCCCGACGACGAACGTGCCTCGTGGGTGATCGGCCTGAGCCTGCGCTCGGCGATGGAGCACGCCGTGCCCGGCATCACGCCGGAGCAGATCCCGCAGATGGTCGATCGCTACCGCTTCCACTACCTCGCGCGCCAGCACGACCTGACGCTGTTCCCGGGCGTGCTGGAGATGCTGCATGCGCTCAAGCGCCGTCATCACTGGCTCGCGGTGGCCACCGGCAAGAGCCGCGTCGGTCTGGACGAGGCCTTGCGCACGGTGGAATTGAAGGGCTTGTTCGACGGCACGCGCACCGCCGACGAGACGCGCTCCAAGCCGGATCCCCAGATGCTCAACGAGCTGATGCGCCAGTTCGGCACCGACCCCGACCGAACGCTGATGATCGGCGACACGACGCACGACCTGCAGCTGGCCGCCAACGCCGGCACGCCCAGCGTCGCTGTGGCCTACGGCGCCCATCCGGGGTCGGAATTCGCGACGCATTCGCCGCTGCTCGTGGCCAGCACCGTGGCCGAGCTGGCGGCCTGGCTCGAAGCCCATGCCTGACGACGCCGCGACGGTGCCCGAAGGTGCGCTGCCCTTGTGCGCCAGCACCGAGCTGGAGGAGTCCGGCCGCGCGGTCGTCTTCGACGTGCTGTTGTGGCGCCGGCCGGCCCGAGCGTTCGCGCTGCGCTTCGAGGGCCGCGTCGTCGCCTACCTGAACCGTTGCGCCCACGTTCCCACCGAGATGGACTGGCGGCCCGGCGAGTTCCTCGACGACGAGCGCCGCTTCATCGTCTGTTCGATGCACGGCGCCGTCTACGAGCCCACCAATGGCCGCTGCATCGCGGGCCCCTGCGCGGGCGCGCGCCTGATGCCGGTGGCCGTGCTCGAACGCGGCGGCCAGGTTTATTGGGTTCCGTCCGCGGAGATCGGCCCCGTCGTGTTCGACAATCCCGCCTAAACCACGCCACTTCCCATGACCAACGAATTCGAACCCTCGCAGACGCCGCCCCCGCCGGTGGGCGCACCGGCGCCGGCCCCCGCTCCCGCGACGCTCAACGTCAACGCCGACCTGTCGCGCCTGGAGCTGGTGCTGGCGCGGGTGACGGGCGAGCTGATGCGCGACCGGCGCAACGAGCGGCGCTGGCGCCTGGCCGGCCGCCTCGGGTGGTTCCTGCTCGCACTGGCCATCGTGTGGGGTCTGGCGTCGTCGCAGCGCGGCAAGGCCAGCGCGCCCAACGGGCCGCACACCGCGCTGGTGGAGGTGCGGGGCGAGATCACGTCCGGCGGCGAGGCCAGCGCCGAGAACATCGTCTCCGCGCTGCGCAGCGCGTTCGAGGAGAAGAACGCCGTCGCGGTCGTGATGCGCTTCAATTCGCCGGGCGGCAGCCCGGTGCAGGCCGGCATCGTCTACGACGAGATCAAGCGGCTGAAGGCACTGCACCACAAGAAGCTCTACGCGGTCTGCGAGGAGGTCTGCGCGTCCGGCGCGTACTACATGGCGGTGGGCGCCGACGAGATCTTCGTCGACAAGGCCAGCATCGTCGGCTCCATCGGCGTGCTGATGGATGGCTTCGGCTTCACCGGCACGATGGAGAAGCTGGGCGTCGAGCGCCGCCTGATCACCGCCGGCAGCAACAAGGGCATGCTCGACCCGTTCTCGCCCCTCAAGCCCGAGCAGCGTGCCTATGCGCAGGCCATGATCGACCAGATCCACCAGCAATTCATCGGCGTCGTGCGCGCCGGCCGCGGCGCGCGCCTGCACGAGACGCCGGACACCTTCACGGGCCTGTTCTGGAACGGCGAGGACGCGGTCAGGCAAGGCCTGGCCGACCGCTTTGGCAGCCTGGACTCCGTCGCCCGCGACGTCGTCAAGGCCGAGGACGTGATCGACTACACCTTGCAGGAAAACGTGGCCGAACGACTCGCCAAGCGCTTTGGCGCCTCGATCGGCGCCGGCGCCGTGCACGAGCTGCAGGCCCCTGTTCCCCGCCGCTGACCGGGCGGTTCGCGACACGCCGCGCCCACTGGCGCCCACAAATCCGCGTTTGGCGGTGCTTTCGGCTGGCGGCGGCGCCCTGTGCGGCGCCCTCGCATGCAACGATCGCGACGCCATCTCAAGTCAGCGGCCGAACTGCCGATGTCCGTCTGACCGTTGCTCCCGGCATCACCGCCTTGCCCCATGCATGCTCGCGTTCTTCGTCGACTGCTGATCGTCCTGCTGGCCCTGACCGGTGTCGCGCTGCTGTGGAACCAGTTCGGCATGACCACGACGATGGTGATCGACGCGCGCTCGGGCTACGCCGTCGATGCGCTGGACGACCGCGCCAACGCGGGCGGCCGCAGTGTGGCCACGCTGCACCAGACGGGCGACGCCGTGGGCATGGACTGCGACCTGCGCGCGGGCTACGAATGGGCGTTCTGCGAGCTGCAGATCGAGTTCGCGCAGGCGCCGCACGGGATCGACCTGAGCCGCTACGACTCGATGCGGCTGTGGGTCACGGCCAGCGGCCCGGAGGCGCAGCAGCGCGTGCGCATCTACGTGCGCAACTTCGACCCGGCGTATTCGAAGGTCGGTGTCGTCGAGTCCGAGAAGGTCGACCAGCTGATCTACGAACCGTCGGTCTATCCGCAAGGCTACGAAGTGCCGTTGAGCCGCTTCACCGTTTCGCAGTGGTGGATCGACGAGCACCCGATGACGCTGGACCTCGAGGCGGCCGATTTCCGCAACGCGACGCGGATCGCGTTCTCCACCGGCCCGAAAGTGGAACCCGGCCTGCACACGATCCGCATCCAGCGCATCGAACTCACCGGCAAGGCGATCGCGACCTCGACGTTCCGCCTGGGCATCATCGCCGTGTGGATGTTGTCGGTGCTGGGCTACCTCATCATCGACAGCCTGCTCAAGCGCAACGAACTGCGCCTGTCGGCCGCCAGCCAGCATTCGCTGCAACGCCTGAACGAATCGCTGCGCCTGGAGACGCGCAGCCTGGCGGAGATCGCGCGCACCGATCCGCTCACCGGCGCGCTCAATCGCAAGGGCCTGGCCGACGAGCTGATGCGCATCGTGCGCCTGGGCGAGGGCCGCACCTTCCCGATGACGCTGGTGTTCATCGACATCGACCACTTCAAGCGCGTCAACGACAGCCTCGGCCACGACGCCGGCGACCAGGTGATCCGCGGCCTGGCGGAACTCGTGCGAGGGGCCGTCCAGCGCGACGACCTGTTCGCGCGCTGGGGCGGCGAGGAGTTCCTGCTGGTGTTCCGCGATACCCCGGGCGTCAAGGGCCGCGTCATTGCGGAACGCCTGCGCGAGCGCATCGCGCGGGCCAGGTGGCCCGACGACCTGCGCGTGACCTGCAGCTTCGGCGTGGCCGAATGGCATCGCGGGGAGGATCTGAACGAAGGCATCAAGCGCGCCGACGAGGCGATGTATCGCGCCAAGCAGGAAGGCCGCGACCGCGTGGAAATCGAGCTCGGCACCAGCGAAGCGGCGCCCGAGACGGAGCCCGCTTGACGAGGCCTGTCATCCTGCGCGAAGTCGCAGGATCCACGCCGGCGAAGGACGCTGCGGCACGCGTCGATTCCGCGACTGCGCGCGCAATGACAGGTATCGCGAGCCGGCGTTCCTGAATTGGCCGAGGCTACAACCAGCCCGCCTTCTTGAACTGTCGGTAGAGGATCACGCAGACGATCGTGATCGTCGCCAGCGCCAGCGGATAGCCGAAGTGCCATTCGAGCTCCGGCATGAACTTGAAATTCATGCCCCAGATGCCGGCGAAGGCGCTGATCACCGCGAAGATACCGGCCCAGGCCGCGAGCCGCTTGTTCACCACCGATTCCTCGATGGCCACCATCGCGAGGTTGACCTGGATGGCGGTACCGATGGTGTCGCGCAGGTTGTCGAGCGAGCCGTTCATGCGCAGCAGGTGGTCGAAGACGTCGCGGAAGTACTCGCGGTTGTTCTCGCAGACGGCCGGCACGCGGCCGCTGAACAGCTTGTGCACGGCGTCGATCAGTGGCGTCACGGCGTGGCGCACGATGCCGATGTCGCGCTTGAGCTGGTACAGGCGCTGGATGTTGGCCTGCGAGGTGCCCGGCTCGAAGATCTGGTCCTCCACGGCTTCGAGCTCGGTTTCGAGCGTGTCGATGATGGGGAAGTAGCGGTCGACGACGGCGTCCATCAGCGCGTAGAAGACGAACGCCGGGCCGTGGCGCATCAATTGCGGCTCGCGCTCGGATCGTTCGCGCACCGCGAGCAGGTTCTGGCCGCTGCGGTTGCGCACCGACAGCACGAAGTTCAGGCCGACGAAGATGTTGAGCTCGCCGGTGCGGATCTCGTCGGTGGGCGACATCTCGACGGTGTGCACGACCGCGAACAGCGTGTCGCCATACTCCTCGACCTTGGGCCGCTGGTGGCCATGTCGCGCATCCTCGATGGCGAGCTCGTGCAGCCCGAATTCGCGCTGCATGGTCGACAGTTCGTCGTCCGAGGCGTCCTTCAGGGCGACCCAGACGAAGCATCCCGGGCGCAGCAGATAGTCGCTGATCTCCGCGATCGGGATGTCAGCGAGCTTCTTGCCGTTCTCGTAGGCGACGCAGTTGATCAGCATGGGACGGCTCTGGACGGGGTTCGCCACTGTAACGAAAGACGGCCTGGCGGCCAAAACGGGTGCCGAAACGACGCATTTGGGTGCGAAGGTGGCAGTGTCACGAGGGCTTGGGTCAAAATGCCGGCTCGACCAACAGTGCCGGCTCGACCCCACAGAGACGATTCATGAGCAGCAAGCAAGGCGGCGCCGGCCTCGGGGCCATGACTCTGGGTGCATTGGGCGTCGTCTACGGCGACATCGGCACGAGCCCGCTCTACACCCTGCACGAGATCTTCGTGCCGGTCTCGGGCGTGGGCGTGCCGCTCGACACGCACCACCTCATCGGCGCGATCTCGACCATCTTCTGGGGCCTGATGCTGGTGGTCACGCTCAAGTACGTGATCCTGATCCTGCGCGCCGACAACAACGGCGAAGGCGGCGCAATGGCGCTGACCGCGCTCGCGGCCAAGGCGGCCGGCGGCACGCCGCGGCGACGCGCGCTGATCATGCTGGTGGGCATGTTCGGAGCCACGCTGTTCTTCGGCGACAGCGTCATCACGCCGGCCGTCACGGTGATGGGCGCGGTCGAGGGCCTGGAGGTCGTCACGCCGGCGCTCAAGTCCTACATCGTGCCGCTGTCGGTGGTGATCCTGGTGCTGCTGTTCTCGGCGCAGCGCTTTGGCACCGGCGCGTTCGGCAAGGCCTTCGGGCCCATCCTCGTGGTCTGGTTCGGGCTGCTGGCCATCGTCGGCCTGCTGCACATCATCCAGGCGCCGCAGATCCTGTTCGCGCTCAATCCGCTCAACGCGGTCGAATTCCTGGTCGACCGCGGCTGGCACGTGCTGGCCGCGCTGGGCGCCATCGTTCTCGCGCTCACCGGCGCCGAGGCGCTCTACGCCGACATGGGCCACTTCGGCAAGACGCCGATCCGCCTGGCCTGGAGCACGATGGTGCTGCCGGCGCTGGCGCTCAACTACATGGGGCAGGGCGCGCTGCTGATCCGCGATCCGGCCGCGATCGCGAACCCGTTCTTCCGCATGTTCCCGCCCAGCTGGGTGCTGCCGATGGTCGCGTTCGCCGCGGTCGCCGCCGTCATCGCCTCGCAGGCGGTGATCTCGGGCGCGTTCTCGATGACCAAGCAGGCGATCCAGCTCGGCTTCCTGCCCCGCATGGAGGTCGTCTACACCTCGGTGCGCGAGGCCGGCCAGATCTACCTGCCGCGCGTGAACTGGGCCCTGATGGTGGCGGTGGTGTGCGCGGTGGTCGGCTTCGGCAGCGTGTCGGCCTTGACCGCCGCCTACGGCATCGCCGTGACGGTCACGATGCTGATCGACACCACGCTGACCTATTTCGTGGTGCGCTATGGCTGGGGCTTCCCGCTGTGGATCGCGCTGATGGCCACCGGCTTCTTCATGTTCCTGGACGGCCTGCTGGTGGCCGCCTGCTCGCTCAAGTTCCTGCATGGCGGCTGGTTCCCGTTGCTGCTGGCGCTGGCGATGTTCGCGATCATGTCGACCTGGAAGCGCGGACGCGAGCTGCTGCTCGAAAGCATCCGCCGCGACGATCCGGACCTGATCCCGTTCATCACGGCGCTGGCCTCCGACGACATCGTGCGCACGCCGCGCACCGCCGTCTTCACGGTGGCCAATGTCGGCACCGTGCCGCAGGCGCTGCTGCACAACCTGAAGCACAACCAGGTGCTGCACGAGACCAATGTCATCCTCACGGTCAAGTTCCACGAAGTGCCGTGGATCCCCTTCGCCGACCGCGTGCAGGTAGAGCCCCTGGCGCGCGGCTTCTGGCGCGTGACGGTGAACTACGGCTTCAAGAACACGCCCGACATCCCGCAGGCGCTCACCTTGTGCCGCCCGCACGGCCTGGAGGTCGAGGAGTTCACCACCAGTTACTTCCTGAGCCGCGAGGTGGTGGTGCCCACGCGTGGCGACGGCATGGCGCACTGGCGCGAGCGCCTGTTCGCCGCGATGACGCGCAACGCCGGCAGCGTGGTGGAGTTCTTCCGCTTGCCGAACAACGCGGTGATCGAGCTGGGCACGCGCGTGCAGATCTGAACGAAATGAAGCCGCGACTCGGGAGAGTGCGCGGCTGACAACGCTCGCCAGCCCGACCATGACGCGGTCAAACGTGCAACCGTTCCGGTTTTTGGCGTCCGCTGGACTAAGAAGTTTGTGTCGGCGTCGATATAGATCGCAGATGCGCGACGCATTCCGGCAACACGGGAGCGTGGCTGTGCATCGCTTCAATGCACGCTGCCCCCGGAGACTTCGCATGCGCCTGTTCGCCCCTCACCTCGTTTCTTCCACGTTGGGCGCCGCGGCGCTCGCGATGCTCTCCGCCTGCGGCGGTGGCTCCAGCGCCCCGGCGCCGGTGGCGCCTCCCGTCGCCCCGACGGCGACGCACCTGACCGGCACCGCCGCGGTCGGCGCGCCGATGACACAGGGCAAGCTGCGCGTGCTCGATGCCACCGGCACCGTCGTGGCGCACGACATCGTGATCAACGCCGACGGCAGCTACGACGCCGGCGAGCTCAGCGGCACCGCGCCGTGGCGCATCGAGGCCTGCGGCTACGCGGGTGCGAACTACGGCTGCATCTACTCCGTGGCGCAGGCCGCGGGCACCGCCAACGTCACGCCGCTGACGACCGCGATGATCACGCTGGCCACCGGCCAGACGCCCGACACCATCGTGACCGATGGCGGCCACGCGCCGTCGGCGACGGCCCTGACCGCCGCGCAGACGCAGCTGCAGACCGGCCTGGCAAGCACCCTGAGCGATGCGGGCGTGGCGTCCAACTTCGACTTCACCACCGGCTCTCTGGCCGCGGGCACGCGCAGCGGCTACGACCGCGTGCTCGACGCCGTCAAGGTCACCACCGGCAGCGACAACGGCGCCTTCGTGCAGGTCACGCCGCGCCTGGGCGACGGCAATCTGTACCTGACGACGGGCTCGACGACGGGCACCATCACCACGGCGGCCGGCGCTGCGGCACTGCCGCTGGGTGGGCTGGAGACGCTGTTCACGAAGATGACCGCGGCCATGGCCAGCAAGGCGGCCTGCACCGACGCCGACACCGGCATCGCCAAGGTGATGGCGAGCGACGCGCGCATGAACGGGCTGTCGGGCGGCGCCAACGTCTCCGCCGGCCTGTGCCAGTTCTTCGATCATGGCGACGGCGGCTCCGGCGCGATCTGGGGCGCGCATTTCGTCAGCCCGACGCTGGGCAAGTGCGACCTCTCCGGCAGCGCCCCGCTGTGCGCGGTCAGCTTCGCGCTCGCCTACGTCGACGGCAGCGTGGAAAACGTCGGCGACGGCATGGGCGTGGTCTACCGCGACAGCCGCTGGCAGTTCTACGGCGACCTGCTCCCGATCCAGATCAACGCCAACGCGGCGGTCCAGCGCGGCGTGCGCGTCGATGATCCGACGGCGCCCGTGCAGTACTCGCGTGCCCTGCAGTTCGACATCGCGCGCACCGATGGCGTGGCTTGCGCCAGCATCGCCATGCGGGACGACGCGCGGACGGTCGTCGCCCTCTACAAGGTGTTCTCGTCGAACGTGGAACGCATGTCGCTGTGGACCGCCGACGGCTTCAGCAATTCGCCCAGCACCGACCCGAACTCGGGCTCGCTGCGCAGCGGTGACGACAGCTGGATCCAGCTGCCGCAGGGCGCGCAGGGCGACGAGGTGATCCGCCGCTTCTACCGCGCCGGTCGCACCGTCGATGTGTCGCTGTTCTCGGACGCGGCGTGCTCGGCGCCGGTCGCCATCGACGGCAAGACCGTGCTGGCCGTCGACGTCGCCGGCATGCCGCCGGTGGACTCGGCGCTGGCCAACGTCCCCTGGGGCACCCTGAGCGACGACACCGTCGCCGCGCTGGAGGCCTTCGCGCTCGACGGCGGCCATACCGGCAGCTTCGCCAGCGCCTGGAGCTTCTCCGGTGGCGTGACGGGCTTCGGCCAGACGACGTTCTGCACCGCCGGCTCGTGCGGCGACGGTGAAGCGGCGCGCCTGGGCGACACCCGCATCCACCCGGGTGCGGTCAGCGCGGTGACGCCGCTGCTCGCGCCGGCCACGCACCTGCTGGCAGGCGACTTCAAGATGTTCATCCTGGGCGGCCGTGACGCCACCGGCATGAACATCGAGAGCTCGTTCTTCAGCTGCACCTCGCAGGCCGCCGGCCAGATGTGCGGCCAGGGCCAGCCGCCGATCGGCAGCGACGCCAACCCGACCGCGTCGCACACGCGCTCGCACTGATCCGCGCCGGGCGCGCATGGCGCCCTGACACATGGGCCTCCGGTCGCGACCGGAGGCCTCGTCGTTTCAGGGCCGGCTCTGGATCACCCGCAGCGAGGTCTTCTCGGGTGCGGGCGCTTCGTCGGCCACGCGCGTGCGGTTGCGGCCGGCGTGCTTGGCGGCATAGAGCGCCTGGTCGGCCTGGGCGATCAGCTCGTCGATGTCGGCGGCGCCACCGGCGACCGCCGCCACGCCGATGCTGACCGTCACGCCGGGCAGCCCGCGCGGCAGCGCGCACAGGCCGGGCGCGGGCTGCCCGACCGCCTGGCGCAGGCGCTCGGCGATGGCCGCAGCCGTCAGCAGGTCGGTCTCCGGCAGGATGGCCACGAACTCGTCGCCGCCATAACGGCCGAACAGGTCCGTGCAGCGCAGGACGGCCTGGCCGTGCATCGCGACGTGGCGCAGCACGGCGTCGCCGGTGGCGTGGCCATGGGTGTCGTTGGTCGTCTTGAAGTGGTCGATGTCGACGATGAAGGCGGCCGTGTAGGTCTGCTGGCGGCGCGCCAGCTGCAGGTCTCGCGTGGCCTGCGTGTAGAGCGCACCGCGCGACAGGGCGCCGGTCAGGTGGTCGGTGCGCGCCAGCTGCAGCACCCAGTCGTGCATGCGGTCGGTGATGATCAGCACGAAGCCGACGTTGCACAGCACGTCGAAGATCACCAGCAGGCCGATGTAGACCCCGATCACCGGCGAGCTCAGGTCCACCGAGACGCCGGCGTCGATCTGCTGCGCGTGCGCCAGCATGCGCGACACGTTGGCCAGGGCGATGCCCACGAAGCCGAGCAGCGTGAGGGCACGGCTGATGCTCAGCGGCGCGCTGACGAACAGCGTGATCGCGCACCAGGCAGCCAAGGTCGACATCCCGCCGACCATCACGAGGCTGCGCGCCGGAAAGCTCGGCCAGACCAGCAGCGTCGCCAGGACGCCGAGGAACAGGATGGCGCACAGCGCGCTCAACAGCCGGCCCGGCACGGGGCGGCGGTCGAGCTGGCACAGCGCCGTGACGCTGCAGGCCCGTCCCAGCAGGATCAGGCCATTGCCCACCAGCGCCGGCAGCCACAGCGGCGTCAGTCCCTGCAGCCCGTGCAACGCGGCCGCCAAGCCAAGCAGGAAGTTGGAGACGGCCCACATGCGCAGGCCGGGAATCGGCTG
>JBJMWF010000010.1:0-10148 GCA_045810265.1 Vitreoscilla sp. | reverse complement strand
CCGTCTTCACTGCGCGTTGGTCACCATGTCCTGGCGCACCAGGCCCACCGTGCCCTGCCACTGGCCGTTCGTGTAGTGGTTGTACTGCTCGTTGTTGTCGCGGAATTTGACCGAGTGGTAGCTCCACTTGGCGCTTCCGCCTTCGTTGGCCGCGGTGCCCATGGTCAGGTCGTTGCAGAACCAGTCGCTCGGATTGCAGTACGAGCCACCCGAACCGCCCGAGACGCCGCCAGCACTGTGGTACGCGACGACTTCGTCGTCCTGCCCCGGCAGCACGCCCGAATAGAGCGTGCCCTTGGCGCCAGCCCACATGTAGAACCAATGGCTGCGCGTGTTGTTGTGGTCGTAGAGGGCGCGCGCGTTGCCGGTCTTGAGGTCTGAGACCAGCGGCTCCGACGTCGCCCAATCCCCGACGTTGGCCAGCTCCGAGCCGCCCGCCGCGCCCGCGGCCACGTCCACCCACTTGATGTTCCAGCCGGTCTGCGTGCCACCGCCCGCGGCGGCGCCGCAGACGCCGCTCGAATTGGGCGTGGCGTTGCTGACGGTGCGCGTGGAGCCGCCGTACATCGCCAGCGTGTAGCCCATCATCAGGTCGCCCGCGCTGTGCGCCGCGACGTAGCACCAGTTGCTGCCCGTGCAGTAGCAATCGAGCGCGTTGCGCACCAGGTAGTTCTGGTCGGAGATGTGGTTGTAGCCGTCCCAGTTGACCGACTTCTTGTTGACGCCCGCCGCCGTCGTGCCCGGCCCCCAGTAGGTGAAGTCGGCGTAGTTGCCAAGCTGCCCGCCTCCGGTTCGACCGTTGACCCACAGGGAATAGTTGGTCGCGTGGGAGACCGCGGCGAAGCCGGCGGCGACCAGCAAGGCGGCGCAGAGGGAGGCGCTGCGGAGGCGGACTTTCATGGGATCACCTTTCGTTTGCCGAGAAGACAGGGGCGAAATGAAGTGATCGCAATGTCGTCAACATCGCACCGCAGCAGCAATGCGAGGTTTCCCGCATCATGAAAAATGGCCCGCCAGGGCGCATGGATGCTGGGTTTGCTTGACGCAACTCACGATTGCGTCAACCTGCTTACTGATACGAACGTTCGTGCACTTTCGCGGCAGCGGCAAGGCGCGGCGGCGGCTTGCCAACGGCTGCCGCGAAGGCTGTCGAGCAGCGTCGTGGTCGGGGTGGATCCTGCGACTGCGCGCAGGATGGCCACTGCTCGTCATCCTGCGCGCAGTCGCAGGATCCACGTGCGGGAAATCAGCCCTGCGCCAGCTGGTACAGCCGCGTCGAGCGCGCGCCCGAACGGCAGAACGCCAGCACGGGGTGCGGCAGGTCGGCCAGCAACTGGCGGAACGAGGCCACTTCCTCGGGCGACTGGTAGCCGCCGTTGACCGGCAGGTGGCGGTACTGAAGACCGGCCGCCACGGCGGCGGCCTCGACCTGGGCCGAGGTCGGCTGGTCGGGGCCGTGCTCGAAGTCGGGCCGGTTGTTGACGACGCTCTTGAAGCCCAGGCGGGCGAGCTCCGCCATCGCGGCGGCGTCCAGCTGCGGGGCGACGAACACGTCGTCGGCGATCTGGCGCAGGGGCAGGGTGGTCTGCATGGCGAGTCCTTCGTGGCGTTACTTGTTCAGCGCGGCCTTGACCGCGGCGGAGACCTGGCCCATGTCGGCCTTGCCGGCCAACCTGGCCTTGACGGCGGCCATCACCTTGCCCATGTCGCCGGGGCCGGACGCACCCATCTCGGCGACGATGGCGTTGACCTCGGCGGCGATCGCGTCGGCGTCCAGGCGCTGCGGCAGGTAGCCCAGCAGCACGTTCAGCTCGGCGGTTTCCTTGTCGACCAGGTCGGTGCGGCCGGCCTTGGTGAAGGCATCGATCGAATCCTTGCGCTGCTTCACGAGCTTGTCGACGATCGCCACGATGGCGACGTCGTCGAGCTCGATGCGCTCGTCCACCTCGCGCTGCTTCATCGCGGCCATCAGGTTGCGGATCGCCAGCAGGCGGTCGGCTTCCTTGGCGCGCATCGCGGCCTTCATGTCGTCGGAGATTCGTTGCTTGAGCGTCATGGTTCGACTTTCAGGTTTGTTCTTGTGCCGACTGTAATTGGAGCCGGAAATGACGAAAGCCCCTGCGGCGTCCCGCACGGGCTTTCGGCTCGGACTCGACGCTTGCGCGCCGATCCGGGAGGAAACGAGCTCGAGAGCTCCGCGAAACTCTTAGTAGAGCTTCTTGGGCAGCTGCATGCTGCGAACGCGCTTGTAGTGGCGCTTGACGGCCGCGGCCTTCTTGCGCTTGCGTTCGGCAGTGGGCTTCTCGTAGAACTCGCGCGCGCGCAGTTCGGTCAGCAGACCCAGCTTTTCGATGGTGCGCTTGAAGCGGCGCAGGGCCACGTCGAACGGCTCGTTTTCCTTGACACGGATGGTCGTCATTTTTCGAAGAATCCTTCGGGAGAGATATTGCGCTCGGAGTCCTTGCCCAGACCCGCTGCACCCTTGACGGGAACCTCGGCTTCTAGAAGTTGGACAAAGATCGACACGCGGTTTGCCAGCAAAGCCTGAGATTCTACCCCGAAACGGTTTCGCTAGCCAATCTTTCTGCGCAGGCATAGGCACTGGCCCAGGCCCACTGGAAGTTGTAGCCGCCCAGCCAGCCGGTGACATCCACCACCTCGCCGATGAAGTGCAAGCCCGGCGCGCGCTTGCTTTCCAGGGTCCTGGAGTCGATCTCGCGGGTGTCGACGCCGCCGGCCATCACCTCGGCCTTCTTCCAGCCCTCGGTGCCGGTCGGCGCAATGCGCCAGGCCGACAGCGACTCCGCGAGCTGGCGCAGCGGCTTGTCGGCCACTTCGGGCATCGGCTTGTCTTCCGGCAGCCCGCCGCGCGCCAGCCAGGCTTGCGCCAGCCGCTGCGGCAGGTAGGCCGCGAGCTCGTTGCCGAGCTGGCGGCGCGACGTCGCCTTGGCGCGGGCGAGCGCCTGGGCCCAGTCGGTGCCGGGCGCGAACGCGATCTGCAGCGTCTCGCCCGGCTGCCAGTAGCTCGAGGCCTGAAGCACCGCCGGCCCGCTCAGGCCGCGGTGCGTGAACAGCAGGTCCTCGATGAAGCGTGCGCGCTGCTTGCCGCTGCCCGAGGAGATCTCGACCTCCAAGGACACCCCGGCCAGCGGGACGAACGGCGCCCACTCGGCGGCGTCGAACACCAACGGCACCAGCGCCGGCCGCGGCTCGACGATGGCGTGGCCGAACTGCCTGGCGATCCTCAGCCCGAAGTCGGTGGCGCCGATCTTGGGCACCGGCAGGCCGCCGGTGGCGATGACCACGCTGCGTGCCTCGACCGGGCCGCGTTCGGTGTCGACCTCGAAACGCGCGCCTTGCTCGCTCGCGTTCTCGCGCGCGCGTAACGCGCGCACCGAACAGGGCTGCCAGCGCTCGACGCGGCCGTCCTCGCATTCGCGCAGCAGCAGGTCGATGATCTGCTGGCTGGACTCGTCGCAGAACAGCTGCCCGCGATGCTTCTCGTGGAACGGGATGCGGTGGCGCTGCACGAGCGCGACGAAGTCCTGCGAGGTGTAGCGCGCCAGCGCGGAACGGCAGAAGTGCGGATTGCGCGAGTGGAACTGCGCCGGCGTGGCGTCGCGGTTGGTGAAGTTGCAGCGGCCACCGCCGGAGATGCGGATCTTCTCGGCCAGCTTGTCGGCGTGGTCGACCAGCAGCACACGAGCGCCGCGCTGGCCGGCCTGCGCCGCGCAGAACAGGCCGGCCGCGCCGGCGCCGATCACGACGACGTCGACGCGCTTCAAGCCGCGACCAGCCTGGCGATGGACGGCTGCGCGCCCAGTTCCACCAGCGCGGCGATCACGGCGCGCCACTCTTGCGGCGTGACGGGTGTGATCGACAGCCGGCTGCCCGGCTTGAGCAAGGCCATCGAGGCCAGTTCGGGCCGCGTGCGCATGTCCTTGAGCGACAGCAGCGGCGTGGTGGCCAGGTGCTTCACGTCGACATGCTGCCAGCGCGGCTTGGCCGGATCGGACCTGGCATCGAAATACGGGCTCTTCGCGTCGAACTGCGAGGCGTCGTCATAGGCCGCGCTCGCCACTTCGGCGATGCCGGCCACGCCCGGTTCGGCGCAACTCGAGTGATAGAACAGCACGCCATCGCCGACGCGCATCTGGTCGCGCATGAAGTTGCGCGCCTGGTAGTTGCGCACGCCGATCCACGGCACGCGATGGCCGGGGGCGTTGGCCACATCGGAGATCGAGCACTCGTCAGGCTCGCTTTTCATCAGCCAGTACGAGGGCATCGATCGAGTGTGCAAGGAATAGGGTGTCCGCCGCGAACCTCGGGCCGCATTCCTGAACCCAGGGGTGTTCAGGTGGGCGAGGTCAGTCTGGAATCGGGTTCATCTGACGCGAGACGATCACACCAACCAGACGATGTTCCAAGCCCTAGCGCAAAGCGCATCGGTTCAAGGAAATATAAAACCCTCGCGAACGCGACGGACGAATCCATTCTATGCGTCCGTCTCCGTTCGTTGGGAGCATCAGAGACGTAAAGAGGGCCTACAAAATCACTTGACGATCTTCATTTCGAAGATGCGCTAGGCCCTAGAGAAGCCGGCCGTCCTCGCTCAGTGCTGTGTCCAGCCGGGCGATCAGCATGTCCACCTGCGCGGCCGCGGCGCGGCGCGCCTCGCTGGCCTCGGCGTGCTCCAGGTGCGGCTTGGCCTCGCCGCCTTCGACGGCCGCCACTGGAGCGGCGGCGGCGCGCGGCGCCTCCGCCAGGCGATAGGCCAGGTTCAGCGCGGCCAGCACCGCGATGCGCTCGCGGGCCTTGACCTTGCCCGCGTCGCGGATGCCGCTCATCTCGCGATCGACGGACGCCACGGCCGTCTGCAGCAGGGCCTCGCCGCCTTCGGGGCAGGCGAGCAGATAGCTCTGGCCCAGGATCGTCACTTCGACTTGCTTCATGGTTGCACGCTCCGCGGGCTGTCGCCGGGCTCGGCGGGGCTGGTGCCTTCGTCGGGCCGGCCGCCTTCGGAGGCGGGCAGGCGGTCGATCAGGGCGTCGATGCGCGCGCGTGCGGCTGCCAGGCGCGAGCGCAGGTTGTCGCGCTCGTCGGTGACGGCGCGCAACTGCTGCTCCAGCAAGGTGTTCGTACGCTTCTGCTCTTCGTGGCGCAGCAGGAGCCGTTCGATGCGTTCGGCAAGATCCGGCAGTCGTGACATGTGCGGGGCGCTGGGGACGACAAAGAGCCATTGTAGGGGCGCGGACCGGCCTGTCGTCCGCTCGCAAGCCCTCGAACGACGCCGCTCGCCAGGAGCGTCGCGACCGTTGCGCGGGCGCCTCGCGGCCCGCGGCAAGCCAAGGGTCGGATGGTACGATCCGCTCTTCAGTTGGTGCTCCGGACGGCCTGTCGTGTCGTCCGAGTCAAACGGGAATCAGGACGATCGCCTTCCTCGAAGTGCCGATCCCACCTGAGCTGCCCCCGCAACGGTCGCGAAGGGTGTCTGGCCTCCAAAAGGCAAGGCATCGGCTGTCGTCTCCATGGTCACTGTGCCTTCGCAAGAAGACATGGGAAGGCCTCGACAAGCTGCCTCTTCGCCAGCCCGGATACCGGCCAATTGCCCGTGATCGGCCGCGCGCGAGCGTCGGGCGATCGTTCGGTGGTGCCTGCGGGGACGCTGGCCGCCACGTTTGAGAATCCGAAGCAGCTCCCATGAAGTCTCGCCATACCGGGCAACCCGCGCCCGTGAACAGCCGCGTCGCGGCGTCGTCCCTTTCGTCCTGCCGGCGCTCGCGCGTGACGCGTGCCTTCGGCGCCGCCGTGCCCCTGCTCGCGGCGGGCGCCGCGTTCGCCCAAGCGGCGTCCGACCTGCCGACCCAGCAAGTGGTGGTCACGGCCGCACGCGTCGAGCAGAAGCTGCCCGACACGCTGCCCAGCACCACGGTCATCTCGCGCAGCGACATCGCCGCCTCGCCGGCGTCCGACCTGCCCGACCTGCTGCGCACCTTCACCAGCTTCAGCGTCGCCCAGACCGGCCCGCTGGGCGCCCAGACCAGCGTCTTCGTGCGCGGCGCCAACTCCAACCAGGTGCTGGTGCTGATCGACGGCGCGCCGCTCTCGCGCGCCGACTTCGGTTCGGCCCCGTGGGAGCTGATCCCGCTGGACCAGATCGACCACGTCGAGATCGTGCGCGGCAACCTGTCCAGCCTGTACGGCGGGGCCGCGGTCGGCGGCGTCGTGCAGATCTTCACCCGGCATGGCTCCGGCGCCAGCGTCGCACTCGGCGCCGGCAGCCTGGGTGCCGGCAACCTCAGCGCGTCCATCGGCCGCCGCTTCGGCGATGCCGCCACACCGCTCGACCTGAGCGCCAGCGTCTCCGGACAGACGACGAGCGGCTACAGCGCGCGCGACCCGAAGGCCGACCCGAGCGCCAACCCCGATCGCGACGGCTCCCACCAGGACGGCGCCACGGTGGGCATCGCCAAGACCTGGCTGCCGGGCCAACGCACCGAGTTCAACTTCATGCACTCGGACACCCACAGCGCCTACGACGGCTTCACGAAGGTCGCGGAGCAGGACGTGCTCAACACGACGCTGGACGCCTTCTCGCTGCAATCGCACCACCAGTTGCTGTCCACGCTCAAGCTGGACCTGAGCGCCGGCGACACGCTGCAGCACTTCCACGACCCGACCGAGGTCGACGGCGAGTTCGGTGCCGGCAGCACCTACGGCTCGGGCCGCACCCGACTGCTCGGTGCGCAGCTCGATTGGCGCTTCCTGCCCGATCACAGCGTGCAGGTGCAGTTCGAGGACCGCAACGAGCGCTTCGGCCAGGAGCTGGACCCGCAGCGCACGCGCGTGACCAAGTCGGAACGCATCGGCTACCTCGGCAGCTTCTTCGATGCGGTGGACGTGCAGGCCAACCTGCGCCACGATGACGCGGACGACTACGGCAGCGCCAACACCGGCCTGTTGGCGCTCGGCTGGCGCATCACGCCGGCCTGGAAGATCGTCGGCCAGGTCTCCACCGCGTTTTCCGCTCCCAGCTTCAGCGACCTCGAATTCGCCGCCGCGCCCGACACCTTGAAGGCCGAGCGCTCGCGCGACGTCGAGTTCGGCGTGCACTGGACGGGCGCCGGCTGGCTGGCGCGTGCCACCTGGTTCTCGCAGCGCCAGCGCGACCTGGTCGGCTTCGACGCCACGTTCCAGACCGTCAACATCGGCCATTCGTCCAACCGAGGCATCGAGCTGGCCGCCGACGGCGACACCGGCTTGGGCAAGCTCGGCCTGGACGCCACCTTCCAGGATCCGCGCGACACCGACTCGGACACCCAGCTGACGCGCCGCGCGCGCACCCTGGTCACCGCGAGCTACCGCCTGCCCGTGCTCGGCTGGGACACCGGCGCCTACGTCCGCTACAACGGGCGCCGCACCGACATCGACCCGGTCTCGTTCGCGACGGTCGAGGCGAAGGCGCGCACCACGCTGGGCCTGTCGACGCAGCACGCGCTGTCGACCCACTGGACGATTGGCGCCAAGGTCGACAACCTCACCAACACGCGCACGCCCGAGGTGCTGGGCTACACGGCACCGCGGCGCACGCTGCTCGTGACCGTGCGCGGCAACTGGCAGTGAGCGCCGAACGCTGTCGGACAATGAGCTGATGCTCAAGCGCGACCTCGCCATTCTTCGCATCGCCTTGCTGGCGCTCGCGACGGCGCTGGTCGCCGCGCTGGCGCTGGGCCTGGGCTCGGGCGGCTGGGACTGGCAGCTGATCGTCACCCTGCGCGCGCCGCGCGTCGCGGCCGCGGCCGGCGTGGGCAGCCTGCTCGCACTGGCCGGATTGAGCCTGCAGGTGTTGCTGCGCAACCCGCTGGCCGATCCCTACGTGCTGGGGCATTCGACGGGCGCGTCGGTCGGTGCGTTAACGGCCCTGCTGGTGGGCGCGCAGATCTGGATCGGCGCCGCGGCGGGCGCGCTGGTGGCCGGCCTGGCGCTGCTGTGGCTGGCACGGCCGGCGCTCACGGCGGCCGACGACGCGTCGCCCCGGCTGATCCTGCTGGGCGCGATGCTGGCCTCGGTCTTCGGCGCCATCGCCACGCTGATGCTGGCGCTGGTGCCCGACCAGCGCCTGCGCGGCGCGATCTTCTGGATGGTGGGCGATCTCTCGGGCGCCGGCGCGAGCCTGTGGAACCTGGGTGGCGCGGCCCTGTTCGCGGCGTGGCTGTGGGCGCGCGGGCGCTCGGTCGACCGGCTGATGCTGGGGGCCGATGCGGCCTGGCTGCTGGGCGAACCGGTGCGCCGGCTGCGCCTGGAGCTACTCGTGTTCGCATCGCTGGCGGTCGGGCTGGCCGTCGCGACCTCGGGTTCGATCGGCTTTGTCGGCCTGGTGGTGGCGCAGGGCTGGCGGCTCGCGGGCGTGCTGCGCACGCGCGAGCTGGCGTTGCTCTCGATGCTGTCGGGCGCCGCGTTGCTGATGGGCGCCGACCTGCTCGCGCGCATCGCCGTGGCCCCGCTGGAGCTGCCGGTCGGCGCGGTGATGGCCCTGATCGGCGCGCCGTGCTTCATCTGGTTTCTCGCGCGGGGCGTCAAGTGAGCGCGACGGCCTTGCTCGAAACGCGGGCGCTGACGGTGCGCGCCGCGGGCCGTTCGCTGGTCGATCGCCTGGACTGGCAGGTGCACGCCGGCCAGCGCTGGTGCGTGATCGGCCGCAACGGCGCCGGCAAGAGCCTGGTGCTGCGAGCGCTCGCTGGCCTGGGCGTGCCCGGGCGCGCGGGCGAGGTGCTGTGGCGAGGCCGGCCGCAGCAGGATTGGCCGGTGGGCGCGGCGGCCACGCTGCGCGCGTTGATGCCGCAGCAGGCCCAGGACCGCTTCGCGCTGACGGTCGAGCGCACGCTGGCCTTGAGCCAGGTCGTCGCGGCGGACGCCACGGCGCGCGCGGGCGAACTTCTGTCTGCGTTGGACATCGACACGCTGGCCACGCGGCGCGCCGACCAGCTGTCCGGCGGCGAACGCCAGCGCGTCGCGCTCGCGCAGTGCGCCATGCAGGGCGCGGCGCTGCTGCTGCTCGACGAGCCGGTGTCGTTCCAGGATCCCGCCCACCAGCAACTGGTCGGCCGCTGGCTGGCCGAGGCCTCGAGCGGCGAGCATGCCTGGATCGCGAGCGCCCATGACCCGAGCTGGATCGGCCGCGTCGCCACGCACGTGCTGGCCTTGTTCGGCGACGGCCGCTGGCAGGCCGGGACGGTCGACGAAATCCTCAGTGCGCCCGTGCTGCAACGCACCTACGGCTGCGCCTGGCGCAGCGTCGAAGGCGTCTGGATCCCGGCCTGATTCAGTTGGGCAGCGTGCGCGCCGCCGGCGCCAGCGCCATCTCGCGCTTGAGCGCCGCGCCCAGTTCGATGACGGCCATCGCGTAGTAGGCCGACCAGTTGTAGCGCGTCACCACATAGAAGTTCTGCGTGCCCGCGACGTAGGTCGGCGGGTCGCCGCCGTTCTGCAGTTCGGTAAAGCCCAGCAGGCCGGGGAAGTCGTGCGCCGCCTCCGGCAGTTGCGCGCCGGCGTGGGCGAGCTGGGCGGCGGTGAAGGCCGGCACGATGTCGGCGGCGACCAGGCGTGCGCGCTCCGCCGGGTCGGCCGGCGGCTGGGCGACGAAGGCGGTCGGCATGTCGCGCTGCCAGCCGAAGGTGGCGAAGTAACTGGCGATGCTGCCGACGACGTCGTCGCCGCCGCTGGCCACGTCGACGTGGCCATCGTGGTCGTAGTCGACCGCGTACTTCAACAGGCTGCCGGGCATGAATTGCGGCCAGCCGATGGCGCCGGCGAACGAGCCGCGCACGCTGTCGGCCTCGCGGCCTTCGAGGGCGCACCACACCAGATAGGCGCGCAGCTCGCTGCGATAGAACGCGCTGCGATCGGAGCGGCCGCTGGGGAAGTCGAACGCCAGCGTGGCCAGCGAGTCCAGCACGCGGAAGTTGCCCGTCATGCGGCCGTAGAAGCTTTCGACGCCGACGATACCGGCGACGATCTCCGGCGGCACGCCGTAGCGCTGCTGCGCATCGGCCAGGGTCGCGGCATGCGCCTGCCACCACTGGACGCCGGCGGCCACGCGCCTGGGTTCGACGAAGCGCGCGCGATAGGCGGCCCAGTTCTTGGCGGTG
>JBJMWF010000009.1:0-8338 GCA_045810265.1 Vitreoscilla sp. | reverse complement strand
GCGCGCCAGCGCGAACTCGGCCGGGTCGTCGTCGATCGTCACCAGATGGCCCATCGCCGCCGCCGTGGCGCCGGCGCCGATGCGCTGGCCCTCGAACACCGCCACGCGCAGGCCCGCGCGTGACGCGGCGCGCGCGCAGGCGCAGCCGACGATGCCGCCACCGACGATCGCGACGTCGACTGCACTGGTCATCAGGCGACCCTCCGCCTGACGGCTTCGGTGCTAGCGCCCTTCGGAGCGGCCGTGCTTACGCTCATGCCCGAATGCCGTCGCGAAACGGATCGTCGCTCGCCAGCAGCAACGTCGCCTCTGCCGTGATCCAGGCGCGGCCGCTGATCGCGGGCAGGATGCGGCCGGGCTGGCCTTCGACCGGCGCCCAGCGGCCCTCGAAGCGGCTGCCGATCACGCTTTCCTGAACCCAGGTGGCGCCGGCTGCGAGGTGGCCGTCCGCGGCCAGGCAGGCGAGCTTGGCGCTGGTGCCGGTGCCGCAGGGCGAACGGTCGTAGGCCTTGCCGGGGCACAGCACGAAGTTGCGAGCGTCGGCCGTGGGGGACGGCGCGAACAGCTCGATGTGATCGATCTCCGCCCCGTCCGCGCCGGTGATGCCTTGGGCGGCGAGCGCGCCGCGGAGGCGCCAGGTCAGGTCGGTCAAGGCGTCGACGTTGGCCAGCGCGAGCGTGGGCACCGGCTCGAACTGCGTCGCGTCGACCAGGAAAAACCAGTTGCCGCCCCAGGCGACGTCGCCGGTCACCGGGCCGATGCCGGGCACGTCCAGCGTCACGCCGGCCGCATGGCGATGGCTCGCGACGTTGAACACCGTGACGTGGCCGTCGGCATGCAGCTGCGTCTCGACCGGGCCCACCGGGGTGTCCAGGCGATGACGGCCCGGGGCCAGCCGGCCGAGGTGTGCGAGCGTCGCGACGACGCCGATGGTGCCGTGCCCGCACATGCCCAGCATGCCGACGTTGTTGAAGAAGATCATGCCGGCCACGCAGCCCGGCGTGCGCGGCTCGACCAGCAGCGCGCCGACCATGGTGTCGCTGCCGCGCGGTTCGCAGGCGACGGCGGAGCGGAAGGCGTCGTGGTGGCGCGCGAAGTCGGCGCGTTGCTCGGCGAGGGTGTCGCCGCGCAGCGCGGGCGCCCCGCTCAGCACGACGCGGGTGGGTTCGCCCGCGGTGTGGGAATCGATGACGGCGATCTTGTGCATGCATCGATTCTGGAACCGCCGCGCGGCAGCGGCTTGATCGAATGCTCGCGTCTCGATGACGATTTCAGCACAATCGTGGCATGAGCGATGCTGCCTCCGAGGCCTTCACCACCGTCCCGCGCCTGCCGCTGGCGCTGCTCGAGCGCCTGTTCGACACGCTGCCCGACGTCGTCTTCTTCGCCAAGGACATCGACGGCCGCTACACGCACGCCAACCAGACCCTGCTCGATCGGCTGCGCCTGACGAAGCGGGCACAGTTGATCGGCCGCCGCACCGACGAGCTGTTCCCGGGCGGACTGGGCGACCGCTACCGCGAGCAGGACGAGGCCGTGCTGCGCGGCGGCGCCGAGATCACGGGCCAGCTGGAGCTGCACCTGTACCCGAACCGGGCGCCCGGCTGGTGCCTCACGCACAAGCTGGCCTGGCGCGAGCCCTCATCGGCCGGCGGCCGGCGGCGCGAGGCCATCGTCGGCCTGGTGGGCCTGTCGCGCGATCTGGCCACGCCGGGCCTGAGCCATGCGACGCCGCCAGCGACCTACGCGCGTGTCGCGCGCGTGGTCGAGCGCCTGCAGCGCGACTACGCCGAACCGCTGCAGATCGGCGAGCTGGCGCGCGCGGCCGGGCTGTCCATCGCGCAACTGGAGCGCCATGTGACGCAGCTGTACCGCGTCACCCCACGCCAGCTGCTGGCGCGCGCTCGCCTCGACGCCGCACTGGCGCTGCTGGCCGGCGACGGCTCGATCGCCGCCATCGCGCACGCCTGCGGCTACGCCGACCACAGCGCATTCGCGCGCCAGTTCAGGCGCAGCACGGGGGTGAGCCCGCGCGACTGGCGCGCCCTCCGGCCGGCCTAGAAAGGCTGCGTTTCGCTTGAGCCAAGCCACAGCCCGAGGTGCCTGGCATGCTCTCGTCCGCGCCACGATGCCGGCGAGCGGGACCCCTTCTCCGCGGACGAAAGCGTGCCTGGCGCCGATCCCGAGCGGCCGGCGTCAGGCACCGCACCGAGTCGCCGGCCAATACCGGTTCGATGGCGACTCAATCGCGGCGACTCGATGCGATGCCAGA
Organism: Vitreoscilla sp.; assembly: GCA_045810265.1. Taxonomy (GTDB): domain Bacteria; phylum Pseudomonadota; class Gammaproteobacteria; order Burkholderiales; family Burkholderiaceae_C; genus Scleromatobacter. The sequence continues at coordinate 6,066 of JBJMWF010000009.1, read as the reverse complement.
CACCTTCGGCACCGGCCCGACGCATCAACCGCCTGGGCCGGGACTCAGCTCATGACCACGTTGAGCAACGCGTCGCAGATGCCCATCAAGGCCGCCGCCGAGATGAGGCCGGCGCAGATCGGCTCCGCGCCTTCGACCCAGATCGCGTGCGCCTTGGTGCCCGGCGTCCGATAGAGGCGGCTCAAGATCCAGAAGCCCATGGCGCCGATCCACATCGACACGCAGGAGTCGAACGGGAGCACCACGCCGAGACCGACCGACACCGCCGACAGGGGGAAGCGACCCTTGGTGACGATGCGCGCGAACTCCATCAGCAGCGCCACGACGGCGGCAATCGCCGCGGCCGCCACCGCGCTGGCAGGAGCGCCGTGGAAGCCCTTGGCGATGATCTCGGCCACGCCCTGCCACTGCACGGCGGCCGGCATGGGGAACTTCTCCGAGATGATGCTGCCGGCCTCACGCACGCCGGCGGCGTTGGGCCCGAGGAACAGCAGGAAGAACAGTGGCACCGAGAAGATTGCGCCCGACACGATGCCTATCATGTGGCCCCAGACCTGGTGCCGGGGCTTGCCCCCCAGCATGTAGCCGGGCTTGATGTCCGACAGCAGGCTGGCGGCGTTCATCGAGATCTGCGCGGTCATGGTGGCGGGCAGCAGGTTGCTGGCGGGGTTGGCGCGGTCGATCACGCCAATGCTGAACTGCGTGACCTTGGCGACAGCGCCCAGCGGCATCCAGGACGTCAGGGCCATCGAGTTGGTGCAGATCACCGTCAGGATGAAGATCAGCGGCAGCGACACCAGCGACAGCAGCCACGGCACGCCGAAGAACTCGTGCGTCGCCCACGCCCCCACCAGGCTGAAAACCGGCACACCGATCCAGGACACCCACAACGGCACCTCGATGTGCTGCAGCACGTCGCTGCGCGGCTCCGCGGTCGCTCCGGCGATCTTGCGCATCGACTTGAACGCCTTGACGAACAGTTCAGGCTTGGCCGCCAGGCTGGCGAAGGCGCCAACCACCATCATCGACACACCCCACCAGATCGACCATTGGTTGACGATCTCGGGGCGGGAGATCTGCACGACGTGCCCGTTGGCCAGCGTGCGCGCCGCGATGTCGCCGTGCTCGATCATGATCGGCGCCAGGATGGCGAGGTTGATGGTCGCGCCGATCAGCACGCTGCTGGCCACCGCGACGCCCATCAGGCCGCCGACACCCAGCATCGAGAAATCGAGCGAGAAGCGCAGACCCAGCTGGCGGATGTCTGTGCCCAGGATCTTCGGCGCGGCCAGGTGCAGCTTGGCGAGCCACATGTAGTAGTAGTCGTCCAGCCGTTCGTGCAGGTACCACGGCTCCTTCAGCCCGGCCCAGGCGTCCATGCGCAGGATCTTGAACTGGACCAGCTTCTGCCAGCCGTCGAGCACCAGCAGTTCCCACACCGCCGTGATCGCCGCCGTGACGTAAAGCAGCCTGGCCTTGAACATGCCCACCTCTGCGCCGCCCGAATACAGCGAGTCCAGCACGACGCCACAGGCGCGCCCCTCGGGGAACGGCAGCTGGTCCTCGTTGATGAAGCGGCGCTTCATCGGGAAGGCCAGCAGGACGCCGGTGACCGACACCACGACGAGCCAGACGACCATCTGCCACCAGGGCAGGACGTTGCCGGTCATCACCATGTAGGCCGCGAGGCCCGCACACAGCGGTGCGATCACGTAGCCTGCCGAGGTCGCGATCGACTGGGTGCAGTTGTTCTCCAGCACGGTGAAGTCGCTGGCGATACCGGCCTTGGCCATGCTGCGGAACATCGCGAACGACAACAGCACCGAGGTCAGGCCCACGCCGATGCCGATGCCGGTCTTGGCCAGGATGTACAGCGCCGTGGCCGCCAGGATGCCCCCGAGCAGGAAGCCGGTGACCCCAGAGCGCACGGTCAGCTGCGCCATGTCGCCGCGATAGACGTTCTTCAGCCACCACTCGTCCTTCTGGGCGCGCGTCCAGGTCTTGATCTGTTCTTGATTGAGTTGCTGCAGGGCCATGGTCGAATCGTGGTCGAGGTCAGGAGGCCGCGGCTTGTGGCCGCGACGCCGGGATGGGCCGGATCGGGGCGGATTCTCGCAGCCGGAGACCCTTGGCGCGACCGAGGTAACGCCTAGAGGGCCGGCAGGACCGAACTTCCTGCGGCCGAGCCTGCCGATAATCGGTGCGAATCGCGCTTTTCCCGGAGAAACCCAGCATGTCCATGTTCCCCGCCGCCACCTACCAGCAGCGCCGCGCCGCGCTCCTCGCCCGCCTGCGCGACGGCGGCGCCCGCGGCCTCGTGCTGCTGCCCGGCAACGTCGACAGCCCGATGAACTACCGCGACAACGCGTACGAGTTCCGCCAGGATTCGAGCTTCCTGTACTTCTGCGGGCTGCAGCAGCCGGAACTGGCGCTGGTGCTGGACATCGACGACGGCAGCGCCACCCTGCACGGCGACGACATCGGCATCGATCACCTGGTGTGGACGGGCCCGCTGCCCAGCGTGGCAGAACGCGCGGCGCAATCGGGCATCGAGCTGACCGCCACCAATGCGCGGCTCGCGGCGACGCTGGCCACCGCGCGCACGGCCGGCCGCCCGCTGCACTTCCTGCGGCCCTACCGCGGCGAGACGCGCCTCGCGCTGGCCGCCTGGCTGGGCCTGGCCGACGCGCAGATCGACGACGCCGCCAGCCGGGCGCTGACGCTGGCCGTGATCGCGCTGCGCGCGGTCAAGAGCACGGGCGAGATCTCGGAGATCGAGAACGCGCTGCACGTCACGCGCGACATGCACCATCTGGCGATGCGCATGAGCCGCCCCGGCGTCGTCGAGCAGGAGATCGTCGGCGCGATGGAAGGCCTCGCGCTGGCCCACGGCCGCCGCCTGGCCTACCCGTCGATCTTCACCAGCCGCGGCGAGATCCTGCACAACCACGACCACTCCGTGAAGCTCAAGGGCGGCGAGCTGATCGTCAACGACACCGGCGCCAATTCGCCGATCGGCTACGCGTCGGACATCACGCGCACGATTCCCGCGGGCGGCCGCTTCATGGGCCTGCAGGCCGATCTGTACGACCTGGTGCTGGACGCCCAGACCCAGGCCATCGCGGCCGTCGCGCCGGGCGTGCCCTATCGCGACATCCACGAGCTCGCCTGCCGCGTGATGGTCGAGGGCATGAAGTCGCTCGGCTTCATGCGCGGCGACGCCGCCCAGGCCGTGCAGGCCGGCGCGCACGCCATCTTCTTCCAGTGCGGCACCGGCCACATGATGGGCCTGGACGTGCACGACATGGAAGGCCTGGGCGAGAACGACGTGGGCTACGGCGAAGGCTTCACGCGCAGCACGCTGTTCGGCCACAAGTCGCTGCGGCTGGCGCGCCCGCTGCAGCCCGGGTTCGTCGTGACGATCGAGCCGGGCGTCTACATCAACCGCTGGCTGACCGAACGCTGGCAGGCCGAAGGCCGGCACGCGGCGTTCATCGACTACGCGATGTTCGACAAGCACGCCGACTTCGGCGGCATCCGCATCGAGGACGACATCCTGGTGACCGCCGACGGCCGGCGCGAACTGGGGCCACCGATCGCGCGCACGCGCGCCGACGTCCAGGCGGCTTGCGCCGCCTGAAACGCTTCGCGTTCCTGTTCAAGGCCGGCCCGGGGCTGGGCAGCTACTGCTTCCCCAACGGACCGGTGTGCCTGGACCCGGCCCGCCTGGAAACTCGTTTCAGGTTCTTGGCGATACCCGGAACGGGGTATATCTTGCGTATTTGGCTGAATATCTTGCTTGGAACAAATATGCTGCGTTGCAGCACGTTAAATATTCGCAAATATCATACAGATAAGCTTTTGTTAACTGATTGAAACTGGATCGGCAGCAATATTCCAAAGATTCCATTCGCTGCTTTTGGCAGCGTCATTGGTAGCGCTTTCAAGGATAGGCCTCACTGGAGCATTTTCCAGCCGACACCTTTTGTTTCACCTAGCGTCGAAGCGGGATCGCGGGAATTTCACAATCGCGACTCCATTAAAGCAACGTTAAGGATGAGACATGTCAACGACAGGATTGAAGAGTTCCCCCTGGGTGATATTCGCAGCCGCCCTGACCTTCGGCATCCATGCCCACGCCGCAGATTTCACCCAGGGCGTCAGCGTGTCGGGGCCGACTGCGACGATCTGGTTCAAATCGAACGTCAACACGACCTGGGTCGACGTGCACTACCAGGTCAACGGCGGCCCGCAGCAGAACCTGCGCATGACCTACAACAACACGACGCAGCGAGACGAGCAGCCGGTGACGGTCGCCAGCGGCAATGCGCTCAGCTACTCGTTCACCTACAACAACGGGACGCCGGCGTACGACTCGGCCACCTTCACCTACACGGTCGGTGCCGCGCCGGCGCCCTCTCCGGCGCCGGCACCGTCGCCGGCCCCGGCGCCCGCGCCAAGCGGCCCCGTCTGCTTCTTCGCCGACGCCAACTACGCCGGCGACTCGTTCTGCGCAAGCGCCGACAGCAGCTGGGTCGGCACGACCTGGAACGACCGCATCTCCTCGGTGCAGGTGCAGTCCGGTTACGAGGTCGACCTGTATGCCGACGTCAACTACGGTGGCGGCCTCGTCAAGCTGACGGCCAACAACGCCAACCTGACCGGCGTGAGCTTCAACGACGCGGCGTCGTCGTTCAAGCTGATCAAGCTGTCGACGATCCCGACCTCGGACACGCCCAACTTCGGCCCCAACGTGCAGATCTTCGACCCGTCGATGTCGGCCGCGACGATCCAGAACGCGCTCGACACCGCGTTCAACTCCGAGTTGCTGAGCCCGACCGCGCAGTTCGGCAACCAGCGCTTCGCCTTCCTGTTCAAGCCCGGCGCCTACAGCGCCACGGCGCGGCTGGGCTTCTATGAATCGGTGCAGGGCCTGGGCCAGAACCCGGGCGACGTGCAGCTCAATGGCGGCGTCACCGTCGACAGCGGCTGGAACTACGGCGACCAGTCCAACGCGACGCAGAACTTCTGGCGCTCGGTGGAAAACCTGGCCATCGTGCCGGGCGGCGGCACCACCGAGTGGGCCGTCTCGCAGGCCGCGCCGATGCGGCGCGTGCACGTGATCGGCAACCTGCACATGGGCCCGACCAACCAGGGCAACGGCCAGGGCTACTCGAGCGGCGGCTACATCGCCGACAGCCGCATCGACTCCATCGTTTCCACCGGCTCGCAGCAGCAGTGGTACTCGCGCGACAGCAACGTCGGCAGCTGGTATGACGGCGTGTGGAACACCGTCTTCTCCGGCGTCGCCGGCGCGCCCGCGCAGTCGTTCCCCGCGCCGCCCTACACCACGGTCAGCACCACGCCGGTCTCGCGCGAGAAGCCGTACCTGTACATCGACTCCAGCGGCAAGTACCGCGTCTTCGTGCCGGCGCTGCGCACCAACGCCTCCGGCGCCTCGTGGAGCGCCGGCGTGGCGACGCCCGGCACCTCGATCCCGATGAGCCAGTTCTACGTGGCCAAGCCCGGCGACAGCGCCGCCACGCTCAACGCCGCGCTTGCCGCCGGCCTGAACCTGTTCTTCACGCCGGGTGTCTACTCGATCGACCAACCGATCAACATCACGCGCGCCAACACCGTCGTGCTGGGCATCGGCTTTGCGACCCTGCAGCCTGTCAACGGCGTGACGCCGATGACGGTGGCCGACGTCGACGGCGTCAAGATCGCCGGCCTGCTGTTCGACGCCGGCACCACCAACAGCGCGGCGCTGCTCACCGTCGGTCCCGGCACGTCGACGGTCAGCCACGCGGGCAACCCGACCACGGTGCAGGACGTGTTCTTCCGCGTCGGCGGCGCGGTGGCCGGCAAGGCGACCAACAGCCTGGTGGTCAACAGCAACAACGTGATCGTGGACGACATCTGGGCCTGGCGCGCCGATCATGGCAGCGCGGCGACCGGCTGGACCGTCAACACCGGCGACACCGGCCTGCTGGTCAACGGCGCCAACGTGCTGGCGACGGGCCTGTTCGTGGAGCACTACCAGAAGTACCAGGTGCTGTGGAACGG
>JBJMWF010000008.1:0-19416 GCA_045810265.1 Vitreoscilla sp. | reverse complement strand
CCGGACGTCTTCAACGTGCTGCTGCAGGTGATGGACCACGGCACGCTGACCGACAACAACGGCCGCAAGTCCGACTTCCGCAACGTGATCATCATCATGACCACCAACGCGGGCGCCGAGACCATGAGCAAGTCGACGATCGGTTTCACCAACTCGCGCCAGCAGGGCGACGAGATGGGCGACATCAAGCGCATGTTCACGCCGGAGTTCCGCAATCGCCTCGACGCGATCGTCAACTTCCGCGCGATCGACGAGGAGATCATCCTGCGCGTGGTCGACAAGTTCCTGCTGCAGCTCGAAGCCCAGCTGGCCGAGAAGAAGGTCGAGGTCACCTTCTCCGACGCCCTGCGCAAGCATCTGGGCAAGAAGGGCTTCGATCCGCTGATGGGCGCGCGTCCGATGCAACGCCTGATCCAGGACACGATCCGTCGTGCACTGGCCGACGAGCTGCTGTTCGGCCGCCTGGTCGACGGCGGCCGCCTGAGCGTGGACGTCGACGACAAGGGCGAGACCGTGCTCGACATCCAGGGCGGTGGCAAGGCGGACAAGCCGAAGGCGGAAGCCACGGCGATCTGACGCCTCGTGCGCCCCTGAAACCCGGCCGGACGCGAGTCCCGCCGGGTTTTTTCATGCCCGTTCGCATGCGGTGGCGCAGGGCCGCGAGGTTTCCCGACTCCAGCTTTGCGGCGTTGTTGCCGACAACGAGGTGGAATCCCGCGATGCGAAGCGTCGCCGTGCCTCGAACCAACGCGAAGGGCCGACCATGAAGTCGCTGCGCAACCTGCTCCTGCTCCTGATCGCCTCGGGCCTGCTGGCCGCCGGCGTGCTGACTGCCACGTCGATGTGGGGAGCCGCCGAGACGACCGATGCAGGCCGGCGAGCCCTGGTCTCGAAGGACGTCACGGCCGACATCCTGCCGCCGCCGCTCTATCTGATCGAGTTGCGGCTGGTGCTGTCCGAGGCCGTGGAAGGTTCGATGACGCTGCCCGTCGCGCAAGCCGAAGCCGCGCGGCTGGAAAAGGAATATGGCGAGCGGGTGGCGTACTGGACGCAGAATCCGCCCTACGGACTGGAGTCGCAGTTGCTGGGCAAGCAGCACGAGGACGGCAAACGCTTCATCCAGGCGTCGCATGCGGTGCTCGCAGGCCTGGCGGGCGGGGACGCGGCGGCCGCCAAGGCGGCGCTTGGCGTGGCCAACGCGGCCTACCTGGCGCACCGCGCGGGGGTGGATGACACGGTGAAGGTCTCGACCGCCTTTGCCGACGCCGCGATGTCGTCACTGGAGACCATGCAGCGACGGCTGGGGCTGGCGCAGTGGGCCGTGTTCGCCCTGTCTGCGGCCCTGCTGCTGGGGCTGGGCCGCTGGGCGCACCGCGCCGTGTGGGCCGCCGCCGGTGGCGAGCCGGCGCATGCCGCATCGATCGCGACAGCCGTGGCCGCCGGCGACCTGGCCGTGCACGTGCCGGTCGCCGTGGGCGACGGCACCAGCGTGATGGCGGCGATGCACCGCATGTGCGGCAATCTGTCGGAGATCGTGTCCCAGGTGCGGTCTAGCAGCGATCGCATGGCCCAGGCGTCGACGCAGATCGCCCAGGGCAACAGCGAACTGTCCGCGCGCACCGAGCAGCAGGCGTCGGCCCTGGAGGAGACCTCGGCGTCGATGGAGCAACTCGGGGCGACGGTCCGCCACAACGCCGACAGTGCCGTCCAGGCGCGCCAGCTCGCAGACGCGGCCAACGACGCGGCGGTCAAGGGCGGCGCGGCGGTCGGACGGATGATCGCGACCATCACGTCCATCAACGACAGTTCCCGGCAGATCGCCGATATCGTCGGCGTGATCGACGGCATCGCCTTCCAGACCAACATCCTGGCGCTCAACGCCGCGGTCGAGGCCGCGCGCGCCGGCGAGCAGGGGCGCGGCTTCGCCATCGTCGCGGGCGAGGTGCGCAGCCTGGCCGGCAGATCGGCGCAGGCCGCGCGCGAGATCAAGTCCTTGATCGGCGCCAACGTCGACCGCGCGGAGCAGGGCGCCGACATCGCGGCGGCCGCTGGTGCGACCATGGAGGAGCTTCTGGGCAGCATCAAGCGCGTCAGCGACGTGGTCGCCCAGATCAGTGCCGCGAGCGTCGAGCAAAGTGCCGGCGTGGCGCAGGTCGGCGAGGCGATGATGCAGATGGACCAGGCGACCCAGTCGAATGCGGTCCTCGTGCAGCAAAGCGCCGCCGCGGCCGACAGCCTGCGATTGCAGGCGCAGCAGCTGGTGCAGGCCGTGCAGGTGTTCCGGCTGCGCGACGCAGGCTGAGCAGGTCGAGCCGGCAGTCAGACGGCCGGAGCCACGGCCTCGGTCTCGCCAGGCGTGTCGCCACGCAGGCCGCTGGCCAGTCGGTCGTGATCGAGCTCGCGCTCCCACGCCGACACCACCACGCACGCCACGCCGTTGCCGGCGATGTTGGTCAGCGCGCGGCATTCGCTCATGAACTTGTCGATGCCCAGGATCAGCACCATGCCGGCCACCGGCAGGTCGGGCACGACCGACAGCGTGGCCGCCAGCGTGATGAAACCCGAGCCGGTCACGCCGCTGGCGCCCTTGGACGTCAGCATGGCCACGAGCAGGATCGTGGCCTCCTGCATGAACGTCAGCTCGATGTTGAGCGCCTGCGCGATGAACAGCACCGCCAGCGTCATGTAGATGTTGGTGCCGTCCAGGTTGAAGGAGTAGCCGGTGGGCACCACCAGGCCCACGACCGACCTCGAGCAGCCCAGCCGCTCCATCTTGGCCATCAATTGCGGCAGTGCGGCTTCCGATGAACTGGTGCCCAGCACGATCAGCAGTTCCTCCTTGATGTAGACGAGAAAGCGCACGATGTTGAAGCCGACCACGCGCGCCACCAGCCCGAGGACGACCAGCACGAACAGCAGCGAGGTCAGGTAGAAGGTGCCCACCAGCTTGAGCAGCGGCAACAGCGAGCCCAGGCCGTACTTGCCGATGGTGAAGGCCATCGCGCCGAAGGCGCCGATCGGGGCGAGCCGCGTGATCAGCGTGACCATGCGGAAGAACACCGCCGAGAACTGCTCGATCAGCTTGTGCAGGGCGTCTCCCTTCGGGCCCAGGAACGAGAGCGCGCTGCCGAACAGCAGCGCCACCAGCAGCACCTGGAGGATCTCGCCCTTGGCGAACGCGTCGACCAGCGTCGCGGGGATGATGTGCATCAGGAAATCGACGGTGCTCTGGCCCTTGGCCTGCGTCGCGTAGGTCTCGACCGCGTGCGCATCGAGCGTCTTGGGGTCGACGTTGAAGCCGCTGCCCGGGTGCACCAGATGGGCCACCAGCAGGCCCACCACCAGCGCGATGGTGGACATCACCTCGAAGTACAGCAGCGCCTTGCCGCCGACGCGGCCGACCTTCTTCATGTCGTGCATGCCCGCGATGCCGGCCACGACGGTGCAGAAGATGATGGGGGCGATGACCATGCGGATCAGCGCGACGAAGCCGTCGCCCAGCGGCTTCATCGTGATCGCCAGCGCGGCGTCGTAGTGACCGAGCAGCACGCCCACGACGATGGCGAACAGCACCTGGACGTAGAGGATCTTGTAGAAGGGAGTCTTCATGTCGCGCCTGTTCGTCCGCTGGCGAGCGCAGGTGGCCCGGTCGGCCGATTCTGCGTCGAGAGCAATCCCCATGCCGGCTGAAGGAGCCGGACGGCTCGTTCAGGCGCCCGCCGGATCCTGCAGGAAGTAGCCCGCCAGCAGCTCGTACATGGCGGGCGACTCCCGCTTGAAGGGCACGGCGGCGACGAAGAAGGCCTCGACGGCCACGGCGAAGAATTCCTCGACCGCCTCCGCGCCATACGGGTCGACGACGGTGTCGGCGCCGCTGTCCACCCGCTCGCAGAATTCCTCGTACGCGCCGTCGATGACCTCGATCCAGCGCTCGCGGGCCTGGGCATCGGGCAGCGGCGGCACGCCGTCGGCCAGGCCGGCGGCCATGTCGATGACGTGCGCGAACTCGTGGATGACGACGTTGTAGGCCCAGTCGGCCGCCTCGGCGGCGTCTCGCACGTCGGCCCAGGCCAGCATCAGCGGGCCGCCGCTCATGGCCTCGCCGGTCAGGTTTTCCTCGTACTCGTGGACGACGCCGTCCTCGTCCATCACGCTGCGCTGCGCGACGACTTCGTCCGGATGCACGACGATGCCGACGAAGCCGTCGTAGTAGTGCAGGCCCAGCCGCAGCACCGGCAGGCAGGCCTGGGCGGCGATCAGCAGCGCCATGTCGTCGGTGACCTGGATGCCGCCGGCGCCATGGAACTGCTTCCTGTCCAGGAACAGGCTGCACAGGCGGCGCAGCTCGGTGCGGTCTGCGTCGTCCAGGCGTGCCAGGAAGGGCAGGCGCAGCAGTGTCAGTTGCCACAGCTCGTCCGGGATGGCGCGGCGTTCCAGCGCGCGCTGCTCGCGCCAGGCGCCCAGGCGCGCGAGCGGTGCGCGCCACCACGCGGGCGGGCCCGCGCTCACGCGAGTTCGGGCGCCAGCCGCTCGATGCCCGCCGCCGTCCAGCGCAGCACCTGCGCGCGCCGGGCCTCGGGCACGGGCGTGTCCTGGTCCCAGTCGCTGAGCACATGGCGCGTCCAGCCTTCGCGCGCCTGCGTGCCCGGGCGATGCGTGTGGCCATGGATCATCGTGTCGGTGCCCAGCCGCGCCAGCCAGTCCTTGGCCAGGGTCTCGTCGACGTCGGCGTAGGTGACGGGCTCGTCATGGCGCGCCATGCTCGCGGCGCGCATCTTGGCGGCGAGCGCGAGGCGCGCCTCCAGCGGCTGCGCCAGGAACTGTTGCTGGTAGGCCGGGTCGCGAACCTGCTGGCGGAAGATCTGGTAGGGCACGTCATCGACGCACAGCTCGTCGCCATGCGTCAGCAGCAGGGTACGGCCGAAGGCGGTGACCGACGCCGGATCGGCCAGCAGACGGGCACCGGTGGCCGCGGCGAACTCGGCGCCGATCAGGAAGTCGCGGTTGCCGTGCTGCAGCCAGACCGGCACCCGCGCGGCCGTGGCGGTGATGGCCGCCGTGCAGCGCGCCTCGAACGGCCGCGTGCGCGCGTCGTCGCCGACCCAGACCTCGAAGATGTCGCCCAGCAGGAAGACCGCGTCGGCCCGGGTGGCGGCCATGTAGGCCTCCCATGCGGCCGCGGTGGCCGGCATGGTCTCGCTCAGGTGGATGTCGGAGATGAAGTCGACGACGTGGATGTCGTCGCCGAACTTCAGCTCCGAATCGAACGCGGCCGTCGAGCTCAAGCCTGGACTTCCTCGGCCTTGATGATCTGGATGTCTTCGACCGGCACGTCGTCGTGGAAGCCCTTGCGGCCGGTCTTGACGGCGCCCAGCGCGTCGACGACCGACTGGCCCTCGACGACCTTGCCGAACACGGCGTAGCCCCAGCCGTCCTGCGCCTCGGCGTTGTTCAGGAAGCCGTTGTTGGTGGTGTTGATGAAGAACTGGCCGGTCGCCGAATGCGGGTCGCCGGTGCGCGCCATCGCCAGCGTGTAGTGGTCGTTCTTCAGGCCGTTCTTGGCCTCGTTCTTGATCGGCGCGTCGGTCGTCTTCTGCTTCATGCCGGACTCGAAGCCGCCGCCCTGGATCATGAAGTTGCGGATCACGCGGTGGAAGATGGTGCCGTCGTAGAAGCCCTTGTTCACGTAGGACAGGAAGTTGGCGACGGAGATCGGCGCCTTCTCGTCATCGAGCTCGATGCGCAGGTCGCCCTTGGTGGTGGTCATCTTCACGTACTTGGTCATGCTCATTTCTCCAGGGTGGCTTTCTTGATGGTGACGGGGGTGGCGGGCACGTGCTCGTACGGGCCCTTGGTGGTGGTGGCCACCGCCTCGATCTTCTTGACGACGTCCATGCCCGACACGACGTGGCCGAACACGGCGTAGCCGTCGCCCTCGTCGAGGAACGCGTTGTCCTTGACGTTGATGAAGAACTGGGCGGTGGCGGAGTTCGGGTCGTTGGTGCGCGCCATCGCGACGGTGCCCACGACGTTGGTCAGGCCGTTGTGCGATTCGAGCGGGATCGGCTTGCGGCTGGGCTTCTCGCGCAGGTCGGGCGTCATGCCGCCGCCCTGGATCATGAAGCTGGGAATCACGCGGTGGAACACCGTGCCGTCGTAGTGCCCTTCCTTGACGTACTGCTCGAAGTTGGCGACCGATTTCGGCGCCTTCTGGGCGTCGAGCTCGATCTCGATGTTGCCCATCGACGTGACGAGAAGGACCCGGTCGGCGGCCCAGGCCGGCGCGGCGAAGGCCGCCATGCCGGCCAGCGCGAGCACGGCACGCCGGGTTTGTTGTTGGATGCTCATCTGGAAGTCTCCTTGGCTATACTTGCCGGATTCTACCGAGGGCAGGCCAGTCTGCTGTCCCGTCCCGGCCAACCACACTTCGCGTACCCTTGCCGTCCGGCCGCTCGTCGCATGCTTGCGCGGCCGTCGGGCCCGGTCCACGTTTCCCCATTCGTCCGCCGACGGGCTTCCCGCTGGAAGTCCGGCCGCGGCTCCCGCTCCTGCCGATGACGCTGCGTCTGTTCAACACTCTCACCGGCCAAGCCGAAGAATTCGTTCCGATCGTCCCGGGCCAGGCACGCATGTACGTGTGCGGCATGACGATCTATGACCTGTGCCACATGGGCCACGCGCGCATGATGATGGCGTTCGACGTCGTCTACCGCTGGCTGCAGGTGCTCGGCTACGAGGTCACCTACGTCCGCAACATCACCGACATCGAGGACAAGATCATCAAGCGCGCGGTCGAGCGCGGCATCACGATCCGCCAGCTGACCGACGAGATGATCGCCGCGATGCGCGCGGACATCGGCGCGATCGGCATCGAGCCGCCCACGCACGAGCCGCGTGCCACGGAGTACGTGCCGCAGATGCTGGCCATGATCTCCACGCTGCAGGACAAGGGCCTGGCCTACCAGGCCGACAACGGCGACGTCAATTTCGCGGTGCGCAAGTTCGAGGGCTACGGCAAGCTGTCGGGCAAGTCGCTCGATGACCTGCGCGCCGGCGAGCGCGTGGCGGTGGCCGACGGCAAGACTGATCCGCTCGATTTCGTGCTGTGGAAATCCGCCAAGCCGTCCGAGCCCGCCGACGCCAAGTGGGACAGCGGCTACGGCCCGGGCCGCCCGGGTTGGCACATCGAGTGCTCCGCCATGTCCTGCGCCGTCCTGGGCGAGCGCTTCGACATCCACGGCGGCGGCATGGACCTGCAGTTCCCCCATCACGAGAACGAGATCGCGCAGAGCGAGGGCGCGCTCGGCCATCCGTTCGTCAACTACTGGCTGCACAACGGCTTCCTGAACGTCGACAACGAGAAGATGTCGAAGTCGCTCGGCAACTTCTTCACCATCCGGGACGTGCTCAAGAAGTTCGACGGCGAGACGCTGCGTTTCTTCATGCTGCGCACGCACTACCGCAGCCCGTTCAACTTCAGCGACGCCCATCTGGACGACGCGCGCTCGGCGCTGCGCCGCCTGTACACCGCGCTCGGGTCGGTCGCGCTGCCTGCTGACAACGCTGCCGGCTCCGCCGAGCAACCCGTCGACGCGAGCGCCATCGACTGGACGGACGCGCGCGCGGCCGCGTTCCGCGAGGCGATGAACGACGACTTCAACACGCCGGGCGCGCTGGCCGTGCTGTTCGAGATGGCGACCGACCTGAACCGCACGAAGTCCGTCGAGACGGCCGCGCTGCTGCGCGCGCTCGGCGGCACGCTGGGCGTGCTGCAGCAATCGCCGCAGGCCTTCCTGCAGGCCGGCGCGGCCCTGGGCGACGCCGAGATCCAGGCGCGCATCGACGCCCGTGCCCAGGCCAAGAAGGACAAGAATTTTGCGGAGTCCGACCGCATCCGCAAGGAGCTCGCTGACCTGGGCATCACGCTCAAGGACGGCCCCGAAGGCACCAGCTGGGTGAAGGCCTGACATGGTCGCAGCCTCGGCGGTTTCCCTGTCTGAACCTGCGCCCGACGTGCCGGGCTACTGGGACGAGGCCTGTCGTCACCTGACCAGGCGCGACCGGGTGATGAAGAAGCTGATCCCCAAGTTCGGCGACGCGCGGCTGCAGAGCAACGGCGATGCATTCACCACGCTCGCGCGCTCCATCGTCGGCCAGCAGGTGTCGACCAAGTCGGCGCAGGGCGTCTGGCGCAAGCTGGTGGCCGCCGTCGACGGGCCCGATGTCGAGCTGCTGGTGCCCGCCTCGGTGCTGTCGCTGGCCCCCGAGTTGCTGAAGGGCATCGGCCTGTCGGCGCGCAAGGTGGAGTACCTGAGCGACCTGGCACGCCATTTCAGCGACGGCGCGGTGCACGTGGGCCAATGGCACGGCATGGACGACGAGGCGATCATCGACGAGCTGGTGGCCATCCGCGGCATCGGCCGCTGGACAGCCGAGATGTTCCTGATCTTCCACCTGCTGCGTCCCAACGTGCTTCCCCTGGACGATCCGGGCCTGATCCGCGGAATCAGCGAAAATTACTTCAGCGGCGAGCCGGTCTCGCGCGCCGAAGCCCGCGAACTGGGCGACGGGTGGGCTCCGTACCGCTCGGTCGCCACGTGGTATCTCTGGCGCAGTCTCGACCCGATGACGGTCCGGGACTGACGAGCCGCCCAATGAGGAACTCCCTGATGACCAAACGCCACTTCCTGGAATTCGAGCAACCGATCGCCGAGCTGGAATCGAAGATCGAAGAGCTGCGCTACGTGCAGAACGAGTCGGCCGTCGACATCTCCGAGGAGATCGACCGCCTGGACAAGAAGAGCCTGCAGCTGACCAAGGACATCTACGCCAGCCTGCAGCCCTGGCAGGTCTACCAGATCGCGCGCCACCCGCAGCGCCCCCAGACGCTCGACTACACGGCCGAGGTGTTCACCGAGTTCGAGGAGCTGCACGGCGACCGCAGCTTCGCCGACGATGCTGCCATCGTCGGCGGCCTGGCGCGCTTCAACGGCCAGGCGTGCATGATCGTCGGCCACCAGCGCGGCTACGACACCAAGGATCGCCAGGTGCGCAACTTCGGCATGCCGCGCCCCGAGGGCTACCGCAAGGCGCAGCGCCTGATGAAGACGGCCGAGAAGTTCGGCCTGCCGGTCTTCACCTTCATCGACACCATGGGCGCGTACCCCGGCATCGGCGCCGAGGAGCGCGGCCAGTCCGAAGCCATCGGCGCCAGCATCTTCGAGATGGCGCAGCTGGAAGTGCCCATCATCTCCACCATCATCGGCGAGGGCGGCTCGGGCGGCGCGCTGGCCATCGGCGTGTGCGACCAGATGCTGATGCTGCAGTTCTCGGCCTACTCGGTGATCTCGCCGGAAGGCTGCGCCTCCATCCTGTGGAAGACCTCCGAGCGCGCGGCCGACGCCGCCGAGGCGCTGGGCATCACCGCGCACCGCCTGAAGGCACTGGGCCTGATCGACAAGATCGTCAACGAGCCGGTGGGCGGCGCGCATCGCGACCCCAAGGCGATGGCTTCGAGCCTGAAGCGCGCACTGGGCGACGCGCTGCGCCAGGTGAGCGACCTCAAGCCCAAGGAACTTCTGGCTCGCCGCCAGGAGCGCCTGATGGCCTACGGCCGCTTCGCCGACACCACCGATCGCTGAAGTGGACCCGGATCGCCCCGTCGTTGCGGTTGCCTGCAGCGGTGGGCGCGATTCGGTCGCGTTGCTGCATGCGACGCTGCGCGCCGCGCGGGCGCTCGGGCTGGGCGTCGTCGCACTGCACGTGCACCACGGCCTGATGGCCGAAGCCGATCGGTGGGCCTGCGACCTCCAGGCCTTGTGCGAGCGCTGGAACGCCGGCTTCGCCTGCGCACGCCTGCAAGGGTCACCGGCAGCCGGGCAGAGCATCGAAGCCTGGGCGCGGCGAGAGCGCTATCGCGCGCTGGCGCGCATGGCGCGTGACGCGGGCGCGAGCCTGGTGCTGCTGGGCCACCACCTGCACGACCAGGCCGAGACCGTGCTGCTGCAGGCACTGCGCGGCGCGGGCCCGGCGGGCCTGGCCGCCATGCCTCGCCTGGTTGAACGCGACGGCTTGACCTGGGCGCGGCCCTGGATCGCGCGCACGGGCGCCGAGATCGATGCCTACGTCGCGCCGCTGCAGCTCGAGCTGGCACTCGATCCCAGCAACGCCGACCCGCGATTCGCGCGCAGCCGCCTGCGTACGCAGGTGATGCCGGCCTTGCGCGCGGCGTTTCCGGAGGCCGACGCCGCGTTGGCCGCCGTGGCGCGGCGCGCGGGCGAGGCCAGGGCGGTGCTGGCGGAGGTCGCGGCCGAGGACCTGCAGCGCATCGGCGCCGGCGACGCGCTGCCGCTGGCGGCGTGGCGAAGCCTGTCGCCAGCTCGGCGCACCAACGTGCTGCGCGCCTGGCTCGCGCAGGAGCTGCAAGGCCCGGTGCCGCAGACGCTGCTCGACCGGCTGCTGGCCGAGACCGAGGACGACACGACACGGCGCTGGCCGGTGGACAGCGGCCGCGTGCTGCGTTCGTGGCGCGGGTCGCTCGCCGTCATGGCGCCGCTGCGCACGCACGTCACGCCCGTGCGCGGTCGCGCCAACGGGGCGCTGTCGCTGCTGCGTTGCGATCGCTACGCGCTGGATGGCTGGGGCGGCACCCTGGAGGTCTATGCAACATCGCAGCGCGGCATCGCACCGCACCGGCTCGCGCAGGTCGTGGCCCGCGTCCGCGCGGGGGGCGAGCAGTTCCAGCTGCGGCCTGCGGGCGTCGCGCGCGGCCTGAAGAAGCAATACCAGGCGCTCGGCGTTCCGACGGAAGGCCGCACCGGGCCGCTGCTTTTCGACACGGCAGGGGCCTTGCTCTTTGTGCCGGGCCTGGGCATCGACGCCCGCGCCTGGGCGCCGGCGGACGCG
Source organism: Vitreoscilla sp. (assembly GCA_045810265.1). Lineage (GTDB taxonomy): Bacteria > Pseudomonadota > Gammaproteobacteria > Burkholderiales > Burkholderiaceae_C > Scleromatobacter. Next base: position 8,511 of record JBJMWF010000008.1, on the reverse strand, counting down.
CCGCAATGGGGCCTGCGTTGGCATCCGGCGGAGGACGGGCCTGCGCCGCAAGCGAAGGCTGACCCTGTCTAGGCAAGTTGTGTTCGTGCCGAAAGAAGCTCGGCTCCACGACCTGCGAACCGGTGCCGCCCGGGAAAACCCCCAAGTGCACGCTAGACTAACGGGTTTTGGGTGGGCAGCCGCACGGCTGGCCCTGCAGTCAACCGGGCGTTTCAGACCATGGCATTGATAGTTCACAAGTACGGCGGCACCTCGATGGGTTCGACGGAGCGCATTCGCAACGTCGCCAAACGCGTCGCCAAATGGGTGCGCGCCGGCCACCAGCTGGTGGTCGTGCCGTCGGCCATGAGCGGCGAGACCAATCGCCTGCTGGGCCTGGCCAAGGAACTGTTCCCGGGCGTGAACACGCCGGCATCCGACCGCGAGCTCGACATGATCGCGTCCACCGGCGAGCAGGTCTCGGTCGGCCTGCTGTCGCTGGCGCTGCAGGCCGAAGGCCTGGAGGCCGTCAGCTACACCGGCTGGCAGGTGCCCGTGAAGACCGACTCGTCGTATACCAAGGCCCGTATCGAGAGCATCGACGACGTGCGCGTGCGCGCCGACCTGGCGGCCGGCAAGGTGGTGGTCATCACGGGCTTCCAGGGCATCGACGACGCGGGCCACGTCACCACGCTGGGCCGCGGCGGCTCGGACACCTCCGCCGTGGCGATCGCCGCCGCGATGAAGGCCGCCGAGTGCCTGATCTATACCGACGTCGACGGTGTCTACACCACCGATCCGCGCGTGGTGCCCGAGGCGCGCCGCCTTCAGACCATCTCGTTCGAGGAAATGCTCGAGATGGCCAGCCTGGGCTCCAAGGTGCTGCAGATCCGCTCGGTGGAATTCGCCGGCAAGTACCGCGTGCCGCTGCGCGTGCTCTCCAGCTTCACGCCCTGGGATATCAACATCGACGAAGAGGCCCGCTCGGGCACGCTGATCACTTTCGAGGAAGACGTCAACATGGAACAAGCAGTCGTATCGGGCATCGCCTTCAACCGCGACGAGGCCAAGGTGACCGTGATGGGCGTGCCCGACAAGCCGGGCATCGCCTACCAGATCCTGGGCGACGTGGCCGACGCCAACATCGACGTCGACGTCATCATCCAGAACGTGTCGCACGACGGCAAGACCGACTTCTCGTTCACGGTGCACCGCAACGACTACGCGCGCACGATGGACCTGCTCAAGAACAAGGTGGCCCCGGCCACCGGCGCCGCCACGGTGCTGGGCGACCCGAAGATCTGCAAGGTCTCGATCGTGGGCATCGGCATGCGCAGCCACGTGGGCGTGGCCTCCAAGATGTTCCGCACGCTCAGCGAGGAGGGGATCAACATCATGATGATCACCACCAGCGAGATCAAGACTTCGGTGGTGATCGACGAGAAGTACATGGAGCTGGCGGTGCGTGCGCTGCACAAGGCCTTCGACCTCGAAGAACCCGCCGCGTCGGCTTCTTGAGCACCTGCTGATTTCCAGGCTAGAATGCCAGCTTAGGTTGGAGGCGTGGCCGAGTGGTCGAAGGTACTCCCCTGCTAAGGGAGCATGCGGTGATGAGCTGCATCGAGGGTTCGAATCCCTCCGCCTCCGCCAACCAAAACGAAGCCCCAGAGGAGCAATCTTCTGGGGCTTTCCTCATGGGGCCGGTTGGCCGCGAGCAGGCGATTCAGTTCGCGAACCAGGTCTGCGTGCGCGGCACGTCCACCTGCGGCGCCTCGCGCAGCAAGCTGACCTCCGGCGTGCCCGAGGCGACCTGGAACAGGCGGTCCTCGGTGCGCAGGAAGTACTCGCGCGCCGCGCCTTCCTCTTCGCCCTCGTCGGTGATGGTCAGCGTCGTGCGCGATTGCACGAAGCGGCGGAACGACGAGTCGGAGACCGAGAACAGGACATTGCCGACGCCGCGCTCGAACGTCGGGTCGGTGGTGTCGAAGCTCTCGTCGAAGGAGAACGCGGCCCGGGCCTGCGGAAAGCGCACCGCGACGCAGCGGCTCGTCGCCTGCACCTCGACCGGGAAGTAGGGGCCCAGCTGTTCGCCCTCGTGCTCGACGTATTGCCGCTCGTCGCCCTTGATGCCCTCGGTGAGGTGGACGACGAAGCTGCCATCGCGCTCGTGCGTCGCGGTGTCGAGGAACCAGGTGGTGGCGGAGTCGAGGAGGGGGCTCATGGGGTCGGGTGTCGGTAGTCTGCGGCCATCGTATGCCAATGCCGGACGGCCGCGCGGCCGGAGCGTTGTCGCGCCGGGGGCTCAGCGCGGCATCGCGTCGAGCCACGGCACCGAACCGCAGCGCTCAAGGCAAGTCAACGGGCACCTCCTGGTGGGGTCATCTTCTTCCTCAGCCGATCGGTCATCGGGCACTGCGTGAGCTTCATACGGGGTGGGGTTTCCAATCGGAGGCCCGGCGTATGCGCCGCGCCGGCCGGATCGTGTCCACGCAGGCGCGGGCCGTCGACTCGTGACGAAGTTCTGGCCTCTTGCGGCTGCTTGCTTGCATGAGCCTGAATCTGCTCGGCGGCATCGCGGAGCGCCTCCATAATCGCGCCCGATCGCGCCGCAACGACCACTTCGAGTCATGACGCGGCCGACCCATCGAGGGAGATTCCTGCATGAACAGATATCAGAAGGCCGCTGCATTGGCCGTCATCCAGGCCATGTTCACGGGCTGCGGCGGCGGCTCGTCGGGCACCGGCACTCCGGCGCCCCCGCCGCCGGCACCGGCGCCGGCGCCGGCCGTGGGCTCGCCGTCCATCACGACCCAACCGGTCGGCGCATCGGTGATCACGGGCGACACGGCCACGTTCACGGTGGTCTCCACCGGCACCACTCCGACCTACCAATGGATGAAGAACGGCACCGCGATCAGTGGCGCCACTTCGGACTCGTACACCACGCCGGCGGCGACCTACGCCGATGACGGAGCGGCCTACACGGTGGTGGTCACCAATTCCGCCGGCTCGGCGACAAGCACCGCCGCGACGCTGCACCTGAAGCTCAGCGCCGACCAGGCGAAATACGAGAGCGTGACCCTGGCGCCCTCCGCGGGCGTCTACGAGGCGGCCTGGAACCTGAATTACACCGGTGGCCAGACGTCCGGCACCGACTATCTGGAGTATGACTACGCGGCGCTGGCGCAGTCCCCCCTGACCAACGGCCCGCAGAAGGTCACGCAGCATGCGCCGGTCAACATGACGACCTCGCTCGCGCTGCCCACCGGCGGTGTCACGCGCATCCTCAAGAACGGCACCGTGCTGGTCGTTCCCGACCTGCAGGGCAGTTTCTTGACGAGCTACCTGGGCGATGCCGTCCAGGTCGACTACCTGGCGGCGGACCAGCAGACCGTGGCGTTCTCCCGCAAGCGTTCCGGCTATTCGGTGGTCGGCCTGTCGGGCCTGCTGCACTCCGCCCCGGCGGAGTTCACCAACGCGTACAACTCCATCTTCGGCAACCCCGGCGTGCTGAACACGACGACCGCCTGGGCGGCCGGTTCGACCTACCTCAAATTCACGGTGACCGCCCTGGGCGACCGCTACCTCGCGTTCGACTGCCCGCTCAACACGACGACGACGGGCAGCACGCCGGCGCCGTGCGACACGAACAAGACGCTCACGGCAGCGATGATCGCCGGCGAGACGTCCACTCACGACAACACGACCTACCACACGGCTGACGGCAGCTTCGTCACCGTCGGCGGCGTCAATATCTGGGTGGCGACGCAGCCGCGTCCGACGTCCTCGGTCAATGCCTACACGGTGGAATACCGCATCTACTACGAGATGAACGGCAATGTCTACACCGGCAGCCTGATCAAGGACGGCACGGTGGAGAGCACCGCGCACTATCGCACCAACCCGAGCGACTCGACGACGACGGTGTACCTGAACTACCAGGTGCGCACGAACGCGGCCGCGATGCAGAGCCTGGCGGCCGGCTCGCTGCTCTGACAGCGAGCGACAAGGGCCCGGCGGGCCCGCGTCGCGAGCCACCAGGCGCGTGGACGATGGGCGTGGCCATGCGATGCATGGTCACCGCCCTTGCCGGCGTCGACGTCCGCGCTCCTCACGCCGGCCGCCTGCGCGCGTGAGCTTCCGTCAGAACGAGATCTCGAAGCGCTTCAACTTGTCGTACAGCGTGGTCTTGCCGATGCCCAGTTGTTCGGCAGCCTGGGCGACGTTTCCGTCAGCGCGTTTGAGTGCGGCGCGCAATGCGTTCTTCTCGAACAGCTCCAGTTGCATCGACAGCGTGAGGGCGCTCTGGACGTCGGTGCCTTCGGGTCGGGCGTCGACCAGGCCGAGCACGAGGCGATCCGCGAAACCCTTCAGCTCGCGAACGTTGCCAGGCCACGGCATGGCGCTCCACTCGGCCATCTGTCGAGGAGTCCAGTCGGGCACGGGGCGGCCATAGCGCGCACAGGCCTGGCGCACGAACAGGCCCAGCAGGCAGGCGATGTCCGAAGGGTGCTCGCGCAGCGCGGGAAGCTGGATCGACACGGTGCAGATGCGGTAGTACAGATCCGCTCGAAACGCTCCTTCACGGGACAATTTCTCGAGGTCGACCTTGCTGGCCGCCACGATGCGGCAATTGACCTTGATCGACTCGTTGCCCCCGAGGCGTTCAACGGTGCGCTCCTGCAGCACGCGCAGCAGCTTGACCTGCAGCGCGAGCGGCATCGACTCGATCTCGTCCAGGAACACGGTGCCGCCTCGCGCGAATTCGAACTTGCCGATGCGCCGCCTGGCGGCTCCGGTGAAGGCGCCGGCCTCGTGTCCGAACACCTCGCTCTCGAACATCGTCTCGGGCATCGCACCGCAGTTGATCGCCACGAAGGGGGCCTCGGGGGATCCGGCCGCGTGCAGTTGCCGGGCGACGACTTCCTTGCCCGTGCCCGTCTCGCCGTTGATCAGCACGTCTGCGCCGGTGGGGCCGATCGTGGCGATGAAGCTGCGCAGGCGCTCGATGGCGGCCGATTCGCCGACCAGCTCCGGCACGTCCGCGCGATCGCGAAGAACATTCTTCAGGGCCCTGTTCTCGATCACCAGCCGGCGCTTGTCCAGCGCTCGGCGCGCCACCTCGACGATATGGTCTGCCCGAAACGGCTTCTCGATGAAGTCGTAGGCACCTTGTCGCATCGCCTGGACGGCCATGGACACGTCGCCATGGCCGGTCACCACGATGACCGGAAGCTCGCGGTCCCTGGCCATCGCTGCATCGAGCAGTTCCAGTCCGGACATGCCGGGCAGCCGCACGTCGGTGAACACGACGCCGAAGAACTGGGCATCGATCCAGCCCAGCGCCTCTTCCGCGGTTGCCGCTGCGATGACGGAAATGCCGGCCAGCTTGAGCGACTGCATCATCGCCGCGCGAATGCTGGCCTCGTCTTCGATCAACAGCACTTCGCTCATGGCGGGCTCCCTCCGGATACGGGTTCGACCAGCGGCAGCAGCAGGGTGAATGCCGCGCCTCCTTCGTCGCTCTGGCTGACCACCAATTCTCCATTCATGGCCTGCACGATGGAGGCCGAGATGGCCAGGCCCAACCCGAGTCCGGCGCCCGAAGGCTTGGTCGTGAAGAAGGGCTCGAACAGGTGCTCGCGCACCTGCGCCGTGATGCCGGCCCCCGAATCGGAGATGCGCAGCAGCGCCCGATCGGTGGCGGACAAGGTCACGACGACGCGACGGACGGCGCCCGCCTTGACCGCGTCCAGCGCGTTGCGCATCAGGTTGATCAGCACCTGCTCGACGCGGATGGGGTCGCCGACCACGACGGCCGCCTGCTCGATGCGCACCTCGAGCGACGCGTCGGCCTGCGCGAAGTCGCTGCGCAGGAGCAGCGCGGAGTTCTCGATCGACGTCGCCAGATCGACGGCCCAGGTGCTGCCGGGCGACTTGCGCGCGAAGCCTTTCAATTGGCCGATCAGGCGGCCCATCCGGGTGGCGGCATTGGTGATGTGATCCAGGTTCTCGCGTGCGGACGAGGCATCGCCCAGATCCAGGAAGGCGAGTGCGTTCTCGGCGAAGACCCGCAGCGCCGTCAACGGCTGGTTGAGCTCGTGGGTCATGCCCGCGGCCATCTGGCCCAGCATGGCGAGCTTGCCGGCCTGGATCAGCTCCGACTGGGTCGCGCGCAGGAGCTGCTCGGTGGCGTGCACCTGGCGATAGCGCTGTTCGAGATCACTGTTGGCACGCACCAGCTCCTGCGTGCGATCGGCGATGCGCTGTTCCAGCTGCGCGGACGCGCGCTCCAGCGCGCGGCGCGATGCGGCTGCGATCGTGCGGTGGCGCCTGCGCTGGTCGACCACCAGGACCAGCAAGCCGGCGATCGCCAGCGAGAGTGACGCCGCGACGGCCGCACTAGTGGCTGCGCGGCGCGCCGCCTCGACGGACACGAAGCGGATCAGTCGCCATCCCAGCACGCCCACGGGTTGCACCACGCGATCCTGTGCCGACCAACGTCCGCCCGGCGCGAGGACGCGGTCCACCTGCTCGCCGGTGTACTGCTGCGTGAGCCGGATCTGCTCGCGTGCCGACGCGTCCAGGCGCGCGATGCTCCTGTATTTCCAGTCGGCGACGTTGCTCAGGAAGATGACACCGTTCGCATCGACGAGCGCCACCGGATCGGCCTCGAGCGGCCAGGATTTCTCGAAATCCTGCAGGGCCAGCTTGATCACGACGGCGCCGATGACCACCGGCGGCGTCGGCGAGGGCCAGGAGGGCGAGGCGGCGCCTGCGAACACCGGCTGGGCCAGGAAGTATCCGGGCTCCGCCGTCGTCGTGCCGATGCCATAGAAGCGACCCGTGCTGCCTCGCAGGGCGCTCTGCATGTAGGGGCGAAAACGGTAGTTGTTGCCGACGAATGTCTGCGGCAGTTTCGAGTTGCTTGCGGCGATGGTCAGCCCGTCCGCCTGCACGACGTAGGCCGCCGCGATGCGCGCATGCTGCTGGATCTCGAGCAGGTAGCGGTCGAGCGCCTCGAGGTCGTCGTGCGAGGTCGGGTGCAGCAACGCGTAGGTCACTGCGGGCTGGAGCGACATCACGAATGGCAGCGTCTCGAACTTCTCCAGTGCGGACTGCACTGCGCCGGCGTCCGCGACGGACTGGACGGCGGCGTTGGCGCGCAGGCCGTCCCGGGCACGACCATAGGCGAGCTGCCAGGTCACGAAGGACACCACCGCCGTCGCCGCCAGCCATGCAACTGCGAACGCGAGGTAGCGGAATCGGGTCGGGGACATGGCCCGGGCAGTGTGCGGCATTCCACTCGAATGCGGAAGGCTGGACGTTGCGCACGAGGCCATGGCCGCTCTTACTTCACGGACTCGGGTGCGTCGTCCGCACCGTCAGCCATGAAGCCGTGCACCCGCGGGTCGGGCATGATCCAGGAAGCGGCCAGCGCCACGGCCGCCAGGGCGCTCACGTACCAGAAGAAGCTCGATTCCTGTCCCGCGGACTTGAACCACAGCGCGACGTACTCGGCGCTGCCGCCGAAGGCTGCATTGCCGATCGCGTACGACAGGCCCACGGCCAGCGCGCGGATGTGCGGCGGGAACATCTCTGCCTTGACGAGCCCGCTGATCGACGTGTAGAAGCTCACGCCCACGAGCGCCAGCAGCACGAGCAGGAAGACGGCGGCGGGGCTGGACGAGTGCCCGATCGACGTCATCAGGGGCACCGTGCTGAGCGTGCCGAACAGGCCGAAGCAGATCATGGACGTGCGTCGCCCGATCTGGTCGGACAGCCAGCCGAACAGCGGCTGCATCAGCATGAAGCAGAACAGGGCGGCGGTCATGATGTTCGTCGCCAGGCCCTTGTCCATGTGGACGCTGTTGACGAGGTACTTCTGCATGTAGGTCGTGTAGGTGTAGAACAGCAGCGATCCCCCGGCGGTATAGCCCAGCACGATCAGCAGCGCGCGCGGATGGCGCAGGATGCCGGCCAGGGTGCCGGCGCTGCGGTCGGCGCGCGTCGCGACGGTGGTGGTCTCGGTCAGGCTGCTGCGCAGCCACAGCGCGACGACCGCCGCAAGCGCGCCGATCACGAAGGGGATGCGCCAGCCCCAGGCCTTCATCTGTTCCGGCTCGAGCACGAGCTGGAGCAGCGAGAGCACGAGCACCGACAGCAGCTGGCCGCCGATCAGCGTGACGTACTGGAACGACGCATGGAAGCCGCGCTTGCCCGGGACGGCCACCTCGCTCATGTAGGTCGCGCTGGTTCCGTATTCGCCGCCCACCGACAGGCCCTGGATCAGGCGCGCCACCAGCAACAACGCCGGCGCCCACACGCCGATGGTGGCGTAGGTCGGAAGGCAAGCCACCATCAGCGAGCCGAAGCACATCATCAGCACCGACAACACCATCGAGGCCCGGCGACCCTGGCGGTCGGCGACGCGGCCGAACATCCAGCTGCCCAGCGGACGCATGAAGAACCCGAGCGCGAAGATGGCGGCCGTGTTGATATTTTGGTAGTTCGTATTGTATTTTTTGATTT
>JBJMWF010000007.1:0-6757 GCA_045810265.1 Vitreoscilla sp. | reverse complement strand
CGTCGTGTTGGCGCCGACCTGGAAGTTCAGGGTCGTGGCGTCCGCGCCGAGCATGTGCTTGCCGTTGAACGTCGTGCCGCCCAGGACGCGGTTGATTTCCGACTGCAGCTGGCCGAATTCCTTGTTCAGCGAGTCCTTGTCGGACGAGCTGTTGGTGGAGTTGCGGGCCTGCACTGCCAGTTCACGCATGCGTTGCAGCGAGTTGCTGACTTGCGCCAGGGCGCCGTCGGCGGTCTGGGCCAGCGAGATGCCGTCGTTGGAGTTGCGGATCGCGACGTTCATGCCACGCACCTGGGCGTTCATGCGTTCGGCGATCGACAGGCCGGCGGCGTCGTCCTTGGCCGAGTTGATGCGCAGGCCCGAGGACAGGCGTTGCATCGAGGTCGCCAGCGACATCTGCGAGCCGGAGAGGTTGCGCTGGGCGTCGATCGACGCGATGTTGGTATTGATCGAGAGAGACATGATGACTCCAGTTGGGATGGTGAAGATTTCAGGGAAGACTCTCCGGCAAGAGCACTGGCGTTTCGTTGCCTAGCGCCAGGTGCTCCTTCGGTCTGCGCGGTGTTCTGTCCACTCGCAGGCCCTTGGCCACTCACCGGACCCAAGCTCGATTTCGCGAGCCTGTTGAAGCAGTTATCGGGGGGTTGCGCGCAAACCTTTAGCCCGAAATGCAGGCACGCCCACCCGATTTCTCGAGAAGGCGTGCATTCGAAAAGCGCGGGAAAAACGGCGAACGGCGTCGCCTGGAGGCGAGGCCGTTCGCAGTAGCGCCGGGCGGCGCCGCCGATTCAGCGATCAGCGCAGGAGCGACAGCACCTGTTGCGGCTGCTGGTTGGCTTGCGCGATCATCGCGGTGCCGGCCTGCTGCAGCACGTTGGCGCGGCTCATGTTGGCGGTTTCCGCGGCGAAGTCCGTGTCCATGATGCGGCTGCGGGCGGCCGTCTGGTTCTCGACGCTGGACTGCAGGTTCGAGATGATCGAGTCGAAGCGGCTCTGCGTGGCACCGAAGGTGGCGCGCGTGTTGTTGACGTCGTCGATCGCCTTGTCGATGTTGTCGATCACGGTGCCGATGGCGCCCGAGGTGGCCGACGAGTCGATCACGACGCTGGAGGTGTTGGTCACCGCCGTCATCGTGGTGTCCTTGGTCATGTCGACCGTCTTGATGGACACGGTGTCGTCAGCCGTCGTGTTGGCGCCGACCTGGAAGTTCAGCGTCGTCGCGTCCGCGCCGAGCATGTGCTTGCCGTTGAACGTCGTGCCGCCCAGCACGCGGTTGATTTCCGACTGCAGCTGGCCGAATTCCTTGTTCAGCGAGTCCTTGTCCGACGAGCTGTTGGTGGAATTGCGGGCCTGCACTGCCAGTTCACGCATGCGTTGCAGCGAGTTGCTGACTTGCGCCAGGGCGCCGTCGGCGGTCTGGGCCAGCGAGATGCCGTCGTTGGAGTTGCGGATCGCGACGTTCATGCCACGCACTTGGGCGTTCATGCGTTCGGCGATCGACAGGCCGGCGGCGTCGTCCTTGGCCGAGTTGATGCGCAGGCCCGAGGACAGGCGTTGCATCGACGTGGCGAGCGAGGACTGCGAACCCGAAAGATTGCGCTGGGCATCGATCGAGGCGATGTTGGTATTGATCGACAGGGACATGATGTTCACTCCTGGGGAGACAAAGTCCGGCGGGATTGCCGGGTTTTTCGCCCCAAAGTCAGAAACGGGTGGGGCCGTGAATTGCTTTTCGACAACCCGATCGAAAGACTTGAGGACTTTTTGATCGGTTCTTCGCACGACCGCCAGCGCGACGTTGTGCACTGCGCTGGCTTCCGGTTCCGACTGTCCTGTCGAGCAGACCAGTCGACCCGGACGTTCCCGCGAACTGCACCGTGACTGAGCCTGTTATCGGCGGGATCAGGCGGCGTCTTGAAACTAGACTGGCCCGATCATGAAGAACTCCACATCCTTCGAGTCCGCCAGCGCCCGCCGTGCCGAGAGCCACCGCCAGGCGGGCGTGCTCGCGCACCGGGCCAAGCGCTGGGACGCCGCCGTGCGGGAGTTCGAGCGCGCTGCCGAGCTGGCGCCGGCCGACTCCCTGATGTGGATCAACCTGGCGCGCTCGCGCATGGCGCTGGGGCTGCACGTGCCGGCGCTGGCCGCCGCGCTGCGCGCCTGCGAGCTCGACCGCACGAGCAGCGTCGCCTGCCGCATGGCGGCCGAGCTGGCGCTGCAGATGGCCCGTCCGGCGGATGCGCTGGCCGTGCTGGAGGCGCTGTCTCCCGACGCTCCGCGCGACCATGACTATTACAACGCGCTGGGCAACGCCCTGTTCCAGACGCGCAACCCGCGCAAGGCGGTCGACGCCTACTTCCAGGCCCTGACCCTGAAGGTGGATTCGGCCATCGTGCACTACCGCCTGGGCCTGTGCTTCATGGACATGGCGATGGACCTGGAGGCCGCCCAGTGCTTTCGCACCGCGATCTCGCTGGACGACGGCGCCACCCGCGCGCTGGCGCTGAGCCTGGTGGTGCAGACCAACCGCCAGGCCTGCGAGTGGCAGCAGGACGCCGACGACACGCGCGCGCTGCTGGAAGCCGTCGACCGCGACGATCCGGAGACCGCCAGGCTGCTGCTGCCGTTCGCGCTGATCTCGATCGAGTCGACGCCGCAGCAGCAGCGCCGCCTGGCCGAACGCCGCGTCGCCGGCCTGACCGGACACATCGAGCCGCTGCCCGCGCCCGGCCCGCGCCGCCCGGGCCGCATCCGCGTGGGCTACCTGTCCTCGGACTTCTACCACCACGCCACCGCGGTGCTGATGACCGAGCTGCTGGAACGCCGCGACTCGAGCCGCTTCGAGACCTTCCTGTATTCGCACAGCCGCGACGACGGCTCCGAGATCGGCCGCCGCGTGCGCGCCGCCTGCGAGCATTTCGTCGACGTGCGCGACACCGGCAACTGCGCCGTCGCCAACCGCATCCGCGAGGACGGCATCGACATCCTGATCGACCTCAAGGGCCACACGCGCGACAGCCGGATGGAGCTGATGGCCTACCGCCCTGCCCCCGTGCAGGCGGCCTACCTCGGTTATCCGGCCACCTCGGGTGCGCCCTTCATCGACTACATGATCGGCGACCGCGTCACGACGCCGCTGTCGCACGCGGCGCACTACACCGAGCAGATCGCGCAGCTCGAAGGCTGCTACCAGCCCAACGACGCCGCGCGGCCGCTGCCGCCCTGCCCGCCGCGCGCGTCGCTGGGGCTGCCCGAGGACGCCGTCGTCCTGTGCTGCTTCAACCAGACCTACAAGCTGTCGCCCAACATGCTGGACCTGTGGTCACGCATCCTTGCCGGCGCCCCGCGCACGGTGCTGTGGATGCTGGCCTGGAACCCGCACGCCAGGCAGAACCTGCTGCGCGAGCTCGCCGCGCGCGGCGTCGCGCCCGAGCGCGTGTTCTTCGCCGACAAGCTCGATCTGGCCAGCCACATCGCGCGCCTGCGCGCCGCCGACCTGTTCCTGGACACCTGGCCCTGCAACGCGCACACCACCGCCAGCGAGGCGCTGTGGGCCGGCGTGCCGGTGCTGACGGTGCCGGGCGAGACCTTCGCATCGCGCGTCGCCGCGAGCCTGGTGGCGGCCTGCGGCCTGGCCGACCTGGCCTGCCGCAGCGAGGACGACTATGTCGAGCTGGCCACTGCGCTCGCCAACGAACCCGATACCTTGCGCGGCATCAAGACGCACCTGGACGTGAACCGCCGCACGCTCCCGCTGTTCGACGCCGAGCGCCTGGCGCGCGACATGGACGCGCTGCTCACGCGCATGCACGAACACCACCTCGCCGGCCTTGCGCCGCAGGCGCTGGCAGCGGAGCAATGATGAATCCGTACAAGGTCGCGCTCGTGATGATCGCGCGCAACGAGGCGTCGCGCATCGTGCGCGCGCTGGCGAGCGTCGCCCGCTGCGTCGACGAGCTGGTCGTGCTGGACACCGGCTCCACCGACGCCACCATCGCGCTCGCGCGTTCCGCGGGCGCGCGCGTGGACCATTTCGAATGGTGCGACGACTTCGCCGCCGCCCGCAACGCCGCACTGGATCTGGCAGACGCCGACTGGAACATCGTGGTCGACGCCGACGAGTGGATCGCCGAAGCCGGCGTCGAGCTGCTGGCCTTGCGCCACACCAGGCCGGACTTCGTCGGCACGCTGCGCGTCGACAGCCAGTTCGACACGCCCATCGGCGTGTCCATCGCGCCCAGCTGGCTGCCACGCGTGCTGCCGCGCGGCGTGCGCTACGAAGGCCACGTGCACGAACAACCCGGGCACAAGCTGCCGGTCAAGCGCCTGGCGACCGTGCTGGCGCACGACGGCTACCTGTCCGAGGCCTTGAAGTCCAAGGCCGGCCGCAACGCCGACCTGCTGGCGCGCGCGCTGGCGCAGGCCCCGGACGACGCCTACCTGCACTACCAGATCGGCAAGGACCACGACGTCTACGAGCGCTATGGCGACGCCTGCGCACACTTCGCGCGCTCGCGGGCCTGCGAGGAGGCGAGCGGCGCCGTGGTGACGCTGGCCGGCACCACGCCGGGCTGGCATCACGACCGCCTGGTGCGCGAACTGCATGCGCTCAAGAAATGCCGCCAGCATGCGCAAGCCGTGCTGCTGGCCGAGAACGCGATGGCCGCGTGGTCGCATTCGCCCGACTTCTTCTTCGCGCTCGGTGACCTGCTGCTCGACTGGGCGACCGAGGAGCCGGCGCGCTCCGGCGAGTTGCTGCCGATGATCGAAGCGGCGTGGCTGCGCTGCCTGGAGATCGGCGAACGGCCGGATCTCGAAGGCTCCGTCGCCGGCCGCGGCTCCGCGCTGGCCGCACGCAACCTGGTCGTGCTGTACGAGGGCACGGGCCAGGCGATCAAGGCGCTCAAGCTCAAGCAGTCGCACTGAGATCGCCCCAGGACTCAAGTCGGGGCGCGAATTGCCGGGGCCGGGCAGCCCTTTTCCACGCATGGCGGCGCGCGCCGCTCTTCAGAATCGGTTCATGGCCGTCCATTCGGCCGCCGAACCCTTTCCGGAGCCCGAGTTCCATGAAGAATGCCCCCGCGATCCACCTGGCGATCATCCAGCCTGCCGGCTACGTGCACTCGCTGGGCTTCCTGGACCAGTCGCGCTACTTCCGCCACATGCTGCGCCGCCAGGGCGCGACGGTGACCATGGCCAAGAACCGGTTGCGCGAGGACGCGGTGAACTTCGTGTTCGGCGCGCACCTGGGCTTTCCGGCCGACTGGCAGGAGCGCCACGCCTGCATCTTCGTCAACCTCGAGCAACTCGGCCAGGGCGGCGCCACGGTCAGCCCCGATTACCTCGCGCTGCTGCGCCGCTCCGCGGTGGTCGACTACGACGCCGCCAACGTGCCGGCCTACGCCCAGGATCCGGCCGACGTGCCCATCATCTCCTTCGGCTACGCGTCCTACCTGGACAAGCCCGCGCTGCCGCTGGAGGAGCGCCCGATCGACCTGCTGTTCTTCGGCAGCGTCAACCCGCGCCGCCAGCAGTTCATCGCCCGCGTCGAGGCCGCCGGCTTCAACGTGGCGATGTTCGACGGCCCGGTCTACGGCCCCGAGCGCGACGACTTCATCCGCCAGGCCAAGGCGGTGCTGAACTGCCATTACTACGAGAGCAACCGCTTCGAGCAGGCGCGCGCCTTCCATTGCCTGTCGCTGGGCACGCCGCTGATCTCCGAGTACACGCCGACCACCGACCCGACCCCGGCCTTCCGCGACTCGGTGCTGTGGCTGCCCGAGCAGGTCGAGGAATGGTTCAGGCTGCACTTCGGCACGCCGGCGTTCTACGACGAGGCTCGCAAGCGCCTGGCCACCTTCCGCGCCGGCGACGCCGTCCACGACCCGATCGAGCAGTTCGCCGACCTGCTGGCCTTCGCCAGCGGCTTCCAGCAAGGCTTCGAGCGCATGCGCGCGCCCGGCCCCTGGCGCCCGCGTGCCATCAACCTGGGTTCAGGCAAGGATTACAAGCCGACCTGGCTCAACATCGACATCCTCGACCGCGCGGAGCCCGACCTCGTCCTGGATCTCGGCCAGCCGGTGACCCTGCCCTACGAAGCCCCGACGCAGATGGGCGGCACCGTGCGGCTCGAGCCGGGCACGCTGGAGCTGATCTACGCCAACAACGTGCTCGAGCACGTGCCCGACCTGCCGATGCTGATGACCAACGCGCTGGCCCTGCTGCAGGTCGGCGGCGCCTTCTCCATCGAGGTGCCGTACGAGAAGGCGCTGACCGCCTGGCAGGACCCGACGCACCTGCGCGCGCTCAACGAGAACTCCTGGCTCTACTACACCGACTGGTTCTGGTACCTCGGCTGGTTCGAGCACCGCTTCGAGCTGACGAAGTCGCAGTGGCTGGACGCCGCCGTGCAGCCGTGCGCCAAGGACAACGCCGCCTTCATGCGCGTGACCCTCAAGAAGATCGCGACGACGCCGCGCGAGCGCACCACCGCCCGCACGATGCGCGCGGATTTCGGCGGCCTGGCCGACGACGACCAGTTCGCCGGCGACGAGGCCTACGCGCTGATCTGACGACAATCAACCCACGGACTGCACCCGACATGAACACGCTTGCGATCGCCATGATCAAGAACGAGGCCGACATCGTCGAGGCCTTCGTGCGACACAACCTCGAGCTGATGGACCTGATGGTCGTGATCGACAACGGATCGACCGACGGCACGCGCGAGATCCTCACCTCGCTGCAGCGCGAAGGT
>JBJMWF010000006.1:0-7957 GCA_045810265.1 Vitreoscilla sp. | reverse complement strand
GATGATGGTCAGCGAGCCGCCTTCCTCGACGTTGCGCGCCGCGCCGAAGAAGCGCTTGGGGCGCTGCAGCGCGTTGGCGTCGACGCCGCCGGACAGCACCTTGCCCGAGGACGGCAGCACATTGTTGTACGCGCGGGCCAGGCGGGTGATGGAGTCGAGCAGGATGACGACGTCCTTCTTCATCTCGACCAGGCGCTTGGCGCGCTCGATCACCATTTCGGCGACCTGCACGTGGCGCGCGGCCGGCTCGTCGAAGGTGGAGCTGATGACCTCGCCGCGCACGGTGCGCTGCATCTCGGTGACTTCTTCCGGCCGCTCGTCGACGAGCAGCACGATCAGGTGGATCTCGGGATGGTTGGCCACCAGCGCGTGCGCGATGTGCTGCATCATCACCGTCTTGCCGGTCTTGGGCTGGGCCACGAGCAGGGCGCGCTGGCCTTTGCCGATCGGCGCGATCAGGTCGATGATGCGGCTGGTGATGTTCTCCTCGCCGCGGATGTCGCGTTCGAGCTTGAAGCACTCCTTGGGGAAGAGCGGCGTCAGGTTCTCGAACATGATCTTGTGCTTGCTCTCCTCGGGCGTGACGCCGTTGACGCGGTCGACCTTGACCAGCGCGAAGTAGCGTTCACCGTCCTTGGGGACGCGCACTTCGCCTTCGATCATGTCGCCGGTGTGCAGGTTGAAGCGGCGGATCTGGCTGGGCGACAGGTAGATGTCGTCGGTCGACGCCATGTAGCTCTCGTCGATGGCGCGCAGGAAGCCGAAGCCGTCCGGCAGCACTTCGAGCACGCCGTCGCCGAACACCTGTTCGCCGCCCTTGGCGCGCTTTTTCATGATCGCGAACATCAGCTCCTGCTTGCGCAGGCGGGCCACGTTGTCGATCTCGAGGGCTTCGCCCATCGTGATCAGTGCACCGATGTGCATGGCCTTCAGTTCGGAAAGATGCATTTGTGATTTCACCCTGGGGTGTGAGCCGCGGCTGATTCGGGTGCGTGAGCACGCCTGATTGCGCGGGGGCGCGCCTCGTGCAGGCCGGCTCGGGAAACTCAGGTCACGCCGAGTTGGCGTGCACTGGCCGGGGCTGGGCCGTCGTGGCGACGTGAAACGTAAGGGGCTGGGGACGAATCGCCGAAACCGCGCGCCGGAATCCGCCAGACAGAGCGGAAGCAGGGCGCGGGGGCGCAACCTTGGCACAGTGCCGGTGCCGTTGCTCGTCAGAGCGGCGGCGCCGTGAAAAGCACTGGCTGGGGTTGATTATAGAGGGCGGCCGAGGAAGGACGTCAACTGGGGCGCGCGCGGGCGCGCCCGTTGGTCGTCCGGCAGCGACATCAGGCCTGGGGCGCGGTGGCCGCCGAGCCCAGATGGCCCTCGAGGAAGGAGGTCAGCTGGGACTTGGACAGGGCGCCGACCTTGGTCGCCGCCAGCTGGCCGTCCTTGAACAGCATCAGCGTCGGGATGCCGCGGATGCCGAACTTGGCCGGCACGTCGCGGTTGTCGTCGACGTTCATCTTGGCGATCTGCAGGCGCGGGCCGTAGTCCTTGGCCACTTCCTCGAGGATCGGGGCGATGGCCTTGCACGGGCCGCACCACTCCGCCCAGTAGTCGACCAGCACCGGGGTGCCCGACTTGAGGACGTCGGTCTCGAAGGACGCGTCGGAGATGTGTTTGATTGCTTCGCTGCTCATGCGTGTTCCTTGGGGGCGCCGGTGACGGGGAATTCGTCGGGAAACCGGGTGCCCGGGTCGGTGAAAAGATTCTGACACATTACCCTAGCCCCGGCCTGCGGTGGGGTGGCGCGGCCGCCTTGGGCGGCCTCATCGGGGAGGTGGGGGCCGATTTCAAAAACTGAAGGGGCCGCCGATAGTGAATTACGCAGCGTTTTGGCCCTTCTTTCGCCCGTCGCGGCTGCTGCGGCCGCGTTCCAATCGAGCGATTCTTCCGTTACTGCGTTCATGGTCGCCACCGCTCCCACCACCGCCGCCGCTGCCGCTGCGTCCGCCACGCCCAACCGGGCGGTACGGATGCTCGGCCGTTACCAGCTGCTGCGCCTGCTCGGAAAGAGCGCGCAGACCATGCTGTGGCTCGCGCTCGACACGCACAGCGACGCCGAGGTGATGGTCGCGATGCCGCGGGCCCAGCCGCCCGACCCCGACGCCCTGGGCGCCTGGGTGGCGCGCGTCGGCCGCACCAGCCGCCTGAAGCACCCCAAGCTGGCTCGCCTGCTGGACGTTGGCGAGCACGAACGCTGGCCCTACGCCGTCTACGAACGCGGCCTGTTCGTCACCTGGTCCGAGAAGCTCACCGCCAAGGGCCTGCCCGGCGCCGAGCTTACGCAATGGAGCGTTCAGGTGCTGCAAGGCCTGGCGTTCGCGCACGAGGCCGGCGCCGCGCATCGCGACGTGCAGCCGTATGCGCTTCTGGTCGACGACAACGGCAACGTCAAGCTGCTGGGCCTGGAGATCGTCGACGCGCACGCGTTCGCGCAATCCTTCACGCAACTCGCTGCGGACACCGACGGCCAGCATGCCGCGATGGACGAGCGCCGCATGCAGCGCCTGGCCGCCGAGATCGACGTGCTGGCGTTCGGCCTGGTGATGCACCAGGCGCTGGCCGGCGGCGCGCCGCTGGAGGAGCCTGACGTGGCCAAGGTGGTGGGACGGCTGCCGCCGTTCGGCCACGAGATGGTGCGCCTGCCGTGGACGGTGCCGCATCCGGTCGCCGAGCCCCTGCGCGCGATCGTCAACCGCGCCACCGACCGCCAGGAGCGCCAGCGCTACCGCAGCGCCCGCACCTTCGAGCGCGCGCTGGACGGCTGGCTGCAGGCCAGCCGCGACCAGGACGCCGGCCCGATCACGCTGCTGCTCGGACGCATGCGCAGCGTCGGCCTGCTGCCGGCGATGCCAGGCGGCGCCGACCGCGCCGCGCGGATCGCCATGCTGGAGACCGGCCACACCCACGAGCTTTCCCGCGTGGTGCTGCAGGACTTCGCGCTGTCGTTCGAGCTCGTGCGCATGGTCAATTTCGCGCAGTCGCAGGCCGGCAACAGCGGCAGCGGCGCCGTGCTGGCCATCCACCGCGCCATCGCCATGGTGGGCCTGGACGGCGTGCGCCAGGCCGCTTTGTCGCTGCGTCCCTGGCCCGGCCCGCTGAACGACGAAGCCGCCAATGCGCTCAACGCGCTGATGCTGCGCGTCAAGCGCGCCGGCACCATCGCGCGCGCCCTGCAGCCGGCCGGCTACGACCAGGAAGTCGTCTACCTGATCACCGCCTTGCAGAACCTGGGCTGGCTGGTCGTGCAATACCACTTCCCCGACGAAGCAGCGCAGATCCGCCGCCTGATGCAGCCGGTGGCCGCGCAAAAGGCGGGCGAACCGGACGAACAGGGCATGACCGCCGAGGCCGCGTCCTTCGCCGTGCTGGGCATCGACATCGACGCCCTCGGCTCCGCCGTGATGCACCACTGGGGCCTGGACGACGGCGTGCAGCACATGGTGCGGCGCGCCCCGCCCACCGGCCCGATCCACACGCCGACCTCGGACGTCGACATGCTGCGCCTGGTCGCCAGCTGCGCCAACGAAGTGCTGGACGCCGTCTCGATGCCGTCGCGCCAGGCGATCGCCGCGGTGCAGCGCGTGGCGCAGCGCTACGGCCGCGCGCTCGACATCACGCTCAAGGACATCCAGGACGCGCTGCAGCCGGCGTCGGCCAGGCCTGATCGGACGGACGCATGAGCGCAGTGGCCAGGCGAAGGGTCGTCGAGTGAGCGCCTTGCCGACGTCATCGCGCCGCCGCGTCGGCCGCTTCGAGCTCAAGGGCGAGCTCGGCCGCGGTGCGCAGGCCACCGTGTGGCTGGGCTACGACCCGCGGCTGCAGCGCGAGGTGGCGGTCAAGGTCATCAATCCCGATGCCGACGCGGCCTCGGTCGCGCAATGGCTGGACGAGGCGCGCGCCGTCAGCCGGCTCGCGCATCCCAACATCGTGCCGGTGTTCGAGGCCGACCAGGACGGCAGCGTCTCGTTCATGGTGTTCGAGTACGTCACCGGCCAGACGCTGGCCGACCTGCTCAAGAAGCGCGGCAAGCTGCCCGAGCGCGAGGCCGCGGCGCTGATGCGCGACGTGCTCGACGCGATCGCCACCGCGCACGCGCAAGGCATCGTGCACCGGGACCTCAAGCCGTCCAACATCCTGATGGATGCGCAGGGCCGCCCGCGCGTGATGGACTTCGGCATCGCCGCGCGCCTGTCCGACAAGCACGACGGCCGCATCGCCGGCACGCCGGGCTACATTGCGCCCGAAGCGATCGGCGGCGCCGCGCCGCACCCGCTGATGGACGTGTTCGCGGCCGGCATGATGCTGGGCCAGATGATCTGCGGCCGGCCCATGCTCCAGGAGCGCGATCCGTACCGTGCACTCGAGCGCATCCAGAAGGAAGACATCGTCTGGCCGCGCGAGATGGTCGACGCCAAGACCGGCAAGGACGCGACCGACGACGCCTTGCGCGCGCTGGTGCTGCGCGCCGTCTCGCGCGACCCGTCGCACCGCCCCGAATCGGCCGGCGCGTTTCGCAACGCGCTGCACGAATGGCTCGATCCGGCGCCGGTCGGCGCGGACGGCGGCGACCGCGCGACGCTGGAATTCCTGCTGCGCCGCATGCGCCACAAGAGCGACTTCCCGGCGCTGTCGGACGCCGTGGTGCGCATCCAGCGCGTGACGCAATCGGAGGACGCCAGCATCGCCGGCGTCACCGACGAGATCGTGCGCGACGTGGCGCTCACCAACAAGCTGCTGCGCATGGTCAACACCGCGCACTTCCGCAATGCCGGCGCCGGCACCATCGCCTCGGTGTCGCGCGCCGTGTCGCTGGTGGGGCTGGCCGGCATCCGCACGATGGCGCTGTCGCTGGTGCTGCTGGAACACATGCAGGACAAGGCACACGTCGCCCGCCTGAAGGAGATGTTCCTGATGGCGATGATGACGGGCACGCTGTGCGACGAGCTGACGCCGCAGGCCAAGGCGCACGACGAGCCCTTCCTGGCCGGCATGATGTCGCAGCTCGGGCGCATGCTCACCGAGTTCTATTTCCCGGAAGAGGCCTCGCTGATCCGCCGCCGCGTCGAACCCTCCTGGCAGCGCGGCGAGTGGTCGCAGGCCATCGAGGACCGCGCCGTCGCCGAGGTGCTGGGCCTGTCCTATGAGCAACTGGGCGTGGGCGTGACCAAGGTCTGGGGCCTGCCCGACTCGCTGCGCCGCGCCATCGCACGGCCCGAGGGCCATCCGCCGACGCGCGCGGCGGAATCGGCCCCCGACCGGCTGCGCTGGTGCGTGCAGGCGTCGTCCGAACTCGCGCTGGCGCTGATGCAGGCGCCCACCGAGGCCGCGGCCAAGAAGATCTCCACGATCGGCGACCGCTTCTCGCGCGCGCTGAACCTGCCCAAGGACCAGTTCGAGACGGCGGTGCGCAGCGCGCAGTCGCACCTGCAGTCGATGTCCAACGCGCTGGGCATCGACCTCAAGGACGACTCCAAGGCGCGCCGCCTGTTGCCGCAGGCGCTCGTGGTACCCACCGGCAACATCAATCCCGCGACGAATGTCGGGTCGCCCGTCGCGCCAGGCGGCGCTGCGGGGGCCAAGCCGGGCGAGGACAAGAAGGCGGCGGCCTCCGAGAGCCCGGGCACGGTGGCGGCCCAGGCCGATGCGGCGGCGGTGCCGCCGGACTCGGCGGCCCGCATGCTGGCGCTGGAGAAGGGCATCTCCAGCGTGACGAGCTCGCTGGCCGGCGACTCGTTCAAGCTCAACGAGGTGCTGCGCACCATCCTGCAGACCATGCACGACGGGCTGGGTTTTCGCTGCGTCCTGTTCGGCCTGCGCGATCCCAAGAGCGGCATGATCACCGGCCGCTTCGGCCTGGGCGCGGCGGCCTCGGCGCTGTCGGCGCAGTTCCGCGTCGACGTCAATCCGAACGGCCCGGTCGACCTGCTGTCGGTGGCCTGCAGGAAGGCCGCCGACACGCTGATCTCCGACGCCTCGGCCGAGAACGTCCGCTCGCGCCTGCCCACCTGGCTGCAGCGCGAGGCCGATGCGCGCAGCTTCGTGCTGCTGCCGATGACGATGAAGAGCGCGCCCTTCGCGTTGATCTACGCCGACTGCGCGACGCCTGGCGGCATCGTGCTGGGCGACCGCGAGCTGAGCCTGCTGCGCACGCTGCGCAACCAGGCGGTGATGGCGTTCAAGACGGCGGGGTAGCCGGCGGCTTGCGGGCCGGCGTGCACGGCAAGGCGTCGAGATCCTTGCCGGCGCCGACCTGCCAGCGGATGTCGGCCAGGCTGGCGGCGAACGCGCCCTTGGTGTCGAGCGCGAATGGCGTGTCGACCGAGCTGAAATCGACGCCCTGGTCCGCAAAGCATCGCAGCGGGATCTTCAAGGTGGACTTCACGTGCAGCGGCAGCGCCCGCAGTGCCTTCGTCACGTCGAGGGAAGCGCCACACGGGTAGCCGCAACCGATGCGCACGTGAACAGCGGCGTCCGGCGCCTGGTCGACCACGATGTCGAACACCAGCGCCGCGTGCGTGCCGGGCCAGCCGCTGTAGTCGTGCGCCATCAGCGAATCCGCCGAGAACCGGCCGTCGCCCGCGAACACGAGCCTGCGCGCGTCCTGCTGCAGGGTGACCTGCGCGGTCCCGGCCTTGACGGCACCGTCGGCGGTGGCGACGACGGTGTCGAGGTCGTTGCCGAGCGGCACCTGCCACTCCGTGGGCGAGCTGATGTGCAGCTTGTGTACGGGGCCCTCGGACTGCCGGAAGATGACCAGGTCCTCGGTGGCGGCCGCCGCCGGGTCCCCGCAGCGCTGCGGCGGCGGGGACTCGTCGAGCAGCCCGGTGTCGGCATGGCCGCCGGCATACGTCAGGCCGTATCCGTAGGGAAACAGCGGGTCGTAGCCGGCTTCGCCCTTGTTGACCTTGGTCTGGCACGCGTTCCGGGGCCAGGAGTACGACAGGCGGCCCTTGAAATCGGTGACGCCGCCGTCGGCGCGGCGAAACAGCAGGTCGGCGATGCCCTTGCCTTCGGTGCCGGGCAGCCAGGCGGCGACGAAGGCGTCGCTGCGATTCATCTCGGGCGTCACCCACAGCGGCCGGCCGCTGAACAGCACCGTGACGACCGGTACGCCATGGCCGGCGACGCGCTTGAGCACGGCGAGGTCCTCGGGATGCCGCCGCGCGTGTTCCAGCGTGCCGGAGCGGCGGATGTCGCCGAACCCTTCTGCATAGGGCGACTCGCCGATCACCGCGATCACTGCCTTGAAGGTCGTCACGTCCATGCCCGCGGCGTCGGCCGAGTAGACGACGTTGTCGGCGCCGACGGCCTCGCGCACGCCGGCGAGCACCGAGTCCGCGGCGGGAAAGTCGGCGTTCGTGTTGCCGGTGCCCTGCCAGGTGAGCGACCAGCCGCCGGACTGGTCGGCGATCGAGTCGGCACTGCGGCCGACCACCAGCACGCGGCCGCTGCGCGCCAGCGGCAGGGTGGCGCGGTCGTTCTTGAGCAGCACCAGCGACGCGCGCACCGCCTCGCGCGCGAGCTCGCGCGGCTGCGCGGCCGCCGCGTCATGCGCGCCCGCGCGTTGCGACGGGCGGGTCGATACGCTCGCGCCGTCGACGATGCGCAGCAGGCCCGCGCGCATCTTGACGCGCAGGATGCGCGTGACCGCGTCGTCGATGCGCGCCAGCGGGATCTCGCCCGCCTGCACCGAGGCCAGGGTGTGGGCGATGAACGCGTTCCAGGCGAACGGCACCATCACCATGTCGACGCCGGCATTGATCGCGGCCGGGCACGACGAGGTCGTGCACGAGCGAGCCTTGCCGGCGGCGTCGACGTAGCCCACCTGGCCGATCGCATCCCAGTCGGTGACCACCAGGCCGTCGAAGCCCCAACGGGTCTTGAGCAGGTCAGTGAGCAGGTAGCG
>JBJMWF010000005.1:0-8590 GCA_045810265.1 Vitreoscilla sp. | reverse complement strand
GCGCGATGCACTTGGCCTGGAGGTCGGCCATGTCGACCTCGCCCGCGGCGGTGCACTTGACCACCACCACCTTCATGCCCACCATCTGCGCGGAGGCCGGGTTGGTGCCATGCGCCGACTCCGGGATCAGGCAGACGTCGCGCGAGCCTTCGCCGCGCGATTCGTGCCAGGCCTTGATCACCAGCAGGCCGGCGTACTCGCCCTGCGAGCCGGCATTGGGCTGCAGGCTGATGCCGGCGTAGCCGGTGGCCTGCTCGAGCCACTTGCACAGCTGCTCGTCGAGCAGCCGGTAGCCTTCCAGCTGTTCGGCCGGCGCGAACGGGTGCACGTGCGCGAACTCGGGCCAGGTGACGGGAATCATCTCGCTGGTGGCGTTGAGCTTCATGGTGCAAGAGCCCAGCGGGATCATGCTGCGGTCCAGCGCCAGGTCCTTGTCGGACAGGCGGCGGATGTAGCGCAGCATCTCGGTCTCGCTGTGGTGCGTGTTGAAGACCGGGTGCGTGAGGAAGTCGCTCGTGCGCACCAGCTCGGCCGGCAGGCGCAGCTCGATGCCTTGCTCGAACGCGTCGAAGCTGGGCGGCGTCTGGCCGGGCGCGAAGATGCCCCATAGCGTCTGCACGCAGGCGCGCGTGGTGGTCTCGTCGAAGCTGACCGACACCGTCGTCGCGCTGGCGCGGCGCAGGTTCATGTGGGCCGCGACGGCGCGCGCGATCACGGCGTCGGTCTGCGGGCCGGTGACGATCTCGAGCGTGTCGAACGCGTGCGCGTTGACCACGTCGACGCCGCGCAGCTTCAGCCCGGCCGCGAAGATCGCCGTGAACGACGCCACCCGGCGCGCGATGCGGCGCAGGCCCTCGGGGCCATGGTAGACGGCGTACATGCTGGCGATGACGGCCGGCAGCACCTGCGCCGTGCAGATGTTGGACGTCGCCTTCTCGCGGCGGATGTGCTGCTCGCGCGTCTGCAGCGCCAGGCGATAGGCCGGCGTGCCGTGCGAGTCGACGCTGACGCCCACCAGGCGGCCCGGCAGCGAGCGCTTGAGCGCGTCCTGCGTGGCCAGGTAGGCCGCGTGCGGGCCGCCGGCGCCCATGGGCATGCCGAAACGCTGCGTGTTGCCGCAGGCGATGTCGGCCCCGAACTCGGCCGGCGCCTGCAGCAGCGTCAGCGCGAGCAGGTCGGCAGCGACGATGACCAGGCCGTTGCGCGCATGGATGGCGTCGACCAGCGGCTTGAGCACGCGGACCTGGCCGGTGACGCCCGGATACTGGAACAGCGCCGCGAAGCAGTCCTTGTCGGCGGCCTGGTCAGCAGGGCCGACCAGCACCTCGATGCCGATCGGGCGCGCGCGCGTGCGCACGACCTCGAGCGTCTGCGGCAGGACGTCGTCGGCGACGAAGAAGACCTTGCTCTTGCTCTTGCCCATGCGCAGCGCCAGCGTCATAGCCTCGGCCGCCGCAGTGGCCTCGTCCAGCATCGATGCGTTGGCGATGGCCATGCCGGTCAGGTCGGTGACCATGGTCTGGAAGTTCAGCAGGGCTTCCATGCGGCCCTGCGAGATCTCGGCCTGGTAGGGCGTGTAGGCGGTATACCAGGCCGGGTTCTCGAGGATGTTGCGCAGGATGACGCCCGGCGTGATGGTGCCGAAGTAGCCCTGGCCGATGAAGCTCCTGAGAACCTGGTTCTTGCTCGCCAGTGCCTTGAGTTCGGCCAGCGCCTTGGCCTCGGTGGTGCCGTCGGGGATCGCCATGGCATCACCGCGCACGATGTTGGCCGGCAGCAGCGCCGAGATCAGCGCCTGGCGCGACGCGGCGCCGATGGCCGACAGCATGCGCGCCTCGTCGGCGGCGTCGGGGCCGATGTGGCGGGCGATGAATTCGGCGGCGTTCTCGAGCTCGGCCAGCGGGGTCGGGGCGGTCAGCGACATGACGGAAATTCCAGGCAGGGGGTGTCAGCGAAAGGCGGGCGGCGCGCGTCGGGTGGACGCGGCTGCGAAGGCGCGGACGCGGTGGCGTCGGCGCGCAAGGTCAGGGCAGAAGCAGGGCGATCAGAGCGTCTTCAAGAGCGCGTCGTAGCCGGGGCCATCCATCAACTCGTCGAACTCGGCCATGTTGGCGATCTTCACCTTGAAGAACCAGCCTTCGCCCAGCGGGTCGGTATTGGCCAGCGCCGGCTCGTCGCGCAGCTTCTCGTTGACCTCGACGATCTCGCCCGACACGGGCATGTAGATGTCGGCCGCGGCCTTGACGGACTCGACGACGCCGGAGATCTCGCCCTTGGCGAAGGTGCGGCCGACGGCGGGCAGGTCGACGAACACGACGTCGCCCAGCGCGTCCTGCGCGTGCAACGTGATGCCCACCACGGCGGCGTCATGATCTTCGATGTTGATCCATTCGTGGTCGGTCGTGAACTTGGTCGTCATGCAAGGCTCCTGGAAGTGGGCTGGAAGGAAACGGGATGGCTCAACCGCGGTAGTAGCGGTTGGGCGTGAACGGCATCGTGGCCACGCGCATCGGCAGGCGCTTGCCGCGCACCTCGGCGTAGACCTCGTGGGCGACGATCGCGTGGTCGACCGGCAGGTAGGCCATCGCCACCGGCTGGTTGACGGTGGGGCCCAGCGTGCCGCTGGTGACCACGCCCAGCTTGTGGCCGGCGTGGTCGACGATGACGGTGCCCTCGCGCACGGGCGCGCGCTCCAGGCCGACCAGGCCCACGCGCTTGCTCAGCGCGCCGACGCTCAGCTGCCTGCCGATGACGTCCGCGCCGGGATAGCCGCCTTCGCGCGCGCCACCGGGGCGGCGCACCTTCTGGATCGCCCAGGTGAGGGCGGCCTCGACCGGGGTGGTGGCAGGGCCGATGTCATGGCCGTACAGGCACAGGCCGGCTTCCAGGCGCAGCGAGTCGCGCGCCCCCAGGCCGACGGGCTTGACCTCGGGCTGGGCCAGCAGCGTGCGGGCCAGCTTCTCGGCGTCGGCGGCAGCCACCGAGATCTCGAAGCCGTCCTCGCCGGTGTAGCCCGAGCGGGTGACGTAGCAGGGCACGCCGGCGACGTCGTAGAAGCCGCCGGTCATGAAGGTCAGCTTCTCGATGCCGGGCGACAGGCGCGCCATCGCGTGCACGGCCATCGGACCCTGCAGCGCCAGCAGCGCGCGGTCGAACATGGTGACGATCTCGCAGCGGCCGCCGATGTGCTCGCGCAGGTGCGCCAGGTCGGCCTCCTTGCAGGACGCGTTGACGATGACGAACAGGCCGTCCTCGCGATGCGTGATCATCAGGTCGTCGAGCAGGCCGCCCTGGGCATTGGTGAACAGCGCGTAGCGCTGCTTGTTCAGCGGCAGGTCGATCACGTCGACCGGCACCAGCGTCTCGAGCGCGGCAGCGGCGTCGGGGCCCTTGAGCAGCAGCTGGCCCATGTGCGAGACGTCGAACAGCGCGGCCTCGTGGCGGCACTGGCGGTGCTCGGCCAGGATGCCCGCCGGGTACTGCACCGGCATCGCATAGCCCGCGAAGGGCACCATGCGGGCGCCCAGTTCCAGGTGCAGGGCGTGCAGCGGCGTGTGCAGCAGCGGGGCGGTGGGGGCGGCGTCAGCGGACATCGGGGATCCTTCGAGGGCAGGCAGTTCCGCCCCTCGGTTGATGGGGCGGGTGGATGCCCTCGCTGTCCGCTTTACCTGAGAGATTGCAGCGCCGGTGTGCCAGCGCCGCTTGCCCCTTCGGTGGACGATCTCGCTGCCGGCCTGGGGCCTGCAACCGCATCGTCTCTCTCCAGTGAGGAACGCCCGTGTTCGACGGGCGTCTCGTCAGTCCTTTTGCCTGAGCGTTCGGGGCTTGCGGCCCCTGCGCCTTCGGCGGCCGGCCCCTGGCGCGCGAACGCGAAAAGGCGGCTCTCTCCTGACAAGCTGGCAGTTTAGCATCGCCCCCGCCCCGGGCAAGCCGGGTGCGCGCAACCGACGATTGTTCGGCTAGGGGTGCAAATATCCATTGCCAATGTCGAGTTTGGAGGGAGAATTTGCCCAAAGAACAGATTTCCCACTGGTTGGTCGCGCGCTGGGGAAAACAAGGGGGAGCGGTGTTGGCGCCGGGACTGGCCGGCGAAGTCGTTGCTCGAACTGGACCTGCGGCCGGTTGTTTTCCGAGCACATCCATGAGTCAACCTGTTCCTCCGCCGCCGTCCGCCCTGGACGCCCTGCGGAGCGATCCGCCGCCGTCGCCCCAGCCGGATCGACCGCTGCCGGATTTCCAGCCGAACTCACCGTCGCCGTACTCGCCCATCGAGCGCGAGATCGAGCGCTCCGAGCGCGCGTCGGCGGCGCTGGCGGCCGCCAGGGCGCTGGCGCGCGCCTCGTTCACCGATTCCGAGCTCGCCGCGGACGACGACGCCGGCCAGCACGATTTCGAAACCGGCAGCTGGACGCGCACGGAGTACGCGCCGCTCGATCACACCGTGCGATCGCCCGCTGACGACACGCCGGGCGCCGCGCCGCGCAACCTGTTGGGAGGCAGCTTCAATCCGGGTATTGCGGCGCAACACGGGCGGCAGTTCCCGGGCGCCTCGATCGCGCACGCGCCGATCAAGACGCGCTCCGGCGCCCAGGCCCGCTTCGCACAGGAATCGCGTCATGCGCCGCGTCCCGATCGGGCCACGACCGCGATCCCTGCGGCCGCACAGCCAGCGCCGCCCGCTCGCCACGACAAGCCCGCGGTGACGCCCATGCCGGCACCGCCGGCGATGGTGCCCGTCGCGGCAAGGGCGCCTGTTCCGGCGCGCCGCAGCGCCGGCGAGCCGGCGAAGTTCGTGCTGGCCGCGGTGCTGGGTGCCGGCCTCGTGCTGGTCGGCGGTGGCGTGGCCTGGTATGCAGGCCTGCTGTCGCAGCATCCGGACAACGCTGCCATCGTCACGCCCGCGGTCGCCGCGCAGGCGGAGGCAGCGCGCGTGCTGTCGGCGGCGCGTGATATTCCGATCGCGCCGGCAGCCGGCCTGCCGTCCCGGCGCAGCGACGAGGAGGTCGACGCCGCACTGGCCGCGGCGGCACGCGCTGCCGCCGTCCCCGCGGACTCCGTTCGCGCCGCGGGGCCGGCGTACATGGCGCGTCCGTCGCCGGTCACGCCACCGGTCACGGCGGCGGCCGCCGCCCCGGCGGCTGCGCACGTCGCTCCCCATGGCAAGGACAGCATCGCCGAGGCGATCGCCAAGGCCCAGGCGCGTGCGGACCGCTTCCTGGCATCGGACAACGTCAGCGGCGCCGCCGCATCCGGGGCGACGACGCAAGCCAGGCCGGCGCCGTGACGCCGCGCTTCGCAGACTCCACCGGATAGGTCACAGGGTATCGACCCTGAACGAAAAAAGCACCCCGTTTCGGAGGTGCTTTTTCTTCGTCTGCATGGGGCGGCCACCGCCTCGCGGCGGCGGCTTGGCGGTGCTGCTTACTGCTTGGCGGCAGCCTTGTCGACGTCGGCCTTGTCTTCGGCCTTGGTCTTCTCGGTCTTGATCTTGGCCTTGGCCTTGTCCGAGTTCGCTTCGGCCTTGACCTTGGCGACCTTGGTGTCGGCCTTCACGTCGGCCTTGGCTTCATCGGCATTGGCCTTGGCGTCGGTCTTTTCAGCCTTGGCAGCCATCTTGGCCTTGTCGTCCGCGTCGGCCTTGTCGACCTTGGCTTGCGCCTTCGACTTGTCCTTCATCGCGTCGTTGTGGGCGTCGGCCTTCTTCTTGTCGGCCTTGGCTTCGGCCTTGTCGACCTTCTTGTCGGCCTTCGCATCGGTCTTGGCTTCCGAGTTCATGGCCTTGGCGTCGGACTTTTCGGCCTTGGCTTCGGCTTTGGTCTCGGCCGTCGTGGCGGCGGGGGCGCTGGCCTGGGCCATGGCGACCGAGGCGAATAGGGAGGCGATCAGGGCGGCGAGGAGCTTGCTCATTGTGATTTCCTTGGTGAGTTGTGTGGATCACCGACCGACCATCGATCGAGTCCATGTGCTTGTAACGCGGGGCGCCGGGGGCTTCGTTGACAGGGTGTGGCTTTCACTTACGCAAGTTTTTTCCTGTCGAGCGAGCGAAATCCGAGGCTCCGTGTGGTGAACCGTCGCAAGCGCGTCCAGCCCAGCAATGCACGTGCCCGACAGCCCGCCTGACCTGTCCGTGCATACCCGAGACGCTGCGTCGACAACAACCGATGGTTACTAACTTCCATCTGAGGTGGACAATGGCGGCCGCTCGAACGACTGCGGGCCGCCGCGCGTTCAAGCGGCGCGCGTCGCGTCCACCTGCCTGAGCCGCGACAGGCTGGCCAGGCCGCCCGCCACCGCCAGGCCCACTGCCACCAGCAGGCACAGGTGCTCGCCATTGGCAGGCATCAACCGGAACACCAGCGCCGCAATCGTGGCGCCGCTGGTCATGCCGGTCAGGCGCGCTGTGGCCAGCATGCCGCCGGCGGCGCCCGCGCGATCGCGCGGCGCGCTTCCCAGCATCGTGCGGTTGTTGGGCGCCTGGAAGAAGCCGAAGCCCAGGCCGCAGATCGCCATGCGCCACACGATGGCCGGCGTCGAGGCCTCTGGCGACAGTTGGGACAGCAGCGCCAGCCCGATGGCCAGCACCAGCAGGCCGGCGCTCCCGAGGATGGCGGCCGGGATGCGGTCGGCCAGGCGCCCTGCCAGCGGCGCGACGAGTCCCACGCCCGCGGGCCAGGGCGTCATCAGCAGGCCGGTCTCGACCTGGTCGCGGTGCAGCACGGTCTGGAACCAGAACGGCAGCGCGAGGAAGGCCAGCATGTAGGCGGCGAACGAGCAGATCGAGGTCGCCACCGACATCCGGAAGATCGGGATGCGCAGCAGATCGATCGGGATCAGCGGGCGCCGCTCGTGGCGCTCGCGCACGAACAGCGCCACGCCGGCCAGCACGCCCAGCACCAGTTCGGCGGCGGCGAGCGCACCACGGCCGCTGCCGTGGGTGAGCGTGTCCACGCCGATGAAGAACAGCCCGAAGGCCAGCGCGCTGAGGGCCGCGCTGAGCCAGTCGAGGGACTTGTCCGACAGCGTCGACCAGGGCAGCACGCGCGCCGCGAACAGGATGTTGAAGATGCCGATCGGCACGTTGATCGCGAACAGCCACTGCCAGGGTCCGATGGCCAGGATGCCCGAAGCGACCGTCGGCCCGATCGCGCCCGCGACCGACACCACCAGCGCATTCAGGCCTACGCCGCGCCCCAGCGACGCCTGTGGAAACGTGTAGCGCACCAGCGCCCCGTTGATCGCCATGATGCCGGCCGCGCCGAAGCCCTGAGCGATGCGCGAGAGCACCAGCGCCTCCACGGACGCGGACAGGGCGCATGCCAGCGAGCCGACCGTGAACAGCGCCAGGCCGCACAGGTAGACGCGCCGGTAGCCGATGCGCTCGCCGAGCGCGGCCACCGGCAGCAGCAGCACGACGATGGCCAGCTGGTAGGCGTTGATGATCCAGACCGACTCGGCCGGCGTGATCGCCAGGTGGCGCGCGATCGACGGCAAGGCCGTGTTGGCCACCGAGGAGTCGAGCACGGCCATGGTGATCGCGACCGCGATCGCCAGCATCGCCCGGTAGCGTTGCGGCGTGGGCAGGCCGTCGGGATGGATGGTGTGCTTCAGGGCCGGCTCCGGCTATGGCGCGATGGGCGCAGAGCATAGGCCCTCTCGAAAGCCGTTGCCTTGGTCAGCGCCGAATTCCCGCGCGCGCAGCCTTGAATGCCGGCACCCGGCCTTCAGGTAGTCTTGGCATCGCACATGATCTCGCACCTGACCATCCGTTTCGCAACGCGCGCCGACGCGGCCGCGATCGCCGCGTTGTCACGCGACGAGATCGAGCACGGCCTGCCGTGGACATGGCGTGAGCCCCGCGTGCGCAACGCGATCGCCGATCCGGACACCAACGTCATCGTCGTCGGCCCGCCCCGCGCGGTCGTCGCCTTCGGCGTCATGTACTACGCCGAGGACGACGCCCACCTGCTGCTGTTCGCCGTGCACCGCGCGCAGCAGCGACAGGGCGTGGGTTCGGCGCTGCTGCAATGGCTGGAGGAAGCGGCGCAGGCCGCCGGCGCCAAGCGCATCCGGGTCGAGGCGCGGCTGGACAGGGAGGCGGCGCGCAGCTTCTACAACGAACGCGGCTATCACGAGCGCCAGATCGTGCGGCGCATGTACAGCGGGCGTCTGGATGGCGTCAGGCTGGAGAAGTGGCTGCGGGGGCGGCAGGAGCAATGACCTCGCGAGCAGCCCGTGCTCCAAGGTTCCAGGTCTCTTTGCCGCAGACAAAGGTGCCTGGCATGTTCTCGTTCGCGCTGCGATGCCGACCAGCGAGACCTCTTGTTCGGGGACGAGAGCGTGTCTGGCGCCGATCCCGACGGGCCGGGGTCAGGCACCGCACCGAGTCGCCGGCCGCGTGCCTTCGGATGGCGGCATCGGTCGTGGCGACCCGATGCGATGCCAGACACCCCGAGCACCGACCGCGCGTGTCAACGATCCAGGACAGGCGGCGCCTCGCAGATCGGCGAAGTGCAAAGGAAAAGACCGCCACGAGGGCGGTCTTTCTTGGGCGATAGGTGACGAGCCTTACCCCGGCACTGGTCACAACAGT
>JBJMWF010000004.1:0-5058 GCA_045810265.1 Vitreoscilla sp. | reverse complement strand
TGATCAGAATCACTGCACGAACCTCCGCATCGCCAGCCCGCAAGCGGTCAGATACGACGGCGCTTCGCGCCTCAGCTTGCCTTCCCGCACGGCGCTCCCCAATTTCATGTTCTCGAACGGATTGACGACACGGCACGCGAAGCCGGTGACTTCCTTGACCCGCTCGCGAAGGCCCGACAGCGACGCGGTGCCGCCGGCCAGCATCACGTAGTCGACCTTGTGGTGCGGCGTGCTGGTGAAGAAGTACTGCAGCGCACGGCCGATCTCGTGGGCCAGGCTGTCCACGAAGGGCATCAGCAGCGTGGATTCGAAGTCTTCGGGCAGGTCGCCCGCGAGCTTCTTCTGCTCGGCTTCCTCGAACGAGAAGCCGTACTGGCGCGAGATCAGTTGCGTCAGCTGCGCGCCGCCGAAAGTCTGGTCGCGGTCGTAGAGCATTTCATCGCCGCGCAACACCTTCAGCCCAGCCGTGTCGGCGCCGATCTCGAACAGCGCGACCAGCATGTCCTTGCCTTGCTCGGGCAGGCCGGAGATGACGCGGCCCATGGCCAGGCGCGATGCGTGGGACTCGATGTCGAGCACGACCGGCTTCAGCCCGGCCGCTTCGGCCAGGCCCTGTCGATCCTGCACGCGATCCTTGCGCGAGGCGGCGATGAGGACGTCCACATCACCGACCGAGGTCGCGCTCGGGCCGATGACGCAGAAATCGAGGCTCACCTCGTCGAGCGAGAACGGGATGTACTGATGAGCTTCGGATTCGACCTGAATCTCCATCTCGGTCTCGCGGAGGCCGGCCGGCAGTACGATGCGCTTGGTGATGACGGCCGACTGCGGCATGGCCATCACGACGTCTCGCGTCTTGGCGCCGCTCTTGGCGACCAGGCGGCGCACCGCGTCGGCCACTTCATCGAATTTCTCGATCTGGCCGTCCGCGATCCAGCCCTTTTCGAACGGCTCGCTGGCGAAACGCTCGAGTACAAGGTCCCCGGACGGGGTCTGGCCCAGCTCCACCAGCTTCGCACTGGATGAGCTGACATCCAGCCCGATCATCGGCGGATGCTTGCGACCGAAAATGCTATCGAGAATTGACACGGGGGCATGCTCCGACAGCGCTCGAATGAGAGCGCCGGGTTGATATTTTGCGGCAATCCTATCAGCAAGAACGACAGGAAAACAAAGTTAGTGTGCGGGAATGCCCGCGTTTTCCGGGCATTTGGTCACCATAAGACAGGGTGGAAACTGCGTCGTGACCCATATCCGCGATTTGATGGACTTCGACGACGCCGTGGGCAGCTTAAGCGAGACTTGTCGGTTTCTATAATCGGCGCTTACATCCCGGCCTACATTCATGAGCGACCCAGACAGCACGCCCGCGAAACTTCCCGTCCCAACGCCCCGGCGAGCGCCCCCTGGCCATTGGGCAGCGCGGGCCGCCAGGACACTGTTGAGCGCGGTTTTCACAATTGCCGGCGGGGTGTTCGCGTTGTTACTCTGTGTTGCAATCTGCGCGGCCATTGGGCTTGCTGTCGCGTATCCCAACATGCCCGAGCTGAGCGCCTTGACGGATTACCGTCCGAAATTACCGTTACGGGTTTTTTCTTCTGATCGCGTCTTGCTGGGCGAATATGGTGAGGAAAGGAGACAGTTCGTCCCGATCGCCCAGATCCCGAAGGTCATGCGCGATGCCGTACTGGCGATCGAGGATGCGCGTTTCTACCACCACGGCGGTGTCGACTACCTGGGCGTGATCCGCGCCGGGCTGGCCAATGTCGGGGAGTCGCGCAGCCAGGGCGCCTCCACCATCACGATGCAGGTGGCGCGCAACTTCTACCTGTCCACCGAAAAGACGTTTACCCGCAAGCTCTACGAGATTCTGCTCGCGCTCAAGATCGAGGCGCAATTGAGCAAGGACCAGATTCTGGAGCTGTACATGAACCAGATTTATCTCGGGCAGCGGGCGTACGGCTTCGCCTCGGCCAGCGAAATCTATTTCGGCAAACCCCTGAAGGACATCACGGTCGGCGAGGCCGCAATGCTTGCGGGACTGCCCAAGGCGCCTTCGAGCTACAACCCGATCGCCAACCCGAAGCGCGCGCGGCAGCGCCAGCAGTACATCATCGACCGCATGTTCGAAAACGGATTCATCACGGAGGACGAGCGCAGGGCTGCGCATGCCCAAGTGTTGCAATACCGGGCGCCGACCGAGTCCCCGATCCACGCGGAATACGTGGCCGAGATGGCCCGCCAGCTGGTCTTCGCGCAATACGGCGACGAAGCCTATACGCGCGGGTTGAATGTCACCCTCACGGTGGATTCCACGGACCAGCTGACGGCTTACCACGCTCTCAGGCGCGGGATCATGGACTTCGAGCGGCGCCAGCAATTCAGGGGCCCGGAAGGTTATGTCGACCTGCCCAACGATCCGAAGGCGCTCGACGCGCGCATCGCCGAGGCCCTGGCCGACCATCCCGACAACGACGACCTGAAGGCCGCGGTCGTGCTGGAGTCCTCGCCCAAGAAGGTGCTGATCGCGCTGCAGTCGGGCGACACGGTGACCGTGACCGGCGAAGGCCTGAAGCCGGTGACCTCCGGCCTGTCGGCCAAGGCGGACCCGAAGGTGCAGATCCGTCCCGGCGCGATCGTGCGCGCCATGAAGACCGACAAGGGCGACTGGACACTCACCCAGCAGCCCGAGGTCGAAGGCGCGTTCGTCGCCACCGAGCCCTCGACGGGGGCCATCCGCGCGCTGGTGGGTGGCTTCGACTACGGCAAGAACAAGTTCAACCACGTCATGCAGGCCTGGCGCCAGCCGGGCTCCAGCTTCAAGCCGTTCATCTACTCGAGCGCGATCGAGAAGGGCTTCAACGGCTCGACGGTGGTCAACGACGCGCCTCTGTTCTTCGATGCCGGCACCACCGGCAGCCAGCCGTGGGAGCCGAAGAACTACGACGGCAAGTTCGAAGGGCCGATGACCCTGCGCAACGCGCTGGCCAAGTCCAAGAACATGGTCTCGATCCGCATCCTGCAGTCGGTCGGCCCGGCCTACGCGCAGCAGTGGATCTCGCGCTTCGGCTTCGATCCCGAGAAGCATCCGCCTTACCTGACGATGGCGCTCGGTTCGGGCTCGGTCACGCCGATCCAGATGTCCACCGCCTACGGCGTGTTCGCCACCGGCGGCTATCGCGTCAACCCGATGCTGATCACCAAGGTCACCGACGCGCGGGGCAAGGTGCTGCACGAGGAAGTGCCCAAGCCCTTCAATGACACGATGCGGGCGATCGAGCCGCGCAACGCGTTCATGATCGAGTCGTTGCTCAACACGGTGACGCTGCGCGGTACGGCGGCGGCCGCCCAGCGCGTGCTCAAGCGCCCCGACGTCTACGGCAAGACCGGCACCACGAACGACTCGCTCGACGCCTGGTTCTGCGGCTTCCAGCCCTCACTCGCCGCCGTCGTCTGGATTGGCTACGACAACCCGCGCAAGCTGGGTGACCGCGAGACCGGGGGCGGCCTGGCGCTGCCGGTGTGGATCGAGTTCATGCAGACCGCGCTCAAGGACGTGCCGCAGGAGCCGCTGGTGGCGCCCGAAGGCGTGATGAACGTCAACGGCGAGTGGTACTACGACGAGTTCGGGCCCGCCAGCGGCGTCAGTGGCCTGGGGCTGGATGACAAGACGCCGCAGCAGACCACCGATGACGAAAAGAAGAGCATCCTCGATCTGTTCAAGACCGGCAACTGAGGAGGGCTCAGCGCGCGGCCGGTGGCTGCGCCAGCATGTCCACCAGTTCGTGGGCGAAGCGATGCGCATCGCCGGGCCAGCGCGCCGACAGGTAGTGGCCGTCGCGCACCGTGAAACCGACGCGGCGCAGGCGCTCGGAGTCGCGCAGCAATGCCGGCGGTCCGGACAGGAAGTCAAGCGGGGAACGTAACGCCGCGGCAACCTCGTCCTGCACCGTCTGCGGATAGGTGCGGTAGTAGTCGCCGAGGCGGTGCCGCGTGAGGCGCCAGGCCAGCATCTCGAGCTGGCGCGTGAGCCCGGTGCTGCGGCGGCCATACAGCACGCTGCGCGAAACTCCGTCCGCGCCGGTGGCACGCGAGCGCGCCGCGAGCACCGTGCCATGGCAGATCGCGGCCACCGGCAGGCCGCGCTCGAAGAAGGTGGCGACGGCCGCGTGCAGCAGCGGCGACTCGAGGTATTCGCGCATGCCGGGCGCATGCCCGCCGGGCAGCAGCACGGCGTCGAACAGATTCGAATCGAGGCCGGTGGCGATGTCCGCCCACGCGATCGGCGTGCAATAACCCGTCGATCGCGCCATGCGGTCGTGGTCCGCCACGGCGCTGCGCTGCGCACGCAGCATGGGCGCCAGCAGCCCGAGGCCATTGCCTTCGAGCATGCGCGGGTCGGCCTTTGCCGGCACGGCATCGGGCGTCGCGAAGACACAGGTGTGGCCGGCGTCGGTCAGCACGCGCCAGGGCACGCCCGCTTCGGTCGGGTCGAAGTCGACGCGCGGCAGCGGGACGAGGACGGTGGCCAGAACGGCGATCCGGTCAGGCGGGCGCGAATTGCAATGGCTTGCCGCCCTGGCGGCTCGCCTCGTCCGACAGCCGCGCGAAGAAGTCGACCCCATCGCGGGTATCGCGCCACGCCGCGTCGACGAGCTTGAAATGGAAGCCGCCATTGCGTGCGGCGAGCCAGATCTCGTGCAACGGCGGCTGCTTGTTGACGACGATCTTGCTGCCGTCCGGGAACTCCAGCTCCACCAGGCTGCCCGCGCGATGGGTGTCGATGTCGATGACGCCTTGCTGCAACCAGTCGTCGCACTGGCGCTCGATCGCCGCCAGCACGCGCTCGGCCGCGGCCTGGTACTCGGTGTCCTGCAAGGTCGTGGGCGACATGGTCGATAGAATCCGTGGGATGAATGAACGCCAGGGATCGAGTTTAGCGGTGCGACGGCGCCCTGCGCGCGGCGCAGTCTTGGGCGCATGCGCGCTGTCGCTCGGTATGGCGCTGGCCGCCTGCGGCCAGAAGGGGCCGCTGTTCCTGCCGGCTCAGTCTGGCCT
>JBJMWF010000003.1:0-3408 GCA_045810265.1 Vitreoscilla sp. | reverse complement strand
CTCGGCGATCTTCTGCCCGAAGTCCAGCACGGTGACGACGTCGCAGACCGACATCACCACGTCCATGTGGTGCTCGATCAGGATCAGCGTGATGCCGTGCTCGCGGATCTTGCGGATGATGACGACCAGGTCCTTGATGTCGGGCGCCGTCAGGCCGGCGGCCGGCTCGTCCAGGAGCAGCAGCTCCGGATTCAGGGCCAGCGCGCGGGCGATCTCCAGCAGGCGCTGCTTGCCATAGGGCAGGTTGCGCGCTTCCTCGCCCGCGAGCGACTCGAGTCCGACGAACTTCAGCAGCGCATAGGCGCGCGCGGTCGCCTCGCGCTCCTCGCGCCGGAAGCGCGGCAGGTGCAGCGCGACGTCCACCAGGTTGCTGCGATAGGTGTGGTGCAGGCCGACGAGCACGTTCTGCAGCGCGGTCATCTCGCCGAACAGCTGCACGTTCTGGAAGGTGCGCGCGATGCCGGCCAACGCGATGCGCGCCGAGGTCCTGCCGACGATCGACTGCCCCTTGAACGCGATCGCGCCCTCGGTCGGCACGTAGATGCCCGTCAGCACGTTCATCATCGTGCTCTTGCCCGAGCCGTTGGGGCCGATCAGGCCGTGGATGGTGCCGCGCGACACATGCAGGTCGACGTCGTTGAGCGCCTTGAGGCCGCCGAACTGCATCAGCACCTTGTCGGCCGCGACCAGATCCTGCGTTGCCGGGGTGGCGGTATCCAGCACCGAGGTGGAGACGGCGCTGCCCGGTGCCGGCAAGCTGGCGGCCGCGGCGGCATCGCTCGCCCCGTGGCCGCGCCAGCCCAGCGCCTGGCGCACGAAGCCGATGATGCCGTCCTGCAGGTAGTACACCACCAGCAAGGTGATCAGGCCGAAGATCGACAGCCGCCAGTCGGTCATCGAGGTCAGCACGAACGACAGCACCGCCAGCGCGACGCTGCCGGCGACGGGGATCGCCGAACGTGCGAGCGTGGACTTGCCGCGCGCCACCAGCACTGCGGCGCCCGCCGTCACCAGCACGGCCAGCGTCACCGACACGTAGCGGAACAGCGAGAGGTCGTCCAGCAGCTTGGGCAGGATCACGATGATGGCAGCGCCCAGCAGCGCGCCCGAGCGTGTCTTGCGGCCGCCCATGATGATGGCCAGCAGCAGCAGCACCGTCAGCTCGAAGTTCCAGGTGTTGGGCGAGATGTACTTTTCGGAATAGGCATACAGCGACCCCGCCAGGCCGGCCAGGCCGGCGCTGATCACGAAGGCGTAGACCTTGTAGCGGTACACCGAGACGCCCATGCAATCGGACGCCACGGGGCTCCCGCGCAGCGCCTCGAAGGCGCGGCCCAGGTGCGAGCGCAGGATGCGGTGCACCACCACCAGCGAGGCCACCAGCAGCACGCAGATGACCCAGTAGTAGCCGCGCTCGTCCAGCGTCACCCCCAGCAGCTTGGGGCGTTGCAGCGTGATGCCCATCGCGCCGTTGGTCAGATCCGTCATCTCGTTGATGAGGATCTGGACGATGGTGCCGAAGGCCAGCGTGACCATCGCCAGGTACGGCCCCGTCACGCGCAGCGCCGGCAGCGCCAGCAAGGCGCCGAACACCGCCGTGACCGCCACGCCCGCCACCAGCGTGAGCAGCAGCGGGGCGCCGAACTTCATGAACAGCACGCCCGCGGTGTAGGCGCCGATGCCGAACAGGCCCGCGTGGCCCAGCGACACCTGGCCGGTGTAGCCCACCACGATGTCCAGGCCGAACAGCAGGATCGCGTAGATGGCGATGGTCTGCGCGAGGTGGATGTAGTACGGGTTGTCGACGACGAAGGGAAAGCCGACGAGCAGGGCGAGGCCGGCGGCGGCCAGGAGCAGGGGGCGCGATTTCATTGCAGCGTTGTTCCTAGACCTTCTTGATCGCCGTCTTGCCGAACAGGCCGGCCGGGCGCACCGCCAGCACGATCAGCAGCAGCACCAGGCCAGGCACGTCCTGGTAGCCGGTGGACAGGTAGAAGCCGGTGAGCTTTTCCGCGATGCCCAGGATGATGCCGCCCACGATGATGCCCATGCCGCTGGTCAGCCCGCCGATGATGGCCACGGCGAAGGCCTTGAGCCCGAGCACCGCCCCCATGGTGGAGCCGGTGAGGGTCAGCGGCGCGATCAGCACGCCGGCCAGCGCCGCGCTCATCGAGGACAGCGCGTACGAGAACGTGATGACCAGGCCCGTGTTGATGCCCATCAGCCGCGCCGCCTCCCGGTCGTTGAAGGTGGCGACGACCGCCTTGCCCCAGATCGTCTTGCGGTTGAACAGCTCCACCGCCGCCATCATCAGCACGGCGCCGACCACCACCAGCACCTCCATCGGCAGCACATTGGCGCCCAGCAGGTGCAGCGGCGATTCGGGCAGCGGCGAGGGAAATTTCAGGTCGTCGTGGCCCCAGACGTTCTCGGCAACGTTCTTGAAGATGATGCCCAGCGCGATCGTCGACATGATCCAGCCGAACTCGCTCTTGATCTTGATGGCGGGCCGCACGCCGATGCGCTCGACCACCGCGCCCTGGATCGCGCCGAACAGGCACACCAGCGGGATCATCAGCCAGTAGTTGACGCCCAGGCCCACCAGCGTGAGTCCAACCAGCGCGCCCAGCATCAGCGCGTCGCCCTGGCCGAAGTTCAGGGTGTCGGAGGTGGCGAAGGTGAGCTGGTAGCCGAAGGCGATGACGGCGTAGATCATCCCCAGCGCGATGCCGCTGAAGATCAGTTGGGTCAGGATTTCCATGCGCGAGGCTCTCCGCTCGGGGCGTCAGGCGGGCGATTCAACTGCAAAGCGCCGCCGCGACGTGGCGTCGGGGCGGCGCATGGCGGGCACGTTGCGGAGCTTACTTCTTCGCGGCGGGCAGTGCGCCCTTGGCGTTGACGTCCTTCACGCGCACTTCGGAGGCCTTCTTGAAGTCGTCGGCGTAGGCGTAGACCACGCGGTTGCCCTTGACCTCGCCGAACACCGGGATGTTGGCGGTGATCGCCTCGTGGTCGGTCTTGGTGAAGGGCTTGTTGTACGTGGTGACCACCCCCTCGACCGGTGCCTTCAGGTCCTCGAGCGCGGCCTTGATCTTCGGGCCGTCGGTGGAGCCGGCCTGCTTGATGGCGGCGGCCAGCAGGTAGACCGAGTCGTAGCCCTGGGCCGCCGACACCGGCGAATCCATGCGGTTGTTCTTCGGGTTGAAGGTCTTCAGGTACGAGATGATGAAGGACTGCCGCTTGGGCGTCGTCGGCTCCTGGATGAAGGTCTGCGGCATGCGCGCGCCTTCGCCGCCGGGGCCGGCGTTGTCGATGTAGTTGGCCATCGACAGCGTCCAGCTGCCGATCATCGGCACCTTCCAGCCCAGCTTGGTCATGCCGTTGGCGATCTGCGCCAGCTCGGGGCCG
>JBJMWF010000002.1:0-18701 GCA_045810265.1 Vitreoscilla sp. | reverse complement strand
GAACCGCCCGTTGCAGCGGCGGCCGGAGCCTTCGCGGCTTGCGCCTTGGTCTGCGTGGCGCCGGCCATCACCGACGTGACGAAGCCTTCGAGGTCCACCTGCGTGATGCGGCCGTGCGGGCCGGAGCCCTTGACTTCGTCGAGCGGTACGCCCAGCTCGCGCGCCATGCGGCGGATCGACGGCGAGGCGTGCGGCAGGTTCAGCGGCGCCTGGGTCGGATCATGGGCCGGCAGGCTGCCCGGAGGCAGCGGCCTCTCGACCGATCGCGGCGCCTGGATCTCGGCAGCGGCGCTGGTGCCCGAGTCTGCGGCCTCCTCGGCCGGCGCGGGATTCGGCGCCGCGGCCGCGAGCGCCGGGGCGGCACCAGCGGCCGCACCCGTGGCCTCGATGGTGGCGATGACCGAGCCCTTGGACACGCGATCGCCGACCTTGACCTTGAGCGCCTTGATCGTGCCCGCATGCGACGAGGGAATCTCCATCGACGCCTTGTCGCTCTCGACCGTGATCAGGCTCTGCTCGGCCTGGACGACGTCCCCGACCTTGACCAGCAGCTCGATGACGCCGACGTCGGCGAAGTCGCCGATGTCCGGCACTTCGATCTCGACGCTGCCACCCCCGGCGGCGGCGGGCGCCGCCGAACCAGCCGCTTGAGCGGCAGCCTTGTCGGGGGCGGGCGGCGGTGCGGCCGCCGTCGGCGCCGCCGGCGCGACCTGCGGCGTGGCCGCAGCGGCCGGCGCAGGCGCCGGTGCGGCGGCCGCGCCGGTCTCCAGCAGCAGCAGCAAGCTGCCTTCGTTGATCTTGTCGCCGAGCGCCACCTTCAGCTCCTTGACGACGCCTGCCGTCGACGACGGGATCTCCATCGACGCCTTGTCGCTCTCGACCGTGACCAGGCTCTGCTCGGCCTTGACCGTGTCGCCGGGCTTGACCAGCAGTTCGATGATCTGGACGTCCTTGAAGTCGCCGATGTCGGGCACCTTCACTTCAACCAATGCCATGGGGGTGTCTCCGTGAAGGGGTCGTTAGGCGTAAAGGGGATTGGTCTTGTCGGCGTCGATGCCGTACTTCCTGATCGCCTCGGCGACCTTGGCCAGCGGCAGCTTGCCCTCGTCGGCCAGCGCCTTGAGCGCCGCCACGACGATGTAATGGCGGTTGATCTCGAAGTGCTCGCGCAGCTTGCTGCGGAAGTCCGAGCGGCCGTAGCCGTCCGTGCCCAACACCTTGTACGCACGGCCGCGCGGGATGAAGGCGCGGATCTGCTCGGCGTAGCTCTTGATGTAGTCGGTCGAGGCCACCACCGGGCCGTCATGCGCGCCCAGCTGCTTCTCGACGAAGGACTGCACCGGCGTCTCGGTGGGATGCAACAGGTTGTGGCGCTCGGCGGCCATGCCGTCGCGCGCCAGTTCGTTGAAGCTGGGGCAGCTCCACACGTTGGCGCCGACGCCCCACTCCGCTTCCAGCAGTTCCTTGGCCGCGATCGACTCGCGCAGGATGGTGCCCGAGCCGAGCAGGTTGACCGTCGCCTTGTTCTTGGCGGCGGGCTGCAGCAGGTACATGCCCTTGATGATCTGTTCCTCGGTGCCGGCCTGCAGGCCCGGCATCGCGTAGTTCTCGTTCAGGAGCGTGATGTAGAAGTACACGTTCTCCTGGCGCTCGACCATGCGCTTGAGGCCATGCTGCATGATCACCGCGACTTCGTGCGCGAACGTCGGGTCGTAGCTGACGCAGTTGGGGATGGTGCCCGCCAGCACGTGGCTGTGGCCGTCCTCGTGCTGCAGGCCTTCGCCGTTGAGCGTGGTGCGGCCGGAGGTGCCGCCCAGCAGGAAGCCGCGCGCCTGCATGTCGCCCGCGGCCCAGGCCAGATCGCCGATGCGCTGGAAGCCGAACATCGAGTAGTACACGTAGAACGGCACCATGATGCGGTTGTTCGTCGAGTACGAGGTGGCGGCCGCGATCCAGCTGGACATGCCGCCCGGCTCGTTGATGCCTTCCTGCAGGATCTGGCCGTCGGTCGCCTCGCGGTAGTACATCACCTGGTCCTTGTCGACCGGCGTGTAGTTCTGCCCCGCGGGGTTGTAGATGCCGATCTGGCGGAACAGGCCTTCCATGCCGAAAGTGCGCGCCTCGTCGACCAGGATGGGCACCACGCGCGGGCCGATCTGCTTGTCGCGCAGCAGCGCGGTGAGAAAGCGCACGTAGGCCTGCGTGGTGGAGATCTCGCGGCCTTCGGCCGTCGGATCGAGCACCGCCTGGAAGGCCGACAGGTCCGGCACGGCCAGCTGCTCGTCGGCCTTGGCGCGGCGCTGCGGCAGGTAGCCCTGCAGCGCCTTGCGGCGCGCGTGCAGGTACTCC
Source organism: Vitreoscilla sp. (assembly GCA_045810265.1). GTDB lineage: Bacteria > Pseudomonadota > Gammaproteobacteria > Burkholderiales > Burkholderiaceae_C > Scleromatobacter. The sequence continues at coordinate 16,352 of JBJMWF010000002.1, read as the reverse complement.
ATCTCGGGGGTGTGGTCCTGCGGCTTGTAGAACGGCAGTTCCGCGAGCTTGTCGTCGGGGATGGGGATCGCGAAGCGATCGCGGAAGGTCTTGATGTCCTCGTCGGTCAGCTTCTTGGTCTGGTGCGCGGTGTTCTTGCCCTCGCCGCTCTTGCCCATGCCGTAGCCCTTGACCGTCTTGATCAGCAGCACCGTGGGCTGGCCGACCGTCTTGACGGCCCGGTCGTAGGCCGCATACACCTTTTGCGGATCGTGGCCGCCGCGCTGCAGGCGCCAGATGTCGTCGTCGCTCATCTTGGCGACCATCTCCAGCGTCTTGGGATCACGGCCGAAGAAGTTCTTGCGCACGAAGGCGCCATCGTTGGACTTGTACGACTGGTAGTCGCCGTCCAGCGTCTCCATCATCAGCTTCTTGAGCGCGCCGTCCTTGTCGCGCGCGAGCAGCGGATCCCAGTAGCTGCCCCACAACAGCTTGATGACGTTCCAGCCGGCGCCGCGGAACTCGCCTTCGAGCTCCTGCACGATCTTGCCGTTGCCGCGCACCGGGCCATCGAGGCGCTGCAGGTTGCAGTTGACGACGAAGATCAGGTTGTCGAGCTTCTCGCGCGCGGCCAGGCCGATGGCGCCCAGCGATTCGGGCTCGTCCATCTCGCCGTCGCCGCAGAACACCCACACCTTGCGCTTGCTGGTGTCGGCGATGCCGCGGGCATGCAGGTACTTCAGGAAGCGCGCCTGGTAGATCGCCATCAGCGGGCCCAGGCCCATCGACACCGTCGGGAACTGCCAGAAGTTGGGCATCAGCTTGGGGTGCGGATAGCTCGACAACCCCTTGCCGTCCACTTCCTGGCGGAAGTTCAGCAGTTGTTCCTCGGTGATGCGGCCCTCGAGGTAGGCGCGCGCATAGATGCCGGGCGACGAGTGGCCCTGGATGTAGAGCAGGTCGCCGCCGTGGTCGCCATCCGCGCCGTGCCAGAAGTGGTTGAAGCCGCAGCCCAGCATGGTGGCCAGCGAGGCGAACGAGGACAGGTGGCCGCCCAGGTCACCGCCGTCGGCCGGGTGCAGGCGGTTGGCCTTGACCACCATCGCCATCGCGTTCCAGCGCATGTAGGCGCGCAGGCGCTCCTCGATGTCGACGTTGCCCGGGAACTGCGCCTCGTCCTGCGGCGCGATGGTGTTGACGTACGCGGTGTTGGCCGAGAACGGCAGGTCGATGCCTTGCTGGCGGGCGTGATCCAGCAACTGCTCGATCAGGAAGTGGCCGCGTTCACGGCCTTCCGCGGCGATGACGGCCGACAAGGCGTCCGTCCACTCGCGGGTTTCCTGCGCATCGGCGTCGTTGGCGGCAGCGCCGGGAAGGGAACTGGGAATCGCGGACATGCCTTGTCTCCTGATCTTTGTAGAGCGGGGGGTCTAAATCGAACGGGCGCAGTGTCGCACAAGTATTGGGCGATTTCAAATGGCGACAGCGCATTTCATAATGTGGACTTTCGCTGCGGCGCAGCATGGCGTTATCTCGCTCGGGCGCACGAGAACAGAGCGTCATGAACTTGATAATGCCCGCATGCAATCTGCCACCGAGTCCGGCTCGACCCCGTCACCGTCATGGACGCAGCGCGTGTTCGGGCGCTGGTGGCGCAACCAGTCGCCTTCGCGCCAGGACCGCTTCGCCACTCTCGGGCCGCTCGTGTCCGTGCTGCTCTTCCTGGCGGCGATCGTGGCCGCGTTCTGGACGCTGCGCAACGAGGAGATCGAACGCGCCACCGACGCCGTCCGGCGCGACACCGAGGTCGCACAGCAGCAGATCCGCTCGCGCCTGAGCGAAGATCAGGAACTGATGGTGCGCCTGACGCGCGACATCGTCACGCACGACGTCGACACCGACAGCTTCTTCACCCAGACCGCCAGCTTCGCTCCCACGCGTCCGGAACTGACGCAGGTGATCTGGCTCAGCGCTGACCGCACGCCGCGCGCGACCTTTCTCGGCTCGATCTTTCGCGGCGCCGCCAGCCTGCGCAACAGCGCGGAGGATCCGTCGCTGCCGCACCAGGGGGCGAGCACCGCGTCCGAGGCGGCGTTCACCGCGGCGCGCAACACGCACGTGCCGCAGTTCTCCAAGCCCTTCATCGACGTCGACGGCACGGCCGTGTTCCAGGTGCAGATCCCGCTGATCTCGCACACCGCCTTCGTGGGCACGCTGGTGGCCGAATACTCGATCGAGGCGCTGCTGCGCCACGCCGTGCCCGAGGAGGTGACCAAGCGCCGCGCGATCGAGGTGCTCGACGAGCACGAGGAGCTGCTGGCCAGCACGATCACATCGATGCCCGGCCGCCCGTCGGCCGTGCCGTCGATCGCCTTCGAGGCGCCGCTGGCGCCGGCGTCCAACGGGCTGATCCTGCGCGGGCTGGGCTATCGCACCTCGATCGGCCTGATCTCCAACTCGCTGTTCTGGATGGTGCTGGCGCTGTCGGGCCTGACCGTCTGGATGCTGCTGGGCACCTGGCGCCATGTGCGCCGGCGCGCGCAGATCCAGCAGGCGCTGGTGCACGAGACCAACTTCCGGCGCGCGATGGAAAACTCCATGCTCACCGGCATGCGCGCGATGGACATGGAAGGCCGCATCACCTACGTCAACCCGGCCTTCTGCGCGATGACGGGCTTTTCCGACAACGAGCTGGTTGGCAAGCTGCCGCCCTTCCCGCACTGGCCGCACGACCGCATCGAGGAGAACTCGCGCCTGCTCCAGCAGGAACTGCAGGGCCGCAGCCCGGCCGGCGGCATCGAGGTGCGCATCATGCGCAAGGACACCTCGGTGTTCGATGCGCGCATGTACGTGTCGCCTCTGATCGATGCCAAGGGCGTGCAGACCGGCTGGATGACCTCGGTCACCAACATCACCGAGGCCAAGCGCGTGCGCGACCAGCTCTCGGCCTCGCACGAGCGCTTCACCACCGTGCTGGAAGGCCTGGACGCGGCGGTCTCGGTGCTGTCGGTGCAGCAGGGCCAGTTGCTGTTCGCCAACCGTTCGTACCGCCTCTGGTTCGGTTCGGACGCCCACATCCACGCCGTGCTGGCCGGCGGCATCGACGCCAACGTGCCGCCGCCCGACCTCGACACCGAGGACGGCGTCGATGGCTACAGCGGCCTGCCGGCCAACGAGTTGACCGAGGCCGGCACGTCGCCGCGCGAGGTCTTCGTCGAGTCGCTGGACAAGTGGTTCGACGTTCGCGCGCGCTACCTGCAGTGGACCGACGGCCGCCTCGCGCAGATGCTGATCGCCACCGACATCACCGCCCGCCTGCGGGCCGAGCAGCTGGCGCAGCAGCAGGCCGACCGCGCGCACTTCACGAGCCGGCTGATCGCGGTCGGCGAAATGGCGTCGTCGGTGGCGCACGAGCTGAACCAGCCGCTGACGGCGATCTCCAACTACTGCAGCGGCATGGTCTCGCGCGTGCGCAACGAGTCCATCGGCCAGGAAGACCTGATCGCCGCGCTGCAGAAGACGGCCAAGCAGGCCGAACGCGCGGGCCACATCATCCACCGCATCCGCAACTTCGTGAAGCGGCGCGAGCCGCAGCGCCAGGTGGCGCAGGCGCGCGAGATGGTGGACGACGCGGTGGAGCTGGCCAGCATCGAGCTGCGCCGGCGCAACGTCGGCATCCAGGTCTACGTGGCGCAGCGCCTGCCGCCGCTGCTGGTCGACCCGATCCTGATCGAGCAGGTGCTGCTGAACCTGCTCAAGAACGCGGCCGAGGCGATCGACGGCGCGCAGCTGCCCTTGCTGCGCCGCCACATCGAGCTGCGCGTGGTGCCGCGCTACACGCCCGACGAAGGCGGCGTGATCGAATTCAGCGTCAACGACAAGGGGCCCGGCCTGAAGGAGGACGTGCTCAATCGGCTCTACGAAGCATTCTTCTCGACGAAAGTGGAAGGAATGGGCATCGGACTGTCGTTGTGCCGCTCCATCATCGAGTCCCACCGGGGCCGGATCCGTGCGCAGAACCTCTACAATGGTACGACGGTGGTGGGGTGCAGTTTTTCGTTCACCCTGCCGGTCGAGACAACGCAACGGGTCGATTCCGCGAACGCGCTGAGCACGTTCGAAGCGGCGGCCGAACCCGATGCGAACGGCAACGAATGAGCCCAAGTGCGAAGCACGGAGTTTTGCTGCAATGAGCCTGATCCCCAAGAAAGGTACTGTCTACGTCGTCGACGATGACGAGGCCGTCCGCGACTCGCTGCAGTGGTTGCTCGAGGGCAAGGACTACCGCGTCAAGTGCTTCGACTCGGCCGAGTCGTTCCTGTCGCGCTTCGACCCGCGCGAGGTGGCCTGCGTCATCTGCGACATCCGCATGGACGGAATGAACGGCCTGGAGCTGCAGGATCGCCTGATCGAGCGCAAGAGCCCGTTGCCCATCGTCTTCGTCACCGGCCACGGCGACGTGCCGATGGCGGTGTCGACGATGAAGAAGGGCGCGATGGATTTCATCGAGAAGCCGTTCAAGGAAGACGACCTCGTCTCGCTGGTCGAACGCATGCTCGACCAGGCCCGCTCCGCGTTCTCGCAACACCAGGAACAAGCCAGCCGCGACGCCTTGCTGCAGCGCCTAACCACGCGCGAAGCGCAGGTGCTCGAGCGCATCGTCGCCGGCCGCCTCAACAAGCAGATCGCCGACGACCTGGGCATCAGCATCAAGACGGTGGAGGCGCATCGCGCCAACATCATGGAAAAGCTCAACGCCAACACGGTGGCCGACCTGTTGAAGATCGCGCTCGGCGCGCCTTCCAACAAGCAGGTTTGATCGCACCCCGTCAACGAGAGGCCGCTGAGTTCCAGCGGCCTCTTTTCGTTTCGGCACCGCGTCCCCATCTCAGACTCGAAGGAACCCCACCATGACCGCACAACTGATCGACGGCGTCGCGCTGTCAAAGCAGATCCGCGCCGAGATCGCGCAACGTGCCGCCGCCCTCACCGCGCGTGGCCACCAGCCGGGGCTGGCGGTGATCCTGGTCGGCGACGATCCGGCGTCGGCCACCTACGTCAAGAACAAGGTCAAGGCCTGCGCCGACGCCGGCGTGCACTCGGTGCTCGAGAAGTTCGACGCGTCCATGCCGGAGGCCGACCTGCTGGCGCGGCTGGACGCCTTGAACACCGACCCGACGATCCACGGCATCCTGGTGCAGATGCCGCTACCGAAGCACATCGATCCGCAGAAGGTGATCGAGCGCATCTCCACCGCCAAGGACGTCGACGGCTACTCGGTGCAGAGCGCCGGCGACCTGATGGCCGGCCTGCCGGGCTTGCGCCCCTGCACGCCCTTCGGCTGCATGAAGCTGATCGAGAGCACGGGCGTGCCGATCCGCGGCAAGCATGCGGTGGTGATCGGCCGCAGCAACACCGTCGGCAAGCCGATGGCGCTGCTGCTGCTGCAGGCCAACGCCACCGTCACGATCTGCCACAGCGCGACCGCCGACATCGGCGCGCACACCCGCCAGGCCGACATCGTCGTGGTGGCCACCGGCCGGCGCGACACGCTGCGCGGCGACATGGTCAAGCCGGGGGCCATCGTCATCGACGTGGGCATCAACCGCAACGACGAAGGCAAGCTGTGCGGCGACGTCGATTTCGCGTCCGTCGCGCCGATCGCCTCATTTATCACGCCCGTGCCGGGCGGTGTCGGACCGATGACGATCACAATGCTTCTCATGAACACGATCGAATCCGCGGAACGGGTGGCCGGCGCGGCCAGGAATCTCTCCGCCTGAACCGGGCCTGCCATCCCTCACCATGAAGAATCCCCTGCTCACCCGTTCCGAACTGGTCGCCTTCGACGAGATCCGTCCCGAGCACGTCACGCCCGCGATGGACATCCTGCTGGCAGATGCCGACGCGGCCCTGGAACGCGTGGTCGGGCCCGACGTGCCGCCCGACTTCGACGTGATGTCCGCCGTCTTCACCGTCGCCACCGAGCGCCTCTCGCGCGCCTGGCATGCGGTGGAACACCTGACCGGCGTGGCCGACACGCCGGAGCTGCGCGCCGTGCATGCCGAGAACCTGCCGCGCATCACTGAATTCTTCACCCGCCAGGGCGCCGACGAGCGCCTCTACGCGAAGTACCGTGCGGTCGCCGCCGGCGCTGACGCGGCCCGGCTGAGCCCGGTGCGGCGCAAGGCGCTGTCGAACTGGTTGCGCGATTTCAAGCTGGGCGGCGCCGACCTGCGCGGCGCGCAGAAGGCCCGCTACGCGGCGATCCAGGAGCGCCTGGCCGAGCTGTCGCGCCAGTTCTCCGAACACGTGCTGGACTCGACCGACGGCTACTGCCTCTTCGTGCCCGAGACCGATCTCGCGGGCGTGCCCGCGGACGCGATCGCGGTGGCGCGCACGGCCGCCGAGGCCGACGGACGCGAGGGCTGCAAGCTCACGCTGCATTTCCCCAGCTACCTGCCGGTGATGCAGATGGGCCGCAACCGCGCGCTGCGCCAGACGCTCTACACCGCCTACGTCACCCGGGCCAGCGAAGCCGGGCCGGCCGAGCGCGACAACACGCCGGTGATGCGCGAGCTGCTGCTGCTGCGCCAGGAGGAGGCCGAGCTGCTGGGCTATCGCAGCTTCGCCGAGCTGTCGCTGGTGCCCAAGATGGCTGGGTCGCCGGACGAAGTCATCGCCTTCCTGCGCGACCTGGGTCGTCGCGCGCGCCCCAGCGCGGCCGCCGACCTTGCCGAGCTGCGCGAATTCGCCGCGCGCGAGCTGGCGATCGAAGACCTGCAAGCCTGGGACGTCCCGTTCGCCAGCGAGCGCCTGAAGGAGGCCCGCTACGCATTCAGCGACGAGGAGGTGCGTCAATACTTCACCCTGTCCAAGGTGCTCGAAGGCCTGTTCCGCATCGTCGAGACGCTGTTCGAAGTCAAGATCGTCTCGTCGCCGGCATCCGCTCGCGGCTGGCACGAGAGCGTCGGCTTCTACCGGATCGAGCGCAACGGCACGCTGGTGGGCGAATTCTTCCTCGACCTGTACGCCCGCGCCGGCAAGCGCCCGGGCGCCTGGATGGACGACGCGCGCCAGCGCTGGCTGCGCGCCGACGGCCAGGGCCTGCAGACGCCGGTCGCGCACCTGGTGTGCAACTTCGCCGCACCGGTCAACGGCCGGCAGTCGCTGCTCACGCACGACAACGTGATCACGCTGTTCCACGAGTTCGGCCACGGCCTGCACCATATGCTGACGCAAGTCGAGGAGCTGGGCGTTTCGGGCATCTCGGGCGTCGAGTGGGATGCCGTCGAGCTGCCCAGCCAGTTCATGGAGAACTTCTGCTGGGAGTGGGATGTCCTGCAGCAGCTGACCGAGCATGTGGACACCGGCGCCCCCCTGCCGCGCCCGCTGTTCGACAAGATGGTGGCGGCTCGCACCTTCCAGAGCGGCATGCAGACGCTGCGCCAGGTCGAGTTCGCCCTGTTCGACATGCTGATCCATTCGCAGCCGGGCGCGGCGGACCGCATCCAGGCCACGCTGGACGCCGTGCGGGCCGAGATCGCGGTGCTGGTGCCGCCGTCGTTCAACCGCTTCCAGCACAGCTTTTCACACATTTTCAGCGGTGGTTACGCGGCCGGATACTACAGCTACACCTGGGCCGAGGTATTGTCGGCGGATGCATTCAGCGCGTTCGAGGAGTCGGGCGTGCTCGACCTGGACACCGGCCGCCGGTATCGCCGCGAGATCCTCGAGGTAGGCGGCAGCCGCGACGCGCTCGACAGCTTCAAGGCGTTCCGCGGCCGCGCGCCCAGCATCGACGCGATGCTGCGGCACCTGGGCATCGCCGCGCGGTCGGCGGCCTGAGCGCCCGATTCCCTCTCTTGCGAGACTCCCCTTTCCTTCCGTACCATGGCCACGATGAACAACCTGCAAACCGCCTTCGGCAACCCGTCCGCCGCCAACCGCTCCACCCGCCTGCTGCGCCTCGCGGCGGTGGCGATGCTGCTGGGCGGCGGGGCGGCCGGCGCCCTGGCGCAGTACAAGATCGTCGGCCCTGACGGCAAGGTCACCTACACCGACAAGCCCCCCACCGCGGCGGACATCCGCATGGACAACAGCGCGCCCGCCGCCTCCAACGGCAACGCCGCGGGCGGCATGCCCTACGAGACGCGCCAGGCGACGGCCAAGTACCCGGTCACCCTGTACGCCGCCAAGTCCTGCGCTGCCTGCGACCAGGCGCGCGACGCCCTGCGCAAGCGCGGCGTGCCGTTCAACGAATACTCGATCACGCTGGACGCCGACATCGCGGCGCTGCAAGCCCGCTTCGCCAGCACGACCTTGCCGGTGATCACCATCGGCACCCAGACGATGAAGGGCTACTCCTCGAACGACCTGCAGGCCTATCTGGACGCCGCCGGTTACCCCGCGCAGGCGAGGCTGACCGGCTACCGCTGGCCGCAGGCCGTGGCGCTGGCGCCGCCCGCCGTGACGACCACCGCGGCGACGCCGGCCACCGCGGCGCCATCGGCTCCGGCGCCGCTGCTGCCGCCGCCCAGCAAGAGCGGCATCCAGTTCTGACGGGGCCGCCCGAGGGCCTGCGGCCCGCGGGCCCGCGTGCGGGCGCGTGCCGCCCGAACCGGCATCCCGCCGCAACGCGGGCCAGCCAGCCCGCCCATTCGCACACCGGCGATTTCGCCCCGAAGTATCCTTGCGTCCATGGCGATCCCCTGGCTGCAAGCTGATTCACCGCTGCCACCAACCTCCTGGGCGCTGGACGAGCACTCGGAGGCGCCCGGCCTTCTCGCGGCCGGCGGCGGCCTGTCGATCGAGCGCCTGCGCGACGCCTATGCGAACGGCGTTTTCCCCTGGTACAGCCCCGGCCAGCCCGTGCTGTGGTGGTCGCCCGACCCGCGCATGCTGCTGCGCACGCGCGACTTCCGGCTGTCGCACTCGCTGCGCAAGACCTTGCGCCGCTTCCTGCGCACGCCCGGCTGTGAACTGCGCTTCGACCACGACACAGCGCAGGTGATGGCCTATTGCGCCGAAACGCCGCGCGACGGCCAGGACGGCACCTGGATCGTGCCGGAAATGCAGGCGGCGTACGGCGAATGGGCGCGGGCCGGCGACGTGCACAGCGTCGAGACCTGGATCGACGGCGAGCTCGTCGGCGGGCTCTACGGCGTCAACCTCGGGCGCATGATGTTCGGCGAGTCGATGTTCTCGCACCGCACCGACGCCTCCAAGATCGCGCTGGCCGGGCTGGTCGCGTTCTGCCGCTGGAACGACATGCCCGCCATCGACTGCCAGCAGGCCACCGGCCACCTGGCCAGCCTGGGCGCGGAACCGATCCCGCGCGCGGCGTTCGAACGCGAGGTGCAGGCGCTGGTCGCGCGCGCGCCGGCGCCCGTCTGGGCCTATGATTTCCGGATCTGGGCAGCGCTCGATCCGGGCCTGTCCCCTGCCCCGTCCTCCGCCGTCCATTCCCACGACCTGTCGCCGTGACCCACCCGAAGGAAGCGCCTTTCGCGTCGTTGCAGTTCTATGCGACGGCGCCCTACCCGTGCAGCTACCTGCCCGGACGGATGGCGCGCTCGCAGGTCGCCACGCCGGGGCACCTGATCCATGCGGAGGCCTATTCCGCGCTGGTCTCGAGCGGCTTCCGGCGCAGCGGCGTGTTCACGTACCGGCCCTATTGCGACCGCTGCCGCGCCTGCGTGCCCATGCGCGTGCCGGTCAACGCCTTCCAGCCCAGCCGCAGCCAGCGCCGGGCGTGGCTGGCGCATGCCGGCCTGAAGGTGCGCGTGATGCGGCTGGCCTTCGTGCCCGAGCACTACGAGCTCTACCTGCGCTACCAGGCCGGGCGCCACGCCGGCGGCGGCATGGACCACGACAGCGTCGACCAGTACACGCAGTTCCTGCTGCAAAGCCGGGTCAACACCCGCCTGATCGAGTTCCGCGACCCGGACGAAGGCGGCGCGCCCGGCGCCCTGCGCATGGTGGCGATCGCCGACATCCTCAGCGACGGGCTGTCGGCCGTCTACACGTTCTACGATCCGGACGTCAAAGGCAGCTTCGGCACCTACGCCGTGATGTGGCAGATCGAGCAGGCCAAGTCGCTGCGCCTGCCTTACCTGTACCTGGGCTACTGGATAGCCGAGAGCCCCAAGATGGCCTACAAGGTGCAGTTCCGGCCCTACGAGACGCTCGTCGAAGGCCGCTGGCAGCCCAGCCAGAAGCCCGCCGACTGAAGGCCGGGGGCCGCAGTTCGTCGGCGCTGCCGGCGTTTGGTCGTCCTCGAGCCACAACGCGTCGCCTCGGCCGCGACGGGTCACGCCCGCATCCCTACAGTCCGCTCCATCGCCTCGACAACGAACCCAGGAGCCCCCATGCGCCGCTTGACCGCCAACGCCACCCACCTCGTCGCCACGCTGGCCATCACGGCGGCCGCCGTCATCACGGCGTGCGCGATGCCGCTGCCCGCGCACGCCCTGACGATCAACTTTTCCACCGGCGACGGCAACACCATCGCGGGCTCCGGCAAGCAGGTGACGGTGGCGCGCCCGGTGGGCGCCTTCTCGGTGCTGCGCATGGACAGCTCGGTGGACGTGCATGCCCACCAGGGCACGACCCCCAGCGTCACGGTGCACGCCGACGACAACATCGAGCCCCTGGTCGAGACGGTGGTCGAGGGCGACAAGCTGGTCGTGCGCCTGAAGAAGGGCAGCAGCTTCCACACGCACCACGACGTCTTCGTCGACGTCGTCTTCACCTCGCTGACGGCTGCCCAGCAGCACGGCAGCGGCGACCTGCACATCGACAAGCTGTCGGCCCCGCGATTCGAATCGAGCATCGCCGGCTCGGGCGACCTGCGCATCGAGAACGCGCAGCTGGGCCAGTTCGCGCTCAGCATCGCCGGCTCGGGCGACGTCGTGCTCTCCGGCAGCGCCGATGAGGCACGCTTCGGCGTCGCCGGCTCGGGCGACATCAACGCCCGCAACTTCACCGCCCGCAAGGTCAGCGTGAGCATCAGCGGCTCGGGCGACGCGCACGTCAACGCCACCGAGGCGCTGGAGGCCAAGGTGGCCGGCTCTGGGGACATCACCTACTCGGGACACCCGCGCGACGTCTCGCGCCACGTCTCGGGCTCCGGCTCGGTCGAAGCCGCGAACTGAGTTCCCGGCCGGCGCCGGCACGCCCCGCGAAGTCGGCACTGATCAGTGCCCTGACGCAAGCGCCGTCGCGCAGGGTCTGCGGCGGCGCGGTCTGTCGCCGCCTCAGACCTGGACCGCGGTACTCAGCTGCTCGAGCAGGGAGCTCGAAGGAAACTCGAGGACGTGGAACCGCTCAGGCACGACATCCGGTACTGCGATCATCGAGGCAGCGAGGTAGTCGAATGCGATATCCCAGCCTACCCTGACCAATTCAGGCTGCACGCCGTCCTTCGGCGACCTGACGAATACGATGACATCGGTTTTTGGCAGCCAAGACTCCACCCCCTCGGACCAGGTGGCGACGGAGAACACGCCTTCGTCCCCCTTGTAAGCCAGGTAGCTGGCCACGAACGGGCGTCCATCGATGTCTCCGGGACGGCCATCCAGCATGGCTTTCTGCTGGTCGTAACGGCCTTTTCGAATCCGGGTACGCAGTTCATGGTGCCGTGCAAGCACCTGGGCATCGTCAGACACGAAGGTGCGCCACACGCCGTCATCCAGCACCAGCATCTCGTCGCAGATGTGACGTGGCCCTTGATCCATTGCCGACAGTGCGGCGTCAACAATTGCGAGCTGGCCTTCGGCACTTCGATCACTGGTGACGAGCAAGGTGCCGTCGCACGGCGTCAGCGCGACAGGCCGGCCGGGCAGGTCCAGCCGGCAGATGAGGTCCGGCAGCAGGATTCGCGAACATTCGTAGCCGTCGCCCCAATCGCCCAGATAGACGTGCGGAGCGATCTTCCGCCACCGGTCGCCAGACATGCGTCTGAGGTTGTGTCCGGCTTGGATCAAAGCGTCCGCGAACGTCATTTGAAGCCCGTCCAGTTCCTTCGCATTGAGATGACGAACTGCCGTCGGCGCGTCCTGGACGAGGCTGACCGCATGGTCTTGGCCGATGATCTGACGCGAGGCATCGAAGCTGGCGCCAGGAATGTTCTCGGCCAACTGCATGAGGACGAACCACGCGTGCGATCGGTCGCGTATCACCGGCAACAGCTGATCAGGCCCGCAAGGCGCTCCCTGCAAGGCCGCCTTGTTCTTCTGGCGCGACGAGATCATCTCTCTAAGCGCAGCCGCGCGCTGCGATCTCCCCGTCTGGCAGTAGCGTGCGTAGGGACTGGCCAGGAATGCGACGTCGGTCGAGTCGTCGCCGTCGAAACGAACGGCGAATTGCGCCTCGTCGTACACGGCGTCGGCGTGGCCGGCGGCGCGCGCGGCAGCCAGGTACTTCTGTGCGAACGATTTCCGGGTCACCTGGCCGGTGGCCCATTCATATAGATTCATCTTGTCTGGCTTGCGTTCAGGAAAGTAGCCTGGCTTGCACAACGCCTGTCGAGCGGCAGCTCAGGCGGTGAGTACGGTCGCGTCATTCGTTCGGGCCTGATCCGGCTCGATGACGGCACCGGGCGCGAAGCAAAAGCGCTGACCTGCAATATAGCGAGGCTCGTCCTTTGCGCGCAGCGGATGCAGGTCGAACACCAGGCCAATTCCGTCGAATTGCTCGAAACCTGCCGATTCGATCGGACTCATCCGACGGACCGGTCTCGACCTTGGCGCTCCAGGCGGTGCTGCGGTCGATTCGACCGCTGCGGGCGCCGCACTGGCTCATGTCCTGAGCCGGTCAAAAGGCAGGATAACCGGACAAGAAGCCGCGGGCGGTCTCCCGCGGTGCCGTCACAATCGGCGTCGACGTCCTCCTGCCCGCATGCTGCAACTCCATTTCGCCAACCGCTTCGAGACCCTCGCCGACCAGCTCGTCCGGCGGCTGGGCGAGCAGGCGGCCGGCCGGTCGCCGTTCGAGGCCGACGAGATCATCGTGCCGAGCGCGGCCATCACCCGGCGCCTGATCATCGAGCTGGCGCGGCGCCAGGGCGTCTGCGCCAACGTCCACTTCGAGTACCTCGCACGCTGGCTGTGGCAGCAGACCGAGCGGCTGGTGCCCGACTGGCCCGAGTCCGCCCGGTTCGACGCCGACGTGTTCGCCTGGCGCATCCTGGCCGCCTTCGAGGACGCGGCGTGGAGCCAGGCGCAGCCGCGGCTCGCCGCGTGGCTGGCCAAGGCCGACACGGTGATGCGCCACGAGCTGGCGCAACGCGTCGCCGGCCTGTTCGACCAGTACCTGGTCTACCGCCCGGAATGGATGGAAGCCTGGTTTCGTGGCGAGGCCGTTTCCCTGCCCGGCGCCGACGACGGCGCCGCGCTCGACCAGCAATGGCAGGCCGCGCTGTGGCGCCGGCTAGCGCTGGAGACCGGCAGCAACGGCCGCCATCCCATCCTCGCCCTGCTCGACCTGCTCGACGCGCACGGCATCAATCTGGCCGGCATGGACAAGCTGCCTGCGAGCGCCCATGTGTTCTGCCTGCCGACCATGCCACCGGTGCACCTGGAGCTGCTGCAGCGGCTGGGCCAGCACCTCGACCTGCATGCCTACGTGCTCAACCCATGCCAGGAGTTCTGGTTCGATGTGGTCGAGCCGCGCCGCCTGGCCTACCTGGGCGCGCGCGGCCAGGCGGCCCATCACGAGCAGGGCAACCGGCTGCTGGCCGCCTGGGGGCAGCAGACGAAGTCGGCGCTGGGCCTGCTCGTCGACGCCGCCGGCCAAGGCGTGGTCGAGGACGCTGTCTTCGAGCCGGCCAGCCAGGCCAGCGTGCTGGGCGCGCTGCACGACGCCGTGCTCGAGATGCGCGAGCTGGCGCCCGGCTCGCTGGCGGCGCTGGCGGGCGACCGCAGCATCGAGGTGCATGTCTGCCATTCGCTCACGCGCGAGCTCGAGGTCCTGCACGACCGCCTGCTGGCGCTCATGGCGGGCCCCAATCCGCCGCAGCCGGGCGACATCCTCGTGGTCACACCCGACCTCGACGCCGCCGCGCCGCTGATCGACGCCGTCTTCGGCACTGCGCCGCGCGAGCGCCACCTGCCCTACACCATCAGCGGCCGCGCCCGCGCCCAGGTCAACGCGCCGGCCCGCGCGCTGCTGGACGCGCTGGCGCTGGTGGCGTCGCGCTTTGCCGTCAACAACGTTTTCGGCCTGCTGCAGCAACCGGTCGTCGCCCGTCGCTTCGGCCTGGCCGAGGACGACCTCGACCAGATCCGCGACTGGCTGGTGGCTGCCGGCATCCACTGGGCACTCGACGCCGATCACCGCGGAGGCTTCGACGTGCCGGCGCAGGCGCGCCACAGCTTCGCTGACGGCCTGGACCGCCTGTTCCTCGGCTACGCACTGCCCTCCCGCTTGGGCGCGCCCTTCCAGGGCCGGCTGCCGGCCGGCGACGCCGAGGGCTCGGGCGCGCTCACGCTGGGCGCGTTCTGGCGCTTCGTCGACGCGCTCAAATCCTTGCGCGATCGGGTCGCCGCGCCGCGCCTGCCCTCCGACTGGCCGGCGATCCTGGCCGACGCGCTGCGCGATTTCATCGCCCCCGCCGACGCCGATCTGGAAGACCTGCGCGAGGTCGACACGGAAATCGACAAGCTGCAGGATCAGTGGAACAGGAGCGGGCTCACCACGCCGCTGGCGTTCGACGTCGTGCGGACCGCGCTCGAACAGCGCTTCGACGATCCGGCGCGCGGCGGCGTGCCCACCGGCATGGTCACGTTCGCGGCGATGAGCAGCCTGCGCAACGTTCCGTTCCGCGTCATCTGCGCCATCGGGCTGGACGACGGCGCGTTTCCCACCACCGCGCGTCCGGCCGAGTTCGACCTGATGAACTTCGCGCCGCGCCGCGGCGACCGCCAGCGCCGCTTCGACGAGCGCAACCTCTTCCTCGATCTGTTGCTGGCCGCGCGCGAACGCGTGCACCTGAGCTACGCCGGGCGCAGCGTGCGCGACAACTCGGCGCGCCCGGCCTCGGTGCTGGTGGCCGAACTGCTGGAGACGCTGATCCCCGCGCTGGCCCAGGCGCCCGCGAGCGCCGCCTCACGCGCGGACGCGCGGCGCACGCTGGTCGTCGAGCACCCGCTGCAGCCGTTCGCGGCACAGGCCTTCGAGGTCGCGGCGCCGGATCAGCGACTGCGCAGCTTCCAGGCCGACTACGCGCAGGCGCTGCAGCAAAGCCTCGCGATGCCCGCGGCCGCGGCCAAGACCGCGTCGCAGCAGGACGACGATTGGGAGGCCGATGACGACGCCGCAGCCGACGCCGCGTCCGCCGCGCCGTTCATCGCACAGCCCTTGCCGCCGGTCGACGCCGCCTGGCGCGACGTGCCGCTGACGCGCCTGTCGGCCTTCTTGCGCAACCCCTGCCGTTTCCTGCTCGAGCAGCGGCTGGGCATCGCCCTTCGTCGCGAGGACGAGCAGCTGCAGGACGACGAGCCCTTCGTCCCCGACAACAGCGGCCGTGCGCCACTGACGCGCCTGCTGCTGCCCGCCCTGCTCGAAGGCCTGCCGCCGGAGACCGCCCGCACGCTGGCGCTGGCGGGCACCGCCGTGCCCGCTGGCGGCTTCGGCATGCGCTTTCTCGAGCGCGAGCTCGCCGGCCTGAGCGACTTCGCCGAGCAGGTGCGCGAACACACGCAACAGCCGGCGCTGCCGCCGCACGCCATCGAACTGAGCTTCGACATCGACGGCCAGCCCTGGCGCCTGCACGGCGAATTCGCCGACCTGCGCCCGCGCGGCCTGCTGCGCCATCGCTACGCCAAGCAGTCGGCGCTCGACTACCTCGACGCCTGGCTGCCGCACTTGCTGCTGTGCGCTGGTGCGCCGCCCGGCGTGTTGCCGGTCACCACCGGCATCGCGCGCGACGGCCGCTTCTTCTTCACCGAATGCGACGATCCGCAGGCGCAGCTGCGCGCGCTGGTCGAGCTCTACGCCAAGGGCCTGCGCGAGCCGCTGGCCTTCTTCCCGCGGGCCGCCTGGGAGTGGATGAACGGCGATCGCCAGGGCCCGGCCAAGGCCGCCGCCGCCTTCCGCACGGGTGGCTTCAGCGACTACGCCGAGGGCCACGACGCCGGCTACCGTCTCGCGTTGCGCGGCCGGCCTGACCCGTTCTCGCCCGAGGTGGTCGACGAGTTCTACGCCAACGCCATGGCGGTGTTCGACCCGCTGATCGCCTGCCTGGAGGTTGAATGACACGCCGGTTGGAGCCGCTGGACGTCTTCGACTGCCCGCTGGAAGGCATCCGCCAGATCGAGGCCTCGGCCGGCACCGGCAAGACCTGGAACATCTGCGGCCTGTACCTGCGCCTG
>JBJMWF010000001.1:0-3295 GCA_045810265.1 Vitreoscilla sp. | reverse complement strand
GGCCCGCGGCCACGAACTGGTAGCCGGTGACGTGCGTGCCGAAGGTGTCGGTGGCCGTCGTCTGCACGACCAGTGCCTTGTGCGAGATCTGCACCTGCACGTCGCAGCCGCGGCAGTTGCGCGTCAACGGGCCGCTGGCCGCGCCCACGCGCAGGCTGCCGTCCGCCTGGGCGAGCAGCAGCGCCAGCATGGTGTCGCCTTCGGTGCCCGGAGCCGGCGCGAGCACGACCGCGATGTCACGCCCGCCTTCCGCACGCAAGCTGCCCACGCTGTGCGCCAGGACGATGGTGCCGGGGAAACGCGTGTGCAGCAGCGCGCTGGCCGGGGACGGCAGCGAATCGGCCTGCTCGAACGCGGAGACGGGCTGGCGCCGCAGCTCCGGGCCCAGGGCCTGCGGCGTGAAGGCGAACGTGTCGAACGACAGCGCCGGCCGCAGCGACACGGTGGAGCGCAGCTCGCGCCGGCGCGCCGGGTCGCTCTGCCCCGCGTCCAGCATGTCGACCTTGGCGCCGTTGAGCAGGTTGGTGCTGATCGCATAGCTGTGCGCGATCGGGTCGTCGCCGGCCGGCTGCGCCGCGGTGACGCCGACCAGGCGCAGCGCATCGTCGGAATCGCGGTAGCCGAACTGGTAGGTGACGCGTTCGAACTCCGGGTCCGACGGCCGCATCACGTGCACGGACAGCAGGTGGTGCGCG
This sequence comes from Vitreoscilla sp., assembly GCA_045810265.1. Lineage (GTDB taxonomy): Bacteria > Pseudomonadota > Gammaproteobacteria > Burkholderiales > Burkholderiaceae_C > Scleromatobacter. Next base: position 2,600 of record JBJMWF010000001.1, on the reverse strand, counting down.
ATGTCCACCGTGGTCGTGCACGGCTCGCAGCCGGGCGCGATCACCTTGGTGGACGTGGCCACGCGGTACTCGCCGCCGGCGCCGGTCACCAGCAGCGCGACGACGGCGTCATGCGACTGGCCGATCGGCGCCAGCACGACGGCCAGGTCGTCGGCGTCGTCCACCTGCAGATGGCCGGCGCTGTGGCCGATCGCATGCATGTACGGGAAGCGCTGGCTCAGCGCGCGCGCGGCCGAGGCGGGCAGGCCGGCGTCGGTCGGTGTCTCGACGTGGCGCGCTGCCGGCACGGGCGCGGGCGGCGGCGCAGGACGCAAGCCACCGCAGCCGGCCATCAGCGCGGCCAGGACGATGGTGGCGGCAAGGGCGCGGACGCCGTGCGCCCGGCTGCGTCGAAAGGAACCCGGAAAATGCATGCCCGCGATCATGCCTTCCCGAATGGCGGGCTTCGCGTAACCGGGCGTATCGGTCGCGGGAGGAAACCCTCAGCTGGCCGGTGGCGGCCGGCGCTTAAGGCTGCACCCAGCGCGACCCTTGGCCGCCCAGCAATGCGCGACGATGCCCCTGGGGGTGCAACTCCACCCAGTCGACCGTCTCGGCCATCGCCTCGATCATCGCGAAATGGCCCCGCACGCCCAGCTCCGACAGCGGCGCATCGAGCGGTCGGCCCGGGGCGGCGACGGACTGGTAGTCGCGCGCGCCGGCCGAGGTCTGCAGCTTGGCCCAGCGCGAGGACACGGCCAGGCCGGTGGTCTCGACGTTGAGCCGCACCTGCATGCGCAGCTGCTGGCCCAGCTTGCGGCTGTAGAAGATCAGCGTGCCCTGCGGCGACTGCTCGATCTGGCGCACCTTGGGCGAGCGCGCGTCGGTGTAGAAGACCAGGCGGCGCTCGGCCGCGTCCACCTCTCGCAGCACCAGGCTGCGCGCATCGGCCTGCCCGTCGTCGACGGTGGCCAGCACGGCCACGCGCCACTCATGCGGCGGTTCGTCCGCATCCGTCTCGCCGGAGTCGGCGCGCGGCCGGCTGGCCACGCATCGCTCGAGCTCGCTCCAGATACTGGTCTCGATCTCGTCGAGTTCCTGCAGGCGTGTGGACACGGCAGACCTCCGGGCGGGATGGGAGGATCAACACTAATCCTCGTCCCGCCGGCGGTCAATTGCCCGCGGGTTAATTTTCTTGATCGCTTACCCGAAGGTGGCTAACCGATCAGATGAGCAGGCTCAGCCTTCGTGACGCAATGCGGGGAACAGGATCACGTCGCGGATGCTGGAGCTGTCGGTCAGCAGCATCATCAGGCGGTCGATGCCGATGCCGCAGCCGCCGGTCGGGGGCATGCCGTATTCGAGCGCGCGGACGAAGTCGGCGTCGTAGAACATCGCCTCCTCGTCGCCCGCGTCCTTGTTGGCGGCCTGGGCCTGGAACCGCGCGGCCTGGTCCTCGGCGTCGTTCAGCTCGGAGAACCCATTGGCGTATTCGCGCCCGGTGATGAACAGCTCGAAGCGCTCGGTGATGGCCGGGTCGGTGTCGGAGGCGCGCGCCAGCGGGCTGACCTCGACCGGATAGTCGATGATGAAGGTGGGCTGCCACAACTTGGCTTCCACCTCGGCCTCGAACAGGCCGAACTGCAGCTCGGCGAGCGTCCAGTGCGCGGGGGCCTTCTCGCCGGCCGCGACGATGCGCTGGCGCAGCAGGTCCTTGTCCTCGGTCTGCGCGATCGTCAGGCCGCAGTGCTCGACCAGCGAATCGCGCACGGTCAGGCGGGCGAAGGGCTTGTCCAGGTGGACTTCTTTGCCGGCGTAGTTGAGGGCGGCCGAGCCGGTGGCGGCGATCGCCGCATGGCGCAGCACCTGCTCGGTGAAGTCCATCAGGTCGTGGTGGTTCCAGTACGCCGCGTAGAACTCCATCATCGTGAATTCGGGGTTGTGCCGAACCGAGATGCCTTCGTTGCGGAAGCTGCGGTTGATCTCGAACACGCGCTCGAAGCCGCCAACGATCAGGCGCTTGAGGTACAGCTCGGGTGCGATGCGCAGGTACATCGCCTGGTCGAGCGCGTTGTGGTGCGTGACGAAGGGCTTGGCGTTGGCGCCGCCCGGGATCGGGTGCAGCATCGGCGTCTCGACTTCCATGAAGCCGTTGGCCACCATGAACGCGCGGATCTCGCCGAGCGCCGCGCTGCGGGCGCGGAAGCGCTTGCGGGCTTCCTCGTCGGTGATCAGGTCGACATACCGCTGGCGGTACTTCACCTCCTGGTCGGACACGCCGTGGAACTTGTCGGGCAGCGGGCGCAGCGACTTGGTCAGCAGGCGCAGCTTCATGACCTTGATGGTCAGCTCGCCCGTCTTGGTGATGAACAGCGTGCCCTCGGCGCCCAGGATGTCGCCCAGGTCCCAGTGCTTGAACTGGCTGTAGACCTCCTCGCCGACGTTGTCGATCGCGACCCGCAGCTGGATGCGGCCGGTGGCGTCCTGCAGCGAGCAGAAAGCGGCCTTGCCCATGGTGCGCTTGAGCATCATGCGTCCGCCGACACTGACCTGGATCTCCTGCGGCTCGAGTTCCTCGTTGGTCATCTGGCCGTACCTGGCAACCAGGTCGGCTGCGCGAT